>PLKG01000149.1 GCA_003140595.1 Acidimicrobiaceae bacterium | reverse complement strand
ATCGATCCGCCCCGGCACTAAGGAATGCTGGATATCCCCGAGACTGAGGGCGTAGTGGTCGTGGTCGTCGTCGCGTTGGGCTGCTCGACCGAGATCATGACGGTGGCGCCGCGCTTCTCCTGGGTCCCGGGGTCGGGGGACTGGGCCGTCACATAGAGAGGCTCGATGCCGGGGATCGTGACCGGGGTGACGCCGACGTTCAGGTGGGCGGCTTCGATGAGGGCCATCGCTGCGCCCTGAGTTCTGTGGACCACGTCGGGGACGATGGCAGCAGGACCCTGTGAGATGACGAGTGTGATCGTCAATCCGAGCGGCTGCTTGGTCCCGGGCGCGGGCTCGGTCGTGATGACCAGGCCGTTGGCCACGGTGCTCGAGAACTGGAGGACCGGGTTGATGAAGAAGCCCTCGGCGGTGAGCAGATCGCGCACGGCCGAGATCTGTTGGCCTACAACCGCCCTGTTGAACGGTAGTTTGACCAGTTTCAGACCACGGGCCACCGTCAGGGTCACGGCCGTTCCGTAGGCGTAGTACCCGCTCTGGCGGCTCTGGGAGAGAATCGTGCCTGAGGGGATCACTGCGCTGTTGCGCGGCTCGTAGACAACGTGAACGATGAATCCCGCCGCCTTGAGCTGCCCCTCTACCTGGTTGAGTTGAAGATTGACCACGTAGTGCAGGTCGATCGGGTTCGGGCCCCTGGAGACGGTCAGGTGCACCTCGTCGTGCTTTTTCACCAGATCACCCAAGGTTGGATCCTGGCTCGTCACCAAGAACTTGCTCTGTTCGTTACCGGTCTGGAATGTCACGATCGGGTCAAGTCCCTGCCCGCGCAGCAACGACTCGGCCTTGCGATAGGGCATGTTGACCACGTCTCTCGGATGGAACGAGACCGCCCCGCCGAAGTACCCGAGAGAACGACCGCCGATGTAGACGATCACCACCAAAGCCGCTGCGAGCACTATCGCAGCCAGGACCCACGGCACGAACCGCCTCTTCGGGTACTCGGGGTGGCCGGAGCCTGTGCCCGGGGGCGGCACACGCTCCTGGATCTCGGTCGGGGCAACCGCCAGGCCTGTCGCCGACAGGACCAGCGTCGGGCTGACCGGGATCGCGATCGTCTGGGATCCAACCTCTGACGGCGACGGCGACGGCGGCGGCGCCAGCACCGGCAGCCCGCGCATGAAGCGCTCGAGATCGTCGTGGAAGTCCTGTGCGGTCGCGTATCGGGCCTGCGGCTGCTTGGCCATCGCGTGCATGATGATCGCCTCGAGGTCGCGAGGCACCCGCGGCTCGATGACGCTCGGCAACACCGCAGTTTCCGAGACGTGCTTGTAGGCGATCGCCACAGGTGTGTCGGCCGTGAAGGGGGGGCGGCCCGTCACCATCTCGTAGAGCACGACGCCGAGGGCATACACGTCACTGCGGCCGTCCACGCCGAGACCTTGGGCCTGCTCGGGCGAGAAGTAGGTGGCGGTGCCCATGACTAGACCGGTCTGGGTGACGCTCTCGCTCGCGCCGATCGCTCGCGCTATACCGAAGTCTGCGACCTTCACTTGGCCGTCGGCGGTTATGAGGACATTGCCGGGCTTGACGTCGCGGTGGACAACGCCGTGGCGGTGCGCGTAACTGAGCGCCTTCGCGATATCGGCGGCGATTCCGGCCGCCCGCGTCGCCGACAGCGGCGCCTGGGTACGGATGACCGAGGACAGCGGCTCGCCGTCCACGTACTCCATCACTATGTAATAGGTGCGGTCGGCCTCGCCCCAGTCGAAGACCGGAACGATGTTCGGGTGCGACAGGTTCGCGGCGGCTTGTGCCTCCCGGCGGAACCGCTCGACGAACGAATGGTCCGACGACAGCTCCGGGAAGAGCATCTTCAAGGCGACAGGACGATCGAGAAGCAGGTCGTGCGCGAGGTAAACCTGCGCCGTCCCGCCGCGTGCGATCTGGCGGCTCAGCTCGTAGCGACCGTTGTAAACCGGGGGTGGGGTCTCGGGCATCGTCGAGGACAGCCTATTCGGCCGTCCGGTCTGGCCGGGTACACGATCAGGGGGGAGCGTGCCGCTCATTGTTGCATCGCCAATGCCTTCTGCATGACCGCGGCGACTACAGGGCCGGCTACCTGGGCGCCGGTCGAGTCCACACAAGAGCTACCGGGCGGGATCGGGACGATCGCCGCGATCGCGACAGTCGGCGTCTCACCGGCGCCGGCAGGCGCGGTGGCTATGAGCCAGTTGTAGGTTCCGCAACCTTGCGCATTTATCTGTGCTGTGCCGGTCTTGGCCGCGACCGGTGGAAACAGGTACGGCGGGAACTTCCCGTACGCCGTGCCTTGCGGGTTCTCGGTGACGCCCAGCATGAGCTGGCGGACAGCCGCAGCAGTAGCCGCCGAGGTCGCCCGTCGCCAGGGATGAGATTGATAGGTCTCCACGAGATTGCCCTCACCGTCGATGACCTTGTCCAACAAGTGCGGGGTCATGATGACGCCGTTGTCTGCGATTCCTGCCGCGACAAGTGCCATCTGCAAGGTCGTCGCCGTGACGTTCTCCTGTCCGATCGCGGACTTCATCAACCCCGGCGTGTCGCCGGCGAAGTCCTGGGGCGGTGGGAAGTTGGAGGCTGCGGTCTCGCCTGTGGGTAGGTCGATCGGCGGAATGGTGTCGAAGCCGAACGCGGAGGCCTCGAGATAGAGGTTCTTCGGCCCGAGGCTTTCGCCGACCGAGGCGAAGGACGTGTCGCACGACTTCAAGAGAACCTCGGCCAGAGTCCCACCGCAGTACTCGCCGTTGAAGTTGTACAGCTTCTGGCCGCTCGTTTCGGGGAGGGTGACGTAGGACACGGTCGGGAACACCTTTGTCGCGAGACTTGGAACATGGTCGAATACTGCGGAGGTATCGACGACCTTGAAGGTCGATCCGGGCGCCTTGGCCTGGGCAGTCGCGTAGTTGATCAGCGGGTCGCCGGGCGAGCTCAAGAGCTTGTTGTAGTTGCTGATGACGGCGTTGTAGGCGCTCTCGCCCTTCGGGCCGGCGTGCAGCGAGAAGAGATTGGGATTGAACGTCGGGTTGCCGTACATCGCGAGGATGGCCCCGCTCCGCGGGTCGATCGCGACTACGGCGCCTGTCTCGCCGGCAAGGGCCGTCGCGGCAACCTTCTGGAGCGCGACCGACACCGTCAGGGTGATGTCGTCTGTCGTCTTGTGCTGTGTAAGGAGCTGGCCGAGTGTCGACGAGGGAGTGTTGTGCTGGGTGAGGAGCTGGTTGTACTCGAGCTCGAGCCCCGTGGCATTGCTCACGGCGACCGACTCGTAACCCGTAATTCCTGCGAAGAGCGTGGCTGTGGCCGAAGGGTAGATCCTCAGCTCGCCGTAACCGTCGGTGGTGGGCTTGGACATGGCGAGCACCACTCCGTCAGAACTGTAGATGTCGCCTCGCGCGAGCATGTAAGGGTCGGGCAGATTCGCCTCGTTGTCCGGGTTGTGCACCAGCGAGTTGGCCTGCCGGACCTGGAAGTTGTTCAACTGCAGGAAGAGCACGACAAAGCACGCCAACAGCACGAAACCCAGCCAGCGGATCCGTCGATTTATCATCCAGTCCCCTTTGTCGGGACCGTGGTCGCTGTCGCATGTGCCGATGTGGTCGTGGTTGACTCACTCGGGACGATCACCGTGTGCTCGAGCGCGAGGCTGTGCACGAGGTTGAGAGCCGCTTGATAGGAGCTCTCCTCCATTCCCTGCTTCAAGTAGTCAACGTTCGAGGACAGCAACTCGGCCGGTGTGATCGTCGTGCGCTCGACGACAGAGGGCTTGAACCACAGCAAGCCGCCGGGACGTCCCTGGAAGATCGTCACATGACCCTGGTCGAGCCCGACATAGAACGATGCCTTGTCGAACCAGACAACGACGCCCGCGGTGCTGCCGAGAACCGCGACGAACACGAGCACGAACAGCGCGACCCTGATCGTGAAGATCCTGTCCCTGTGCTCTCTTCTCCGGTCTTTTCCCTTTCGCACGAGCACCATCGGCCGGCCGTGAGGTCCCCTCGGGGCCGCGCCGGACAAAGGGGCACCCTGTACGACAGGAGGCGACTTCGTCAACGGGACTGCCAAAGACTCTTGAACCGCGGCAGGCGGGTCGGTCTCCTCAAAGGCCAGAGCGTCTGGCTCCCGGGTCGCGCCGGCTCCGGTGGCCCCCGCGACGGCGGCGTAAGCCTCGGCAGCTGCTGTCGCTTCAACTGGCGGCGTGAGCGCGACCGCCTCGGTGATCGGCGCGATCTCCTTGCCCGTGCCTCCACTGTGTGAAGCCGTGGCCACCACCGGGATCACGACCACGTCGTCAGTCTCCGCGGGAGCCTCGCCAGAGAGAACATCGAGCACGACGACTGTCACGTTGTCGATCCCGCCGCGGTAAAGGGCAAGCCGCACGAGCTCGCTCGCCGTCTTCTCGGCGTCTGCCTCATCCAACAGCACGTTCGCGATCTCTTGCTCGTCCAGCTCGTTGGTGAGGCCGTCGCTACAGAGAAGAAGCCGACTGCCCGGCTCGAGGTCGAGCTCCCAGCAGTCCGGCTCGATACTGGGCTCGATCCCGAGCGCACGCGTCAGGATGTGCCGGTGCGGGTGGACCGCCGCCTCTTCAGTGGTCAGCTCACCGCTTCTGACCATCTCTTCGACAACGCTGTGATCCTCGGTCAGCTTGTGGACACGCCGTTCAGCTCGGTCGAGGAGATATCCCCTCGAGTCGCCGACGTTCACGAGGGCAAGTTGCGCCTTGCCGTCGGGCTTGTCGCCCATGAATGCAGCCGCAGTCAGAGTCGTGCCCATCCCCCGAAGGTTGCGGTCGGACTTACTGCGGCTGTACACAGCCGAGTTCGCGGCGACGACGGCTGCGATCAGACCATCTGTCGTTCGATCCCGGCGGTAGGCATCGAGCAGATGCTCGACTGCAATTCGAGCAGCAACCTCGCCGCCGAGGTGACCTCCCATCCCGTCGGCGACTGCCGCCAAGTCGCTCGTCGCGAGAGCGACGTCCTGGTTGCTGGCCCGCAGATAACCGGTATCGGTCGCGGCCGCGGTCCGCATCCGGCTCATCGGGCCACCTCAAGGATCGTGCTGCCGACCTTCACGCGGTCTCCCCGGCGCAGCCGCGCAGGAACGTCCAGACGCTCGTCGTTCAAGAAGGTTCCGTTGGTGGATCCGAGGTCCTCGATCCACAGCTCTCCGCTGCGCGTAAAGACGCGGGCGTGGATCGAGGAGGCGAAGGTGTCGTCGTCCAGTGGAACCGCACAGCCGGGCGAACGACCGACGGTGACTTCGTCACCCAGCTCGAAAACACGCCCACGCCGCTGGGGAGGATCGATTACCCGCAGGCGCAGGACGAGCGCCTTGTCGGCGGCCACCGGAGCTGCAACGGGCGCCGGGGCCTGCTCGGCACGCGAACGGCGCACCTCGACCCACACCATGCGAGCCGCGTAGACGAAGAAAAGCCAGATCGCTGCGAGCAAGGAGTACCGGAGCAGCTCCAGGAGCGAGTGGGGCATCTGGTCGCCGTTACCTAGGAGGGGTCGAACCTGAGAGAAGTCGTCCCCACCGAGATCACGTCGCCGGGAACGAGGCGGTGCTCACGAACCGTGACGCCGTTGACCCGGGTCCCGTTGGTCGAACCGAGGTCGACGACGAAGATGGCGTCGCCCTCCCGGCGTACCTGGGCGTGACGACGCGAGACGTTCGGGTCGTCGAGGACGACCGCGCACTCGGGCAGGCGCCCGATCGTGACCACTTGAGAACCGATCCCGACGCGGCGCCCGTCAGGAAATACGAGCCAGTCGCTCGGCCGGTCCTCGCCCTCGACCATCTCGCTCTCTATGGCGAAGGTGCTGACGGACAGCTGGGGGTCGAGATGAAGGTCCAGCTTCACCGGGCCGACGAACTGGTAGCCCTCGCGGCCGGCATGCTCGCGCACGGCGGTGATCAGCTCACGCTCCAAGGCGTCGCCGAACTCCTCGAATCGTTCGAAATCCTGAGGTGAGACGAAGATGTTGAACTGGTTGGGCACGATGAAACCGTGGATGCCGATTGCGCGACGGAGGTCCATTTCGCGTGTGAGCCTCCGGCCGAGCTCGATCGGCTGGAGCTGGCCGCGGAATGCCTTGGCAAAGGCACCCTCGACCAGGCGCTCGAGGCGACGCTCGAACTGCTGCAATCCCATGGTGCAACAAGACTACTTGTGGGGTGAACTGGCCTGATGGCACGAGTCCTCGGGGCCGGCCTCAAGTCCGGCTTGCTGTGGTGACCCAGCTGCCTGGGCTATCGTCTCGGCAACGGGCGAGTGGCGGAATTGGCAGACGCGCAGGATTCAGGTTCCTGTGTCCGCAAGGACGTGGGGGTTCAAGTCCCCCCTCGCCCACCCGCGAAATTTCGGTGTCTCGCGACATGCCAGAAGCTGGCGTGCTGGCACCGCTACGGAGCGGTCCGGGTCGCACGCTCCGGCTGCTCGGCTGCGCGTCGGCCGCCGCGCCGGACCTGGCCATGAGCGCGTTCCGCACGGCTGGTAGAGCTGCCGGATCGCCTCGGGATCAAGGTGAGCCGGAAACGGGGTATCATTGCGGTGCACCAGTCTCCACCACGCAGGCTGAGTGCTGTGCTGGTATCCGTCATTGGACTCCCGCTCTAATGTGCGTGGAGCAAGAGGAGTTCCAGAGATGGCTGTAGGTACTGTGAAGTGGTTCAATGCCACCAAGGGNNAAGGGCATGCAAGCCAGCAGCGTCCGCGCGATCTGAAGTCTCATGCCCGCAGCCGGAAGGCTGCGGGCATGAACAGCAGTCAAAGGAGCTCGACACGTGGCCAACAAGTCGCCACAGAAGGACTCGGGCAAGAAGCCCGGGAAGTCACTGAAAGAAAAGCGCGCGGCTAAGAAGGCAAAGCAGGCACCGGTGAAGATCGGGACCACCGGCAAGCCGGCCTGAGGCCCCTGCGCAGCACCGAGTAGTCCGCAACTTCGGCCTTGCCTATGTCGTAGCGTGACGCGCACTTTGCGACGCATAGACCTGCCAGGATGTTGCGATGAGCGATGTATACGGGAACAGCCCGGCGGTCGAAGAGCCTGAACCCTTCGTCGCCGATGACGCCGCCGACGAGGTATCACTCGACAGCGAGATCGACTTCGACGACGAGCAGGAGGAAGACCAGTTGCCTCTCGACGTCGTCGAGGCGATCGAAGTCGGGGTAATGCTCGACGATCCCGAGTCCGTCGACGAGGACCGCCAGGACGACTAGGCGGCAGCTGTTACTGCCAGTGCGCCGCGCGCGTCACGGGTCGGGTCCCTGACGCCGTTCCCGGAACGGAGGCCGCCGTACCCGGCGCGAACTCGGCGATCGCCAGCACGGCCCCACCGCTCAACACCGAAGCGGACCGGATGTGCCCGGTACCCGGCGCCAGCGTGACTCCCCAGGCCCCATAGCCGTTATCCAGCCAGAAGGCGCCAAGGAGCACGGTCTTGCCCCCAGCCAGGCGCACTTGACATGTCGCCTCACCTGACCATGACCCGTCGTCGAGGCTCATGAACAGCCACGTCGTGTGGCCCGCGTAGACCGTGACGTCTCCGATCCTTCGGCCCGCGGCCAGAAGCGATGCCGACTCGACGTGTCCTCCGGGCTCGGTGCCGAACGCGGACCGGACTGCCGGTGGTGCCTGGCCGCCCCGCACGAGCCACCCGGTACCGACACCTGCGCCGACAGCGACGATCATCACCGCACACACGAGCGCCAAGGAGGCCGGCCGCGCGAACCACCGCCGGCGCACGGCAGGTCGGGTCGCTCGCCCCGCCCCGAGCCTGCCCATGAGTCTCACCTCGAAACCGAGTGGGGGCTCGATGGCGGGCACGACATCGAGCAACGAGTCGGCCGTGAGCGACAGCTGCTCCATCTCGGCGTGACAGCGCGGGCATGCCTCGAGGTGGGCAAGTGCCTGGGCGCGTTCTCTTCCTGTCGAGATCCCGAGCGCGAGCTCCGCGATCTCGTCGACGTACCGGCCGCATTCGGGTCCGGAACGCGCGTCGTCGCTCATTGACGGCTCCCTTCGCTGGTCATCGTTTCGCGGAGCTTGGTGAGTCCCGCGCGGATCCGCGTCTTGGCGGTTCCGAGTGGTATCGCTTCCCTCTCGCTGATCTCGGCAGCTGTCATTCCGTAGAAGTAAGCGAGCACGAGCGCCCGTCGTTGCTCGGCACGCAGGGCCGCCAGCGCGAGACGAAGCCCGCGTGCGGCGTCCGCGCTCAATGCGGCGGTCTCCGGCGACACCTCACTGCTCGCGAGGCCGAGGTTGACGAGATCGTCAGGGTCGGTCGGGACCGCCCGGCGCATGCGCAAGGCGTCGATGGTGAGGTTGCGTGTGATAGTGAGCACCCAGGTGGAGACCGCGCCGCGGCGCGAATCGTAAACCGGCGCATGCCGCCAAGCTCGCAGCAGGGCTTCTTGTGCGATGTCCTCGGCGAGGGCCGCGTCGGAGACCATGCCCATCGCGAGTCCGAACACTCTTGCCTGATACCTCCTCACGAACGCGAGCCCGGCCCGCTCGTCGCCCTGTGCCATGCCGGCGAGCAACGACTCGTCGGACACCCGAGTGGCCGGCTCCCGCGTTCGTCGCATCACAAGGAGTACGGCCGGGAGCGTCCTGCGGATTGGACAGCCGTGATGCCGAGTCTCCCGGGTGCGGCGTCGCCTTGAGACCGGTCCAACCGGCCGCTTGTCATCTGATGGTCTCCGGCATGTCAGGGACAACACCACAAAGCGACCATCGCATCCATCGCGGGACAACACGATATGGCGCGCCATACCAGTTGCGACAACCCGGCTGCGGAGCGAAGAGGCGTCCGGCACTGTAGATTTCCGCAGGTGAGCGGTGCTTATGGATCGAGCCGGCGACCAAGGACCCGGCGCCTCGACCCAGCGGTCTACCGGCGCCGGCGCGTTGGCGTGGCGCTGACGGCCGTCGTGACAGCCGCACTGCTGTTCGGGATCGTCTCGCTCATCGAAGGCGGGGGGCCGACCAGCCAGGGACCGACCACGAGCACGACGACAACCCTCCCGCGCCTTAGACCAACCGGGATCGGCCTTAAGACGGTCACCTGGACCGACACCGACCCGAACGCCGGGCTGGTGGTCAACCCCGCTCCGGGGGGCAGCGCCGGTCCCCGGACGCTCGTCACCGAGATCTTCTACCCCGCGATCGGCGGTTCGATGAAGACGCCGGCCACTGACCTTGAACCCGACTATCGCGGCGGCCCGTTCCCTGTCATCGTCTTCGCACACGGGTTCGACACCCTGCCTGCCACCTACAAGCCTCTTCTGTCCTCGTGGGTGATGGGCGGCTTCGTCGTCGTGGCTCCGCTGTTCCCGGACGAGAACGCGAACAAGATCAACTCCCTCGTGCCTCGCACCGTCACTCAGAGCGAGCTCGCCGAGTCCGACGTCGTGAACGAGCCCTACGACATCGCGTACGTGACAGGCGAGGTCGAGTCTGCTGCCAGCGGTGCCGCCTCGAGCGGTGCCGCGTGGCTGAAGGGCCTCGCCGAACCGGGCAAGATCGCCCTTGCCGGTCACTCCGACGGAGCCCAGGCCGTCGCTGCCCTGGTCTACGCCGAGAAGTACGCGGCGACCTATGAAGCGATGCCATCGCGTCCCTTCGGCGTCGTTGTCCTTTCGGGATCGGAGCTGTCGGGCACCTACGCACCACCAGCCGAAGCGCCAGCGGTGCTCTTCGTGCAGAGTGCCGTCGACGGCTGCAACTTGCCCCAGGAAGCCGGCACGCTGTTCCACGACGCCGGCGGTGGCTTCTTCCTGGAGCTTTCCGGAGCACACCATTTCTCCCCGTACGTCGGTGTGGGCCCGGCTGCGCCGACAGTCGAGAGGCTCACGGCCGCCTTCTTGAAGAGCGCGCTCGCGGGCACACCGAGCCTTAAGAAGCTGTCGGCATTCGACACGTCGCCCGGCGTCGCGAAGCTCTACGGACCGTTGAAGCCCCCGGTCATCACCCCGCTCGCCGAGCCCAGCCAGGCAGAGCGGTCCGCGGCATGTACGGTCCCGTCCACGTCTTGACGCGGGGCGGACGCGCCACCATATCGAGGCACTGAGGCGGAAACCAGGCCCGAAGGCACACTGTCCCGCCTTGTGGCAGGCCAGGTTTCAGCCCGGTGCGGCATCTTGGTGCGTGACCGCCGACTCAGGGCCGGTGTCCTCTGCCCCGAACCGAGCGAGCACGCCGTCCGTGAGCGTTATGGTCCGCGCGTGCTGGGCCGGGATCCGCGGCCCCGGCAGGATGACGCCGGTCAGATTGAGCGGGTCCGTCGCCGACAGCTCCACCGTGACGCCGTCGAGGGCGCTCCTGGCGACCGCCCGCAGCTGCTCGGCTGCTTCCGGCAGCGCGAACTGCTCACCCGCGAAGCCCGCGACGTGTCGGCCTCCGAGCACGACACCGCGCGCCTCCAGGCGCCGCAAGGCCCAGAGAACGTCCCTCCAGGCGATGGCGAGAGACTCCCGTCCCAACAGGTCGCGGAAGACCACCCCCCAGCGCGAGAGCAGCTGGCCCGCGACAGCTTCGGCCAGTTCGTCGGGATCCAGGTCCGCTTTGTCCTGATCGGTCCCAGCGCCTCGGGTGACACCGGCGGGATCACTCCCCGCCAACGCGCCGGAGCCGAGTCCGTCTCCTAGCAAGGACCACCTGCCGCCCGAGACGGCGGGCCGGACGCGCAGGCGGTTGCGGCCCGGGCGGGGAAGTCCAGGCCTTGACCGGCCCGCCTGCAACGGCGAGCTGCGCGCCGGAAACGAGTTGGCCCGCGTCCTTCCTCCGCGCCCGCTCAACAGTGCCCGGACAGCCTGGAAGCCATCCGCTGTGAGAAGCCCGCGGGCCATCCCGTCCCAGAGCGCTTCGACGACCTCGCCTGGCATACGGCCGGTCAGCTGACACAGGTCGGTGACGAACAGGGCGCCGTAGCCCCGGAGCGCCTCAACCACGTCCAACGCGGCACCGACACTCGGCGGGTCCGGCGCCACCCCGGCCCGGCTCGCGGCGAGGAGCCACGCGAGGTCCTCGCGTCTGTACAGGCTGATCGGAGTCGCCGGCGAGGGCGTCGCCCCGCCCCGGCGGGGCGGGCCGGCCAGCCGGTCCGTGGCCCTGAGGCCGAGCCGGCCGAAGGCAAGCTCACCTCGCGCGCACCACTCGTCAAGGAGGGCGGCTTGATAGCCGGCGACCCGGACCGGAAGGATGGCCGATTCCCACGCCTCTACAGCCGCCTCGTATCCCTGCAGTTGCTCGATCACCTCGACGACGCCGCCGGAGCCGAGCAGGCGGTGCCCAGGGCCGACGTGCTGCCAGGACAGGAGGAAGCGCATGAACTGCTGGGCACTCACCGCCTCCGCCAGGCGTCGTGAGCCGTCGCGCATCGCAGCGTGAATGCGCGCGAGCAGGTGTCTAGAGCAGAACCGCTCGGCGGGAACAGCCCCCGCCAGATGAGCGCCCACGACGACACGGCAGCGAAGGACGGAGCCCTCCGCTTCCAGGCGGGCAACTGCCGAACGGAGCTCTCCCACGGTTCCAGTGCCGATCGACGCCGACAGCTCCTCGAGGGTGACCGGCCCGAGCATTCCGAGATGGCCGCGCGCAGCGACAACCAGCGCATCGCCCCGGGAACAGGGAACCGATTGTGTCGGCGGGCGCTCGAGCCGATGGTCCGGTTCGAAGCGGGCTGCACCTACGAGCTCGGTGGCGAGCTCGCGGCACTCGGTGGCCACCCACCGCGGGCCGGCGACGGGGAGCTCGACTTCCATGGTCCGACCGCTCTGTGCGAGCGTGTCCATCCATTCGCCCCACTCGCGCCGCGGTGCAGCGAGCACCAACGAGCAGAGCATGTCGTGCAGCTCCTCGGCGTTGCGCAGCTCGGGCTGCGCCTGTTCGACGATCTTCGCCACGACCGCGGGTTCGAGCGCGGCGAGATCGTGGGTGTCGAGCGGAAGCCCCCTACGTGTCGTCACCGCCCGAGTCCTACGTTCCTCGAGGGGTGCGTCGTCGAGGAAGGTGTAGGGACGCCCGTTCAAGATCTCCTCTGCCAGCACCGACGGGACCACGGTGTCCACACAATGTGCCCGCACCTCGCCCGACCGGACTCTCGTGAGCACCTCGGTCAGGCCCGCGAGGTCCATTGCCTCGGTGCAGCAGTCGTGGAGGGTCTGACGCACTATTGGATGATCGGGGATCTCGATCGGCCCGGAGACGTTCTCCTGGCATGCGGCCAGGGCCGGGAAAATCGCGGCCATCAAGTCGTCTGCCTCCATGCGCCCGATGGCGGGCGGGACCCGACGGCTCCCGCGATAGCGCGGCGAGACGAGAGAACGGGTCAGGTTCCAGCGCCAGCGGGACGCGAACATCGGCGTCGGGAGGACAGCCTGGATCAAGGTGTCCCGGACGGTCCCAGGCGAGAGGAAGCCGAGAACCTCCTCCAGTGGGAAAGAGTGCTGCGGCCCGAGGGAAAGAACAACTGCGTCGTCGCTCGCGGCTGCTTGCAACTCGAAATCGAAGGTCCTGCAGAAGCGTTTGCGCAGCGCCAGCCCGAGCGCACGGTTCACCCTGGCCCCGCGGGGCGAATGAACGACGAGCTGCATCCCGCCGGTGTCGTCGAAGAACCGCTCGATCACGAAGCGTTCCGTCGTCGGCAGCGCGCCGAGCTCGACGTAGCCGGCGGCTAGGTAGGAGACGACCTGTTCCGCGACCGCACGCTCGATCCCGGCGAGGGCCTCCACGATCTCGACGGCCCGCTCTCGGCCTTTGGCGGTGCCCTCCGCCGCGCCGTCGCTGAGGGCCTCGGAGACCGAGCCGCGCAGATCGGAAACTGCCTGGGAGAGCTCGGCGGTTCGCGCGGGGGCCTCACCGAGCCAGAACGGGACGGTCGGCGAGGCCCCTTCCGCATCGACCACCCGGACCGTGCCCGGCTCGACGCGTCGGATCCGCCAGGACGCGCTGCCCAAGAGGAACACGTCGCCCGCCATCGACTCGATCGCCCAGTCCTCGTTGACCGTGCCGACGAGAGTCTCTTCCGGCTCAAGGACGACACGGAAGTCGGCCACGTCCGGGATGGCACCTCCCGATGTCACAGCTGTGAGACGGGCACCGCGTCGCGGGCGGAGCACACCGTTCACGCGATCGCGGTGCAGGTGTGCCCCACGCCGGCCCCGTCCGGTGACGACGCCCTCGCTGACGAGCTCGACGATAGCCTCGAAGTCATCGGCACCGAGCGCGCTGTAGGGGGCTGCCCGGCGGGCGAGCGCCAACAGCTCCTCTTCTCTACAGCCCTCGGGATCGGAGGCGGCGCACTCCGCCACCAGCTGCTGGGCAAGGACGTCCAGCGGCGCGACAGGCGGCACGACCGCGTCGAGACCTCCGGAGCGGACCGAGGCGAGCAGCGCCGTGCACTCCACCAGCTCGTCGCGCGTGAGCGGGTAGAGCCGGCCCATCGGAACGCCTCCGACATGGTGCTGGGCCCGACCGACACGCTGGAGAAAGGTGGCGATGCTCCGGGGCGATCCGAGCTGGCACACGAGCTCCACAGGGCCGACGTCTATGCCGAGCTCGAGTGAAGCCGTCGCCACGACGGCGCGGAGCTGCCCGGCACGCAGGCGCGCCTCCACCCGGAGGCGGCGGTCCATGGACAGGCTCGCGTGGTGGGCCTGGACGCTGTCTTCCCCGAGACGCTCGGCAAGCTGGTGAGCGACCCGCTCTGCCATCCGCCGGGTGTTGACGAACACAAGGGTCGTCCGGTGCTGGTCGATGTGGGCCGCGATCTGATCCAGCACCGACGCCATCTGATCGAGTGTCGACACGGCGCCGAGCTCGTCATCGGGGAGCTCGATGGCGACGTCCAGCCGGCGTCGATGGCCGACGTCGACGACTATGCAACGTGGCTCGCCACCGGGCAGCGTCCGGTCCTCACCGGCGCCCACCAACAGACGGGCAATGGTCGCTATCGGCCGCTGCGTCGCGGAGAGCCCGATCCGGACCGGCCTGTTCTCCCCCGTGACCAGGCGATCCAGTCGTTCCAGGCTGAGCGCGAGGTGCGAACCGCGCTTATCGCGGGCCAGCGCGTGGATCTCGTCGACGATCACGGTCCTCACGCTCGAGAGCATCTCCCTACCCCGCGCCGAGGTCAGCAGGAGATAGAACGACTCGGGTGTCGTGACGACGATCTCAGGGCGGTTGCGCAACATCGCCGAACGCTCGGAGGCAGGCGTGTCGCCGTTGCGGACCGCCACTTGCACCTTCGGCGGCTCAAAGCCGAGCTCGACAGCGACCTCGCCGATCTCGGCGAGGGGCTTTCGCAGGTTCTCGCTCACATCGACGGTGAGGGCTCGCAAAGGCGAGACATACACGACATCTGTCCCTCCGCCGGCACCTGCGGACTCGGCCGCCTTGTAGCAGCGATCTATCGCCACCAAGAACGCGGCCAGGGTCTTGCCCGACCCGGTAGGGGCGGCGATCAGGGTGTCGAGGCCCGAGGCGATGGCCGCCCAGCCTTCCGCCTGCGCCGGGGTGGGCCCGTTCGGGTAACGCCTGCGGAACCATTCGGCGACCGCGGGATGAAAGCCGCGGAGCGCCTCGTCGTCTTCGAGGCCGACGGTGGCCCCCCTCACCGGCTGCATGGACTGTCATGTTATCCGAACACTTGTTCGATCGTCGCGGGCGCCGGGAGTGCCACGGACGAATCAAATTCGACTATCTCTATGCAAAGAACGCGTCGGTGGGCCAACATGTCGCCATGGATCTGCTCGTCGTAGTCGGAACTGATCAACCGCCCGAGCACCTAGCCGCCAAGGCGCACCACATTCTCACGGTCCCTGTCGCCGAGGTCGCGCCCGCCCTGATCGCCGAGATCCGGGCGCGGATCCCCCGCCACGTGGCCGTATTCGGCCCGGGAGCCGCCCCGGTGGCCGCGAAGCTGCGCAAGGCCGGGCTCCCTACGGAGCTTCATACCGACGAGGACGTGTCATCGAGGTCGGACCTCTCCGGCGTCGAGGTGGTGCCCCTGACCGATCGTGGGCCGAAGATGGAGGTGGCCGACTCCCTCCTCGATCTCGTCGGCAACACGCCGATGGTGCGCCTCGACCGCATGGGCCGGGACCTTCCGTGCCCGCTCGTCGCAAAGCTCGAGATCCTCAATCCCGGCGGTAGTGTCAAGGACCGCCCGGCCATGGCGATGATCCAAGCCGCAGAACAAGCGGGCCTGCTCGGTCCCGGCTCGACCATCGTCGAGGGCACTTCCGGCAACACCGGAGTCGGCCTCGCGATCGTCGCGGCCCGGCGTCACTACCGCTGCGTGTTCGTCATGCCCGACAAGATGGCTGCCGAGAAGGTCGCGCTGCTGCGCGCGTATGGCGCCGAGGTGGTCCTCTGCCCGACCGCGGTCGCGCCGGACCACCCGGACTCGTACTACTCGGTGACAGCACGGCTAACCGACGAGATTCCCGGCGCCTTCCACCCTGACCAGTACCACAACCTCGAGAACCCGGCTTCCCACTTCGCCACGACAGGGCCGGAGATCTGGCGCCAGAGCGCCGGAAGGGTCAGCCATTTCGTCGCCGGCATCGGCACCGGCGGGACCATATGCGGGATCGCCCGCTACTTGAAGTCGCAGAATCCCGACGTTCAGATCGTGGGCGCCGATCCCGAAGGCTCGGTCTACTCGGGGGGCTCGGGAAGGCCTTATCTAGTGGAGGGGATCGGCGAGGATTTCTGGCCGACGACCTACGACCCGAGGCTGGTCGACCGTGTCGTCATGGTGAGTGACACCGACTCGTTCCTCACCGCCCGGCGTCTCGCGGTCGACGAAGGGATCCTCGCAGGAGGTTCGACCGGCACGGCGGTCTGGGCGGCGTTGCAACTCGCGCCCGAGCTGCGCCGCGACGACGTCGTCATCGTACTGGTCCCCGATTCGGGACGGGGGTACCTGTCCAAGTTGTACAACGACGAGTGGATGGCCGATCACGGTTTCCTAAAGACGAGCGGGCACACCGTGGCCGACCTGCTCCAGCACAAGGGCGGCCGCCTGCCCGGCATGATCCATTTGCACCCGGGTGAGACAGTCCGGCAGGCGATCGCGGTCATGGCCGAGTACGACGTCTCTCAGGTAGCGGTCATCCAGGCCGAGCCCCCGCTCGCCGAGGCCGAGGTGGTAGGCGCCGTCCGCGAGCGCGACCTCATGCAACGAGCGCTGCGCGACCCGGAGATCCTCGAGCGGACGGTGGCGGAGATCATGGGCCTGCCGCTCCCATCGGTGGGAATCGGCGAGACGGTTGAGATCGCCCTTCAGCGCCTGGAGATGTCGCCGGCGGTGACAGTCCTCGACAACGGTCATCCGATCGGAGTCGTCACCCGGTCCGATGCACTTGCGTTCCTGGCTCAGGCCGGTGCGTCGAGGGAGGCTCGATGAGTTCGTCCAATGATCAGACGCCAGAGCGACCCGGCTTCGCCACCCGCGCGATCCACGCCGGCCAGGACCCCGATCCGCTCACGGGAGCGGTCGTCACGCCGATCCACCTCGCCTCGACCTTCGCCCAGGAGGCGGTGGGCAAGCACAAGGGCTACGACTACGGGCGCACGCGAAATCCCACGCGGGTCTCGCTCGAGACGACGATCGCGTCGCTCGAGGGGGCGAGTCACGGCTTCGCGTTCGCGAGCGGCATGGCTGCCGGAGACGCCGTCCTACGCCTGCTGATGCCGGGCGACCACCTGGTGATCCCCGACGACGCCTACGGCGGCACCTACCGGCTCGTCTCCACCCTCTACGCGCGCTCGGGCGTCGCGTTCTCTCCCGTCGAGCTGCAGAGCCCCGACGCCTTGGCGGCCGCGTGGCGCGACGAGACACGCCTGGTGTGGCTCGAGACGCCGAGCAATCCCAAGCTCAACATCATCGACATCGCGGCCGTCGCCGCGGTCGCCCACGCCCACGGGGCCCGCTGCATCGTCGACAACACCTTCGCCACGCCCTACCTTCAGCAGCCGCTCGAACTGGGTGCCGACGCGGTCGTGCACTCCTCGACGAAGTACCTGGGCGGCCACTCCGATGTCGTAGGCGGGTTTGTCGCCACCAACGACGTGGATCTAGCTACCCACCTCGGTTTCGTCCAGAACTCGGCCGGGGCGGTGCCGAGCCCCTTCGACTGCTACCTCGTGCAGCGTGGGCTCAAGACCCTCGCGGTCCGCCTCGAGCGTCAGTGCGCCAACGCGGCCACGGTGGCGGCTCATCTGCTCGCCCACGCGGCGGTCGAGGACGTCTACTATCCGGGACTTGCCCACCACCCGGGGCACCAGCTCGCAGCAGTTCAGATGCGCGACTTCGGCGCGATGGTGTCCTTCACGCTGCGAGGGGGTGAGAGGGCAGCGCTCAAGGTGGCCGCGGGCACAAGGCTGTTCACCCTGGCCGAGTCCCTCGGGGCAGTCGAGTCGCTGATCGAGCTCCCTGCCAGGATGACCCACGCCTCGACGGCCGGATCCGAGCTGGAAGTCGATCCCTCGCTCATCCGCTTGTCCGTGGGGCTCGAGAACGTGGGCGACCTGCTCGAGGACCTCGACCGCGCGCTCGCTTTGGCGGGCCGCTGAGCGGTCGGAGGTGTCAGAAGGACCTCGTCGCAAGCCAGTTCCACATCCGCCACGGCGTCACCGCTGGGATCAGGTACGTGGCACCGAAGAGCCGCTAAGGCCAGGAACCGGGCAAAGCGACCCCGGAGGGCGAGCTACGGGCGCCCGGTTTCGCTGAGGACCGTGCGGGCTCAGTTCGCGGAACTGCGAGGCAGGATCGAAAAACAGCGGTCCTCCAGCCTCCCGAACGCGTAAGAGGGATACATCCCCCAGAACAGCCCGCGGCAGCGCTCGGACCAGGCGAGCGCGGCGGACGAGGACAACCTGCGGTGAACCTGCAGGATCCCACCCTCGAAGACCCTGTACTCGGCCCAACTTCCCGGGAAGTCCTTGACGCACGCGACCTCGGCGAAGGGGACCTCGCCGGTCTCGGTGAACCTCCGCACGCGGTTGCGGTGCGTGTGCCCGGCAAAGTACCCACAGATGGCGGGACGTCTCGCTATGACCTCGACGAGGCGCTCGGAGTCGCTCGGGTTGATGCCGAAGTAGTCCGGTGCGCGGTTCAAAGAACCCGGTTTCCAGCAGTGGTGATGGCCGAATACGAGCACCTGTTGGTCCGCGCGGGCTCCGAGCTCGTCGAGCCACTCCAGCTGCTCACGGCGGACCTGGCCCGAGTCCCTCCCCTCGATGACCGTGTCCAACAAGGCGAGCGTGACACCGGGCAAGGCCATCTCCTGGCAGGGCTCGGACGCATAGTGGCGGCCCGAGAAGGCATCGTGGTTCCCGCGCACGTGCAGGAGCCTGTCGCCGAAGGTGCCGAGGTAGCACTGGAGGAAGGCGTCGTACTCCACAACAAGGCCCGACGCGGTGAGGTCGCCCTTGACTACGACCGCGGCAGGTTCGATGGCGGCGATCTCGGTGACCGCGGCGCGGCTCATCAGCTCCGGATATGGCAAGGCGCCCGACGGTGACGAGAGCTCGACGGCGGGACCGAGCTTGTCGAACAGGACCTGCAGATTGCCCTTCGCGTCCGCCATGCCTTTGGCATCCATGCCGGCAGCGGTGAGGTAACCGACGGTGTCGGCCACGTCGGCAATCTTGCCGCACCCGGTCTCGCCGAGGTGAAGGTCGTTGACCGTCGCGAACCTGCAGAGAAGCTCGCCCGGAGGCCGCTCGAGCGTGCGGGCGGCGATCCCATGGCGCAACAGGGACGTCCCTGGCTTAAGACCTGTGATGACTTCGTAACCCGGCCCCGACCAACTGGCGGCCATACCGGCGTTCCCGACCGTCTCGGGTGAGTGGAGATGGAAGACGACCTCGTCCTCGGCGACTGTAGTGAGGTCCCAGACTTCCGGAGCCGTCGTCATCGCCACCCGACTTGAGCACCCGAGCGCGCCCCGCCTCGAGCCGCGGGAGCCTGCCACCAACGCCCCGAGAAACGCCATACGTACTGCGACCCGTCCCCCGAGGACTCGAGGCCTGCGGTTCGCGGATCGTCCTGACCGGTGCCCTTTGGCCAGCACGCTGCCACCGCCGCGGCGATGACCTCTGCCAGCTGCGAAGGAGCAGCGAGCGGCCGAGCCGGAATCGAAAAACGTGGCCGATCGGTGATGCTCAAAGCGGCACGTTCCCGTGTTTGCGCTTGGGCAGTTCCTCCCGCTTTGAGGCGAGCAGCTGAAGGGCGCGGATCAGGACGCGTCGGGTGTCGGCCGGGTCGATCACGGCGTCGACGTATCCGCGCTCGGCGGCGACATAAGGGTTCGCGTAGCGCTCGATGTAGTCGTCGACGAGCTCGGCGCGCCGAGCAGCAGGGTCCGACGAGTCCACGAGCTCGCGCCGGTAGACGATCTCGACCGCACCCTGCGGGCCCATGACCGCGAGCTCGGCCGACGGCCACGCGTAAGCGAAGTCCGCACCGATGGATTTGGAGTCCATGACGATGTAGGCGCCGCCGTAGGCCTTGCGGACGATCACCTGCATCCGAGGCACGGTCGCCTCGCAGTATGCATAGAGGAGCTTCGCGCCATGACGAATGATGCCACCGTACTCCTGGTCGGTTCCCGGCATGAATCCCGGGACATCGACGAAAGTCACGAGCGGGATGTTGAAAGCGTCACAGGTCCGCACGAACCGGGCACCCTTTTCCGACGAGGCGATGTCCAGCACGCCAGCGAGCACGCTCGGCTCGTTGCCCACGATCCCGACCGTGCGACCCGCGATCCGGGCGAAGCCGCAAGTGAGATTCATCGCCCAACGGGGGAAGTACTCGAGGTACTCGCCACCGTCGACGACTGCTGTAATCACTCGCCTCATGTCATAGGGCTGGTTGGGGCTGTCGGGGACCATGTCACGCAGCTCGATGACCTGTGCGTCCAAGTCGTCGGGCTCTTCGAGGTCCGGCGGAGCCTCGAGGTTGTTCGAAGGGAGGAACGACAGCAGATACCTGACCTCGTCGAGGCATGCCTTCTCGTTCTGCGCTACGAAAGTGGCGACACCCGAGCGCGTCGCGTGGCTCATCGCTCCGCCGAGCTGCTCGAGAGTCACGTCCTCTCCGGTGACGGTCTTCACAACGTCGGGCCCGGTGATGAACATGTGGCTCGTCTCGTGCACCATGAAGATGAAGTCCGTCATCGCCGGGGAGTAGACGGCGCCACCGGCACACGGCCCGAGAATGACGCTGATCTGTGGCACAACCCCCGAGGCGCGCACGTTCCGGGAGAAGATCCCGCCATAGCTGTGCAGGGATACGACGCCCTCCTGGATGCGTGCCCCACCGGAATCGTCGAGGCCGATGATCGGCACTCCCACAGAGAGCGCAAGGTCCATGACCTTGTGGATCTTCTCGGCGTGCGCTTCGCCAAGTGCGCCCCCGAACACGGTGAAGTCCTGGCTGAACACACAGACACGCCGTCCGTCGATGAGCCCGAAGCCCGTGACGACCCCGTCGGTGTAAGGACGGGAACGCTCGAGACCCATGCCGTGCGAGCGGTGCCGCACGAGCAGGTCCATCTCCTGGAACGAGCCCTCGTCGAGCAGGTAGTCGATCCGTTCGCGGGCGGTCATCTTGCCCTTTGCCTTGTGCGCCTTGACCGAACGCTGCGATCCCGCGTTGATCGCCTCATCTCGCCGGGCCTCGAGTCCGGCGAGACGGGTGCCCATCGAACGGTCAACGGTGGGGTGCTCGGTCATCGTGCGAAGGCTACCGGTCGTCGGGGCGCTCTGATCACTTCCGCGCGGCCCGCCACTTGGGACTCGACCCGCCGCGAGACACCCGTGGGCCGCACGCCATACGCTGCGGGGCGTGAGCGATGACGACCTGGTGCGCCGACTGCGCTCGGGCGACGAATCCGCGTTCATAGAAGTCGTCGACGCGTACCACCCGTCAATGGTGCGCCTGGCTCAGGCCTTCGTCTCGAGCTGGGCGGTCGCGGAGGAGGTCACGCAGGACACCTGGGTCGCCGTTCTGAAGGGCATCAACCGCTTCGAGGGCCGATCCTCGCTCAAGACCTGGATCTTCCGCATCCTCGCGAACCGGGCTCGGTCAACAGGCGTCCGTGAACAGCGCACCACGCCTGTGAACGTCTCTGACGAGACCTCTGTCGACAGACGACGCTTCGACGCCGGGGGGGCGTGGTCGGTCCCGCCGAGCCACTGGTCCGACGAGATCATCGACCGGCTCTCGAGCGGGCCCCTGGTCGACCGGGTGCGAGCCGCGATCTCCGACCTGCCCGAAAGTCAGCGTGCCGTCGTAACGCTTCGTGACTTGGACGGACTGTCAAGTAAGGAAGTATGTGACGTGCTCCAGATCAGCGAGGCCAACCAGCGGGTCCTGTTGCACCGCGGGCGCAGCCGAATACGTGCCCGCTTCGAAGACGAGTTGGCCAAGCAATGAAGCTGCATGCGCTCCGTCGGGACATCGTCTGCCGAGAGGCCGTCGAGCTCGTGACCGATTATCTCGAGGGCGCGCTGTCGCCGCGTGACACACGACGTTTCGAGGTGCACCTGGAAGCCTGCGACGGCTGCGAAGAGTACGTGCGACAGGTCCGTGCGACGATCAGAATCCTTGGGGTGGTCCAGCCCGAGGATCTCGCGCCGGAGACTAGGCAGGGTCTGCTGGAGCTCTACCGCCAGTTCCGGGAGGGTTGAGCCCACTGGGGAACCCCGCTCCGGGCTACTCCTGAACGAGCTCGATGAGCGTGCCGAAGGCGCTGCGAGGATGGACGAAGGCTACGGTCGTGCCCCGCGACCCGGCCCTGGGCGATGCATCGATCAGCTGAGCGCCTGCGGCTCGCATCCTGTCCAGTGCCGCGGCACAATCGGCCACCCGGTAGCCGACATGGTGGATGCCTTCTCCTTTGCGCTCCAGGAATCGCGCCACCGGGGAGCTGGCGGCAGTAGGGCAGAGAAGCTGTATGTAGGACTCGGCGACGCAAAGCAACGCTTCCTCGACTCCATCGCGTTCTACCCGCTCGCGGTGGGCGATCCGGGCACCGAGAGCCGAGCCGTACCACTCGATGGCCGCGTCTAGATCACGCACGGCAATCGCGACATGGTCGATCTCGGTCATCGTCTGTGGCTCGGATCGATTCGCTTCCACTGGCCCAACCTCCTGAAAACGGTGGTCTTGTCCTCGACGACGCGCTGCCGCGAAGGCGCTAACGCCGGCCGGCACTCGTCCCTCGAGATGGTCTCCTGGCGGCAGGAGCTCAGCCGTTGACCTCCCGCCGACCCTCGAGGGCGCGCCCGAGGGTGAGCTCGTCGGCATACTCGAGGTCCCCGCCGACAGGCAGCCCGCTCGCTATGCGTGTCACCTTCACCCCGATCGGCAACAACAGGCGCGCGAGGTACATCGCGGTCGCCTCTCCTTCGAGGTTGGGGTTCGTGCACAAGATCACCTCGGCCACGCCCTCCACTCCGAGCCTCACAAGCAGCGGCCGTACGCGTAGCTGTTCGGGGCCGACCCCGTCGATCGGGCTGAGCGCACCTCCGAGCACGTGATAGGTGCCGTGGAATTCGCGAGTTCGCTCTACGGCGACAATGTCGCGCGGGTCCTCGACGACGCAGATGATGGTCCGGTCGCGACGCGGGTCGGAACAGATAGTGCACAGCTCGGTCTCCGCGACATTGAAACAGCGCTCGCAGAGCCGGATGCGGTCCTTCACCTCCACGATCGCCTGGGCGAGGCGGAGGGCGCTGTCCCGGTCCGCCTCGAGCACGTAGAACGCGATGCGTTGAGCCGAGCGCGGCCCGACACCGGGCAGGCGCCCGAGCTCGTCGACCAGCTCTTGTATCGGCCCGGCGAACACTGGCCGGTCAGGCCTGCGGATCGTCGTCGACTGAGTCGTCGACCTGGTCTTCGGAGTCCTCGTCGTCCTCTTCGTCGAGGCCGGCGAGGCCAAGCAGGTCCATACCGATCCCGAGGTTGCCCATCAGCCCCTCGAGATCGACACCGAGCAGTGCGCCGAGATCGAGATTGCCGACGGGGCCGCCGAGGTCGAGCCCGTCCCCGAAGGCGGGATCCGCCGGCATCTGCACCAAAGACCTGAGCTCGACGATCTTGCCGAGCGCGTCGTGAAGCGCCGCGAGCACGGCGTCCTCGAGAAGCGCCGGGTCCGAGGGGTCGATTATCGAAGGGTCGATGTGCACGGACTCGGGCTCGAGCGACCCGGTCAGCCGTATGACGACGGCCCCGCCGGCAGCGTGGCCCTCTACGCTCGCCGCCTGTATCGCTTGTTCCTGTGCCTCGAGGTCGGCCCGGGCTTCCTCGAGCCGGGAGAACAAGTCGCCCAGCCCACCGTCCGGAGACGAATCATCTTCGGCCATCAGACCTCCTCTGCCCCGGGAAACGCCTCCATGAGTCGGTCTTGCGCCCACGAGAGCGTGTCACCGGCAACGCTTTCGGCGTTCGGATCGACGTCGTCGGGGTCGAGCATCTCGTCCTCAATGTCATTGGTACCACTGCCTGCAAGCGCGTTGCGGACAGAGACGTCTCGGCCCGAGGCACCCGATGCCGACGACGAGCGGGGGGGACGCGCCGCGGCTTCACCCCGCTTTGGCGTCGTCACCGTGGGCGATGAAGCCGAGAGGCTGTGGGCCTCGTCCATGGACTCCGGGGCTTCCCGCGGACCACTGGTGGTCGAGACCGGAGCCGAGTGCGAGGTCCCGAGATTGGTCTCTGCGACTAGCCGCAACTGAACGGGACGACCAAAATGCCGGCTCAGGGCTTGCGCGACTTCCTCGCAGTCGAAGCCCGCCCGCTCGACGTGCGCCGAATTCGGCAGCGCCAGAACGGCGGTGGCACCGTCGTTCGCGAGGAACCGGCCCACCGCGAACACGGCGCGGACTCGGGGACGCAACTGGCTGAGCACATGGTCGCCCCACGCAGCCACGAGCTCATCCCGGCTGGGTGGAGGCAAGTTGCTCTCCGGTGCCTGCGCTGCGGGGGGACCGTCGCTCACCGGTGGCTGCGAGATGGCCGAGCCTGTGCTCACAACGCCGGAATAGACGCTTTGACTCGCGTCAGCCGGGGAGGCGGATACCCCGAAAGCACCGAGTGTCGGCTGCAGCTCCAGTTGGTCGTGAGCGCTCAGAGCCTGCTCGTGAGGCTCAAGGGCGCGGGCGTCAGGGGGTGCTGGCTTCGGAGTCGACGCGGCCGGAGGAGGAGGAGGTGGTGGTGGTGGTGGTGGAGGAGACGCAGCGATCGGCACGGTGAGGTTCTGGATGCGGCGTTCGAGGCGCTCAATCCGTTCGATCAGTGCACTCGGATCGTCGTCGACCTCCGGGTGGCTGAGGCGCACGATGGCAACCTCGAGGGTGATCCGGGCGTCTAGGGCGTCTCTCATCGCCACGAGCGCAGTTCCCAGCACCTCCATCGCCCGCACGCTCCGAGCCGGACCGAGCAGGGGCAATTCGGGCACGGACGCCTCAGTCGCCGGCGGCTCACCTTCGCGGGACAAACCGGGAGCAACGGCGGTCAGGAACTCGCCCCGCAGTTCCTCGAGGAGCTCGCTGGCGATCCGTGGCGCGTCGCGGCCCGAGACGAGTGCGCTTTCGACGACCTGCAGTGCACGGGTCGTGTCACGGTCCACCAGTGCGACAAGCAGCTCGCGCAGCAGGGGACGGTCGTCGTCCACGACGCCTGACGCCACCACCTGGTCGAGCGCAGAAAGGGCGTCCCGCGCCGAGCCTCGCCCACGGCGAACGGCTGACTCCACAGCGGATTCGGGCAGATCGAGTTGGGCGTCCCGCGCGATGTCCGCGAGCAAGAGCGCGAGCACGTCGGCATCGAGCAGATGGAACTCGTAATGCTGGGTCCGGCTGCGGATCGTGGGCAGTACCTTTTGCGGATCGGTTGTCGCAAGCACGAACACGACATGGTCCGGGGGCTCCTCCAGCGTCTTCAGCAGCGCGTTCGACGCGCTGGCCGAAAGCATGTGGACTTCGTCGACGATGTACACCTTCCAGCGTCCGGGAGTGGCGAGAGATGCCCGGGCGACAAGGTCCCGCATGGCATCGACGCCGTTGTTCGACGCCGCGTCGAGCTCGTGGACATCGAAGGAGGCACCTCTCGTTATGTCGACACAGGAGTCGCAGACCCCACAGGGCTCACCCTCGAGCGGGTTCTCGCAGTTCAGTGCCTTCGCAAGGATTCTCGCCGTCGAGGTCTTCCCCGTCCCGCGTGGCCCGGAGAAGAGATAGGCATGTGCTACACGATCATCCCGCACGGCATTGCGCAGGGCGTTGACTACGTGGTCCTGACCCCGCACCTCGACGAAACGCTGCGGGCGGTAACGCCGGTAGAGCGACTGGTAGTCGACCATTGATGCGAGCCTACGACTTGTCGAACCCATCGACCGCGGGCCCGCCGCGCTGCCCATGGGCCGTCGTAGGCCGCCAAGCGCCTGATCAGTAGGCCATGGTCAACGGCTTTCGGCATCTCGACCGTTGTGCGATCGCCGCGGCGCGACCGCAAGTGGCAAGAGTGCAGCTCCGCGCCTTGTCTGCCTGGTCGCTGCCGGAACGGGATCCGACATCACTAACCGGCAGGCCAAACTGGGCGTGAAACCCCCCACAGCTCTGGCGCTGTCGTGCGCAGCAGCCAGGTCCCCTGCGGCACACAGGCGAATCCGCTGAGAGCTGCTGCCTTCCGGCCCTGACCCGATTCACGGTCGCCCGTTGCGCAGAACCCGGCTACTGCGCACGACAGCGCCAGTAAGTGCAACGATAGCTGGCTAAGGCTTGTTGGAGGAGTGCGAGAGCGGCCGAATCGGCACGATTGGAAATCGTGTGACCTGCAAGGGTCCGTGGGTTCAAATCCCACCTCCTCCGCTGCAAACTCCCTGTTCAGAGGCTTGAGATTCCCCTCTGTGAGGCTTGAGGCCCAGGTGCAAAAGTGCTTTGACCACCAAACTGACCACCAAACTTTGCCGGCGGCGACGCGGTCGCAGCCGAAAGCGGCCGGCCATCGGAGACGTTCTGCGAAGCCCGATGTGCCTTTGGAACGGTCAGTTCATCAGCAGATCGTGCGATCGACTCTCCGCGGTGCGAGTGCCGACGCTTCGTGCCCTAAGCTAAGTATCTGCTGCCCACAGCGTGACGAGATGACCATCGTGAAGAGCCACGATCGCCGGTGGCCCATCGTCACCACTTTGGTCGAGGTACACGGTGCCGTCGGAAGCCACCGCGATTCCTTCCAGGTTGATCACGCCCACGCCGGCCAGTACTCCAGGTAGGTCGACCGTCCTTTGACCGGTGGGTGTGAACGACACGATGCCTGCGGTCGTCACGAGGTCGACCCTGTCGCCAACCGGTTCGCCGAAGGGTGCGAACCCGCGCGACTCCCAGCTTCCCCTGGATACGATCCGGCCGCCGGGAGTGCGCATGAGTACCGACCCACCGTCGCAGTCGAAGTACAGATTGCCGTGCGCATCGACGGCGACGCCGTACGGCCCGCACAGTTGGTCCGCCGCAAAGTAGGGAATCGACGTCAGGTTGTCACCGGTGACGACGGTCGTGATCTTGCCGTCGTGGAGCTCGAGGACCGAGTTCTCGTTGGAGGCGGCGATGTAGAGTTCCCCACCGCGTCCAATGGCGATGGCACTCGGCGACCAAATGTGCACCTTCAGCGCCGGGCCGCCGGGCAAGCCGTCGATCGGGATGACTTGACCGGGCTGAGTGCCGCCCTCTCCGGCGACGGTGTCGATCGTGCCGTCAGGCAACACTTCGCGCACCCGGTTGTTCCCGAAGTCAGCGATGTAGACGGTCCCGTTGGGGGCCACGGCGAGGCCCTCCGGCTGTCTCAGCCTTGCCCGGAGCGCTGGGCCGCCGTCACCTGAGTACCCCGCCCGGCCCGTTCCGGCGACGAGCTTGAAGGACCCGTCCGGCATCCTCGCTACAACCTGGTCGAGAGATGGCTCGGCGACGTAGAGAACGCCGTTTGCCCCGAGCGCCATCGGCCCCGGCTGCAGGTACGCGACAAGGACACCCTTGGCGTCGGGGACGCCGGAGTTGACCTGGCGGAGTGCCCCGACGGTGGCCGTCACGACGCCGGCAGACTGGTTGCCGCAATCCGCCGAGATCTGGAGGGCTGGAAACGTACGCGCGTAACCCGGAAGCTTCACCCCGACAGGCGCCGCGGACTCGCAGGCGTTGCCCCAAGGAGTGGGCCACGGAATGACCAAGGTGACGTCTGCCACAGCGAATCTGGCCGCGGAGAGGGCGATCGCCGAGCTGTGCCCGATGTCGCCCTGGCGGATCGACACATGTGGGGTCCCTTGGTCGCGGATCGTCGTCAGTTTCAGCCAGCCCGCCGGCAGGCTGCAGGCATGTCCAGAGGAGTCGACGCGGACGATCTCGCGCATCGTCGTGGGTGGATTGTTCGGGCCGTTGGGCAGCGGGCTCGTGGGCCAGGCCTCCACCTCGAGCCAGCCAGGCTCACAGGCGGCGAGCCGAGGTCCATTGTTGCTGCCCGCACCGATGCCGAAGAGGTGACCCGTCGGAAGAGGGACGAGGAAGACGGCAACGATGGCGGCCGCCACGAGCACGACGGTCCCTCGCGACAGGGTCCGCCGGCTGAATAGCCTCCACGGGTCCGCGGACCGGAGGGGGAATCGCCGCTGCGCTCGCGTCGGCCCCCCGCGCAGCGCCACGACCGTCTCGTAGATCGCCTCTGATTCGACCGAGCCAGGCGCCGGTACCAACGCGGAGTCCGCAGGGTTCAGCTCTCTCAGTTGTTCGTCAAACCACATGGTCACCAAGTCCCTTCCGATTTTCCAGGCAGCCGCGTCGGACTCAGCTCGCCAGAACGCCCCGGAGTCGGGCGCTCACCGATCTCGCGGGCCAGGCGGTGCCGGGCGCGGTGGAGGCGCACGTCGAAGGCATTGCGGGAGCACCCGAGTACCTTCGCGGCTTCCTCGTGGGAGAGCTCGTCCCAGACCACCAGGAGCAGGGCTTCCCGGTCCCGCTCCGAAAGAGCGCGAAGCGCACGGGCAAGCTGCTCGGAGAGCTCGGGATCCACCTCGACCCCACCGGACGGCTGTGGCTCGGCAGCCACCTTCGCGAAGAGTCGCTCCCGGCGCCTGGCGGCCCGCCTTTGATTGGCGAGGACCCGGCGCGCGACGCCGACGAGCCATGCACGCAGGTCCGCCTCGGCCGGCAGAGTCTCGCCCCGGCGCCAGAGTGTCGCGAAGACCTCAGCGACGAGATCGGGAACGTCCGACCGGTTCTCACTTCTCGAGACGAGGTACCGGTAGACGGTTCTGAGGTGCTGCTCGTATGCGGCTCTGAACCCGGCCTCGCGCTCGGGCGTGACGTAGGAGTCCAACGGCTTCCTTTCAACGTCGGCCACCTACATCATGTCCGGCCGTCCGGGGAATCTTTCATCCTCTGAAGCGCTTCTCGCGACAAGAACGCGAAAGCGGTTGACTACTTACTCAAGGGACGACCTCGCGAGCAGCGCGCTCGGCCGGCCTCCCTGCCTGCCGCAGCGGTCGTCGTGCGGGAGGGCGAAGGGTCACCATCTCCTACCCAGAAGCCACTGATCCTTCCCCCCAGACGTCTTAGCGGCCCGGAAGGGATGGATCAGACAGCGGAGTCCCGCACCGGAGACGCAGGCTCCTGTGGGGCGAGCACGCGATCGATCGCGGCCGCAGCATCTCGGAGCGCGCTCGCGTACACATGGGCATAGGTGTCCATCGTCAGCGAGTACGAGGAGTGACCAAGCGTTTCCATGACGACCCGAGGTGCCACACCCTGTGCAAGAAGGAGGCTGGCTGCAGTGTGTCGACAGTCGTAGAGGCGATGGTGCGCAACGCTTGTCCTTTTCAACAACAGGGTGAACTGCCGTGACATCTCGCTCCTGTGGAGCGGTTCGCCGCTCTCGGAACAGAAGACGAGATCGAGGTCGTGCCAACTCTCGCCCGCCCGGAGGCGATCGGATGCCTGTCTGATTCGATGACTCTTCAACGACTCGAGACAGACGCTGGGAGGAACGATCGTGCGCCGGCTCGTTCGAGACTTCGGCTCTTTGAACCGATAACCGTCGGGGCCACGCTCGAGGGCCCGGCGAACCTGTAGTAGGGATCGGTCGAAGTCGATGTCGGACCACGTGAGTCCCAGTGCTTCGCTGGGTCGCAGTCCGAGCGCCATGGCGACGGTGAAGAAGGATGCCAGCCGGTGAGATCGGGCGGCGTCAAGTACCTGCCTGGCTTCTTCCGCGGTGAACGGAACGACCTCCTTACGCTTGACAGTGACCGGCTCCACGAGGGTCGCGACGTTTCGCTGAATTAGTCCCCACCGCAGCGCGACATTCAGCGCGGCGCGCAGGGTCGCATGGACGTACTGCACCGTCCGCGGCGCCAGTCCCTGTCGTCGTAGATCGTTCAGCAAGCGCTGCACCATGGCCGCGGTGAGCTTCGTGAGCCGAACGTGGCCGATCGTGGGAACGATGTGCCGCCGGACATTGGTCTCGTATCCGCGCCAGGTTGCCAGCTCACGCCTGGGAGCGACGACCTCGGTAAGCCATTGGTTCAAGAAGGCACTAACCGTGACGGAGTCATCCCCGAGCACACCGGTCTAATCAAGGATCGTTTGAGCGTCCCGCAGCGCCTTTGCGACTTCCCCCCGTGTTCTGCCGTAGATCGACTTTCGAATTCGGCGGCCGTCCTTCCACCCGATCTCCACCCGTGCTTCCCATCGTCCGTCAGGACGTTGGTGAATAAGTCCGTCGCCTCTTCCCCGTCGTGACATGAAACTGTCGCGCTCCCTCTATCCGTGAGGATCATTGCCGCTGGGCGCTCTGGACAGAGCAAAGCCGATCGACAAATTCGTGGAGGGCGGAGACCGGGATGCGGCGACTTCCGCCAATACGGACCGAAGACATCTCTTCGCTCCTCAGCAAATCGTAGACTTTTGAGCGCCCGATCGCGAGCACTTGCGCAACTTCTTCCGGCGTGAGCAGGAGACGCGCACCGTCGAGAGAAACTTGCCGCAGGGCGACCGGCGTTCCGTCACGCCGGAGTTTGTCGGGCGGCGCGGTCCTGTTTGACATCTCGGCTCCTTCTGTCGGGAGGGCGGCCTCGAACGGCACACCCTCTACATAGGACGCACTGGGGACTCCAGGCTAATGGGGGCGGATGCTCCCGTAGTGGCGAGATCGACCAGGTAGAGGCGCAAATAGAGCACGAGGCGGCCCTTCACTGTTCCAGGTGGCACCGTTGCCGCGCTTCCCGCACCACACGCCCCGGTCGTCGCCGGACCGGCGGGCCGGTCCTACTCGAGAAGCAATGCGAGCACGGGTGAAGGCAGTGCCCACGCGGGATGCGCCATGTCGAGCACGTTCCGGCTGGCCACGACGCCACCGGCGAACTTGGCCTCGATCGCCTTGGCCTCGGACCGCCAACCTGATGACACCCACTTCGACTCGATCGGCACGGAAAGCATCGATCCGGAGGGCGACGGGATGGGCACCGGGGCGAAATCGATCTCGTTCCCGCTCCCCGTCCGCAAGTAGCCGATCGAGTCATCCGCCGTCCACCGGCCCGACTCCCGTCTGTCGACCGCCCGCGCGAGCGTCGTCCCGACTGTCGTCTCGGTGAGGCGAGTGAAATCCGGACGGGGCAGCCCACTTCTGAGCCGCGGGCCGACCCACGCAAGGAGGGGGTCCGTCAGGTAGAGCTTCGACCGCGCTCCGGCGACCCGGTTCCCGTCGTCGTCCACCTGGTGGCACCAGAGGGCAGCGAACGCATGGACGAGGCGCGCAAGCCTGCGGTCGAGCGTCTGGCGGTTGGCATAGCCGAGGTCCGTCGAGAGCCCGTTCCTGTTGAGTGGCGAGGTGGAGCGCCTCTCGATCTCGGCGAGCAGCTTGGGCACAGAATCCTCCCCGGCTTCTGGATCCACGTCGCGGTGCAACCAGGCCGCGAGGTCCCGGAGGAAGGCGTCGCTGACCTCGCCGGTGCGGTGGTGCTCGGCCACGGCCCTCGGGAAGCCGCCGGAGGTGAGGTACGCCTGCCAGGCGAGGTCGAGCTCGTCGACGAACAGCTCGAGCGTCTCGACGACAGCTCGCGTCTCGGCCTGCTGAAGAGCCCATGGCGGGACGCGCGGCGGGAGTGGTACGTCACGGCCTGTCGCGCTGAGCACGTCTCGGAATGACATCGGATGGAGGAGCCGGGAGCGCGTCGTCGTGGCCGTACCTGCCCGGCCGGCGAACAGGTCGCGCTCGACATCTGCTGCCTCGTCCCAGGATGACCCGGTGCACACGACCGTGTCGGCACCGAAGGCGGTGTTGTCACGTAGGTACTTCACCTGCTCGGTCCAGCTTCGGATACCGGTCACCTCGTCGAGGAGCCACACCCGGCGCGCATCGCCCACCGAGCGCGTGAGGTCGCGACCGATCTTCGCCGCACGTCCCAGGTCGCGCGCTTGCATACCGTCGGCAGGCAGGTAAACGAGCTGGCGCGGATCGAAGTCGTCCCGGGAGCACAGCGATGCCGCCGTGTCCTTGAGAAGCACCGACTTCCCAACCC
>PLKG01000052.1 GCA_003140595.1 Acidimicrobiaceae bacterium | reverse complement strand
TCCCTCCAAAGAGGCTTTTGACACCCCGCTCAGCCCGCCGCCTCTCGGCGACGAACCGGGGCCTGCTACCGGGCGTTCCGGCATTTACCCGGACGGGACTTGCACCCGCAGGTCTGGTCCAGTTTTCAGGACGCAACACGACGACAGACTAATGGGGCGCTCACGCACGTCCGTCTCGCTTCAGCCGCTCGAAGGCTCCGGCAACCGAGCGCCGACCGGCTATCGAGTCAGATGAACAATGTCGGAGATCACAAGTGTCATGACGAGCACGATGACGACGCTGTACAGCGCTGTGATAGGCCAACGCCACCGGTGGTTGGCCAGCCAGAACCGCCTTATCCCCCGCACGTCGAAAATGAGGGCGACGATGCCGATCGGAAGTCCGACCGCCGGCCCTGCGCCCGCCGCCGCGCCAAGCATCGGCGTGAGGATCGGGAGCACGACATAGCCGAGCAGGCAACGGAGCCCGGAAAGCATGATCGAGGCACTGAAAATCCGGTGTGCCGAAGCATCGTCGGCCGAAGGTGGGCCATCGGGGACGCGCAGAAGGCGCCGCATCGCATGGTCTGCGGGCGAAGGAGCGGACCCGGCGGGTCCCGATCGAGGCGCGACTACGGATCGGCTCACCGCTTCGAGGTTACGGCCTGCGCGTCTTCTTCTCCAGCCGCGCCGGACATCGGCCGTGGTTGGCGCAGCACGGCCGTCCCCGCAGCTGCGAGACTCACTGGTGATGACCGACGAGGGCCTGGAGGCAGAACCTCCGCAAGAGCCTGTGGAACAAGGCCTGAGCCTGCCGCCGGAACTGGCTCGGCTGCCGGGTACGGAACGCACAAAGCGATTCCGTCCCAAGTTTCGCTGGGAGCTCATCGGCTGCGGGCTGCACGGCCACGAACTGGTCGGCACCGACGCGGCCGGAGTGCGCACGGAGGATCACCTGCTCGTGCGCGAGGCGGACGGCCTTCGCTGGTACCGGTGCCTCAGGTGCGACTCTTGGCTTCCACTGGCACCGCCCATATCGCCTCCGAACCGCTTCCCGCCGGGACGCGAGGAGATCACGTTGCCGTTGCGGGGCAGGCCGCTCAGGAACCGATACGTCCTGCGCCTGATCGCTCTCGACCGAGTGGTCCACTTCGTCGTCCTCGCGGCCTTGGGAATCGCCATCTTCCTGTTCGCCGGTCACCAGAAGGATCTCCGCGGTGACTATCTCCGTGTCTTGAACTCGCTGCAGTCCAGCGTCGGCTTTGTCTCGAGCCGAAACGGCTTCTTCCGCGAGATCACTCACCTTGTCTCGCTTTCGACGACCAAGTTGTACCTGTACGGTGCAGCGTTCTCTGCCTACGCGGCGATCAACGCGGTCGAGGCGGTCGGGCTGTGGCGGGAAAAGCGGTGGGCGGAGTACCTGACTTTCATCGAGGTCACCCTTCTGCTGCCACTGGAGATCTACGAGCTCGCGAGCAAGATCAGCTACCTGAAGATCGGTGCACTCGTGATCAACGTCGTCGTGATGCTGTACCTCCTCTGGGCACATCGCTTGTTCGGCTTCCGTGGCGGCGGAAGCGTCGACCGGATCCAGCATGAGCGCGACACTGGCTGGGGCGCTCTGGAGCGCGCCACGCCACTAACGGGCCAGCTCCCCAGGCTTCCTCCTGTCGCGTGACGCCGCCAGGGCTGCACCAGTGACGCTGCTCGCTTTGCCGGAGGACTGGGACCGCGCCCTCGCTGTCGTAGCCCACCCTGACGACCTGGAGTTCGGTGCGTCATCGGCGATTGCTCGGTGGACGGATGCAGGCAAGTCGGTCGACTACGTGATCGCCACACGGGGCCAGGCCGGCATCGACTCAATTGACCCCGAGCGATGCGGCGTCATCCGTTCGGCGGAGCAACTTGCAAGTGCGGCCGTAGTGGGTGTGCATGACGTGACGTTTCTCGATTACGACGACGGCATGCTCATGTACTCGCTGGAACTTCGCCGCGATCTCGCGCGCGTGATCCGGAGCCACCGGCCCGAGGTTCTGCTGGCCATCAACCATCAAGCCACGTTCGGACCCGGCTTACTCAATCACGCGGATCACCGCGTGATTGGCGACGCGTTGCTGGACGCCACCCGTGACGCCGCCAATCGCTGGGTCTTCCCCGAGCTCGCCGCCGAGGGTCTCGAGCCGTGGAAACAATTGCGGTTCGCGGCCTTCGGCGCCTCGCCCTCGCCAGACCACTTCGTCGACGTGAGTGGTTACCTCGACAAGGGGATCGCCTCGCTCGCCAAGCACAGGGTGTACCTCAAGAACCTGGGAGGCAGCTTCGACCCCGTCTCATTCCTTGTCTCGAGCGCGGAACGGGCCGGCAACGAAGCTGGCGTGCCTCTCGCCGTGACCTTCGAGGTGATCAACCTCTAGCTGCGTCCAGTAGGAACGCGAGACTCTCGCGACACGCTCACATCGGTGCCAGGCCTTGGCTTCCACCGCCGACACCGAACCCAGCGGCGTTGCCGCCCCAGGAACCTCCGGCCGGCATGCCACCGAATCCCCCGTGACCGCCGAAGCCGCCAGGCTGTACCGAGCCACCGCCCGAACCGGGCATGCCGCTCGACCAGACGTAGACCGTCACGGCAGCGAAACTGTCGCCTGTACCAGGTGAGCCGAAAGCCTCCACGAGGTCACCCTTGGCCACCGACGCGATGGTTGTCGTGCCGCTTTGACCACGGAAGACAGTCCCAGAGTCGGTAGTCAAGGTCTCCGTCGTTCCGTCCGAGGTCGTCACCGTGATAGTCGTCCCAGAGACGCCCGTGACGCGCCCCGCGACCGAAGGCAGGTTGATCTCGATCGTCGTTGCGTCGATCTGGTCGTGGTCCGACGAGAGCGTGCCGGTGACCGAGACGACGGTGCCGACTTGGACATCAGAAGCCGATGCCGACTTCCCGACCTCGTTGTAGGTCGTCGACGTCGAAGTGTTCACCGTGACGTTCAACCCGTCCTGCTGGGAAACTACGAGCTGGGTTCCGTTGATGCCTACGACCTTGCCCGAGACATGTGGCTGGACGATCTCGACGACCGCGACCAGCTGGGAGGCACTCGAGCTCGAGGTTGCCTGCCTACCGGCCCGGAGGAAGACGACCTCCTCACCAACGGTCACTGCGGAACGGGCGACCTTGTTTCCACTCTCGTTGTATGCCGTCGACGAGTCGGTCGTCACCGTGAGCGAGCTACCGAACAATGACTCGACCGTGATGGTTGTCGGAGTCACTTGCGTCACCGTGCCGCCTTGACCGAAGTTCTGACCGAAGAAGGAGTCGCCGGCGAATCCGAGACCACCAGTTGGGCCACCCAGACGGGGATGACTGGGCGCAGACTTCGAAGGGCTCGATGCCGTGGCGAGCGCTTGACTCGCGGACTGGGGCGTCGCACCAGAGCTGGAGGCGGCCGCGGCAGCGGCATAGCCGCCCGCGGCAAGACCTCCTGCTATCACCGTTGCAGCCGCGACGCGAACCCCCATCGAGCCCCTCCGGCGTTTGTCGGGAACCGCCTGTGCGGTTTCGGCGAGATCCTGGGGAGATCCTGGGTTCTGTTCACTCATCTTGGACTCTCATTCCTGATGCCTCGGGAGAGGGATGGGCCGGCCCTGGGCTTGATCGACCCATCCCTTGCTGGTGGCCAGCATGCATCTCGACTCTGTGAAATCACTCGGAACTGCCTACGAACTCGTCGAGTGACCCGTTCGTCTACCTCGCGCGACGACTGTGCGATCACGCCGCCTCTTGTTGACCCAACCGTTGTCTTCGGGATCCTCGACTCTCACCTACCGATCCCACGGCGCATTGTTGACTTGCGTCCCGGCGGCCAGAGCGCCCTGAGTCAAAAGGCGTAGGACGGTGGGCCGGACGTCGGCAACGGCAAGGGTCATCCCGTCATCGAGCCTGGTCGCATAGTCTCTGCCAAGGTCATGAGGGTGATCGCGACAAGCCGCCCCCGGTCGGTGCATGACCCACCGAATTGCAACGTCGTGTTCAACCAGAAGCTACCTGATCGGTTCGTCCAAAACCCGAGCACCCGCTCGTAGGACTGCTTCGCTCGCCGCGGGTCGCTCACCGGGACCGGAGATGCCTAGGCAAGCGTCTCGCGTCAGCCCCCTAGTCGACAATTGCTGAGTAAACGAGCTGCTTGAGGTCGCGGCGGATCGGATAGGTGCCCGACGGGAGCAGCTGGGTGAAGAACAGCACGGTCAGCTGCTCGGCAGGGTCCACCCAGAACTCCGTGCTGGCCGCGCCACCCCAGGCGTACTCGCCCACACTACCGGTCACCCTCGTAGCCACGGGGTCGGTGACCACGGAGAAGCCGAGCCCGAAGCCGATCCCAGGCTCCTGTTCTCCTCCCTTCGCCTTGGTGAACCCGGCTATGTCCACGCCACCGGGCAGGTGGTTGCGCGTCATGTACGCGACGGTGCGCGCGCCGAGGATCCGGACGCCGTCGAGTTCGCCGCGACGGAGCAGCATCTGGGTGAACCGGTGGTAATCCGCCGCCGTCGACACCAGTCCGCTTCCGCCCAAAGGCACGCTCGAACGGCTCAGGGCCGCCTGCCCCGCGCGCGTGGCGCGAGTCGCCCGGCGCGAGAAGAGGTCGGGCATGTACAGCACAGCGAGTTTCTCGGCCGCCTCGCCTTCGACGTAGAAGCTCGTCTCGTTCATCCCGAGCGGCCCGAGCACGCGCTCGGCGAAGAACTCGTCGAGCGAGAGACCAGACGCGACCTCGACAACGCGTCCGAGCACGTCGGTCGCCATCGAATAGTTCCACTCGGTGCCCGGCTGACATCGCAGCGGGATCTGCGCCAGTCGTGTGCAGCAGCCGGCCAGGTCGAGGCCCTGAGGCGACTCCCACTCAAAGCCCGCCGAACGGTACATGGCGTCAACCGGATGGTTGTACATCCAGCCGTAGGTGAGGCCGGCCGTGTGCGTCATCAGGTGCCAGATCCTGATCGGCCCCGCGGCCGGGACAGTGAGCGGCTGTATCGACGAGCCTCCGGTGAAGACCCTCATGTCGGCGAACTCCGGGATGAACTTGCTCAAGGGATCATCGAGCGCGATCAGGCCTTGCTCATAACAGATCATCGCTGCAACCGACGTCACCGGCTTGGTCATCGAGTAGATGCGAAAGCGCGTGTCGGCCTCGACCGGTGCGCCGCTCTCGAGATCGCGGAAACCTCCACGGACCACGTAGGCGACCTTGCCGCGCCGGGTCACAACAGCGAGGAACCCCGGAAGCCTTCCATCCTCCACGTACCGGTCGAAGTGCCGGCCGATGGAGTCGAGTCGGGCCCGGTCGAGACCAACCTCTGATGGGTCGAGTTCGGGAGAAATGGCAGGCATCAGGTCAACCATATGACCTGAGAGGACGGGAGAGCCCTCGTTCGGGTCGGTCTCGTTGCCAAGCGGCAAGCTTCGTATTGTGGCTCGCCGTGTCCTGGGGACCAAAATGGAGCCATGACGAACCTGCTTGGACGCAATCTGTTGAAAGAAACCGACCTCACTCGGGAGGAGTTCCTCTACCTCGTGGACTTCGCGGCCCGCCTCCGTGAGGACAAGCGTGCTCGGCGAGAGCGCCAGTACCTGACCGGCCGCAACATCGCGCTCATCTTCGAGAAGGCTTCCACACGCACGATGTGTGCTTTCGAGGTGGGGGCCTATGACCAAGGGGCACACGTCACCTACCTCGGGCCCACCGGCTCGCAGGTCGGCTATAAGGAATCCATCAAGGACACGGCTCGCGTGCTCGGGCGGATGTTCGACGGGATCGAGTACCGGGGCTCTGCGCACGCCAACGTCGAGACTCTCGGTGAGTTCGCGGGAGTGCCTGTCTGGAACGGGCTCACTGATGAGTGGCACCCGACCCAGATGCTGGCCGACATCCTCACTATGCGCGACCATGCCGGCCGGGCACTGTCCGAGGTGGCGTACTGCTATCTCGGCGATGCACGTAACAACACGGCGAATTCCCTGCTCGTGACCGGAGCTCTCCTCGGCTTGGACGTCAGGGTCGCCGCGCCTGAAGCGCTCTGGCCGTCTTCGGATATCCAGTCTCTCGCCCGCGGCCTCGCGTCCCAGTCGGGCGCCAGGATCACGGTCACCGAGGACGCCGCCCAAGCAGTCCGGGGCTCGGACTTCCTCTACACCGACGTCTGGCTGTCAATGGGTGAGCCCGCCGACCAGTGGGACGCACGCATCGACCAGCTTCTCCCCTACCAGGTCAACGCTTCGCTCATCTCGGCAACTGAGAACCTCGACGTGAAGTTCATGCACTGTCTTCCCGCTCTGCACAACACAGAGACAGCCGTCGGCCAACAGATCTTCGAAAGGCGTGGCCTCTCCGCACTGGAAGTGACCGAGGACGTTTTCGAATCGGACGCCTCCATCGTCTTCGACCAGGCCGAGAACCGGCTGCACACGATCAAAGCGCTGATGGTCGCGACGCTCGCCGGCGAGGCTGGCGAGTGAGATTCAACAGCCCGGCGACGACCGTCGGCCAAGAGCCATTGAGCCGATAAAAGGCCACTCGGCGCGGGGACACCCTGCGAGGACCTGCGTCAGACGGCTTGAGACTTCGCGTGGCAGGTGCAGATGTCGGAGTTTCGCGGGCCTCATCCCAAGTGCCGCGGCGCTTTCACTCGTTCAAATCTGCACTTTGCACCCTGCTTCAATTTCGGTGTCCGTCATTCGGCCGTCACGGCCCCTTGACAGGACGCGCCTGAGACATGAATCAGCGCTTGTCCGCGCAGCACTCTTGTACATATGTTACAAGTGCGCTACGGTCTTACTGACGGATTCTCACCCGATGGTTGACAGCCCCTTTTTTTTCAATCATCGAGCTAACCAAGGGGTCCGGCGACCTAGCCAATAGTTGCAGTCCAGTCCAGGAGGTTCGGCACGATCATGATACGAAAGCGCAAGCTGACCAAAGTCGCGGTCATGGGAACGGCGGTCGCGTCCGCCGTGTTCGTTCTCGCAGTGGGGGCGTCCAGTTTCGCGACCACGTCCAAGGCGACCACGACCCACGTGACCAAGATGGTCAAGGTTCCGGGCGGCACCATGACGATCGCCGAAGCAGCAGCCGGCGGCCCGAACTACATCTTCCCGATGATGGGCGGCGCCTACTTCAGCGTGTCCAACTTCCAGCTGATCTACATGATGTTCCGGCCGCTCTACTGGTTCGGCGTCGGAAGCACCCCAGACCTCAACGCGGGCCTCTCAGTGGCCTCGGTGCCGGTCTACTCCAATGGCAACAAGACAGTCACCGTCAAGCTGAAGGGTTACAAGTGGAGCAACGGCGAGACCGTGAGCGCCCAGGACGTTCTGTTCTGGATGAACATGCTCAAGGCTGACGCCACCTCCTGGGCAGGCTTTGCGCCTGGACCTGGCCAGTTCCCCGGCGACATCACCAACGTCACGACAAACAACGCGGCCGACACGGTCACCTTCTCAGTTGACGCGACCTACAGCTCCTACTGGTTCACTTACAACGAGCTGAGCCAGGTCACGCCTTTGCCGATCGCGTGGGACATCACCTCCGCCGGTGCAAAGCCGGGTTCGGGCGGCTGCTCGAGCGCCTCCTACAAGTCGGTGACAACCACGATCGGGGCAAAGGGACTGGTTGACACCTCAAAGTCCGCCAAGGCTTGCGCCGCGGTGTATGCATTCCTCACGGGCAAGAACGAGGCAGGCGACCTCGGCACTTACGCGTCGAACCCCCTTTGGCAGATCGTTGACGGGCCGTTCCACTTGAGCGCGTACGACGCGACCGACAACGGCGCTGCCGTCGTGCCGAACAAGGCGTACTCGGGCCCAGTGAAGCCCTCGATCACCAAGCTCGTGCTGGCGCCCTTCACGACTGACGCGGCCGAGTACAACGTCCTCGAGCAAGGCAAGGCCATCAACATCGGCTACGTCCCACCGCAGGACCTTCCGGTCTACAAGGGCAAGGCCTTCAACAAGGCCGGACAGCCGCTCGCAGGAAAGAACGACCCGCAGCTCGCGGCCAGCTACAACTTCGACCCGGCATACCCGTGGGGCGTCAACTACTTCGCCCTCAACTACACGAACCCTGCAACAGGCCCGATCTTCAAGCAGCTCTACATCCGTCAAGCGATGCAGACCCTGATGAACCAGAGCCTGTGGATCCAGCTGTACAGCGCCGGCTACGGTGCCCCGACCTATGGTCCGGTCCCCGTGTTCCCGCCGACTGACCTGGCCACCTCGCAGGAGAGCTCCAACCCGTTCCCCTACAGCGTCGCGAACGCGAAGAAGTTGTTGACCTCGCACGGCTGGAAAGTCGTTCCGAGTGGCGTCACGACCTGTGTGAAGCCTGGAACAGGCGCTGGTGAGTGCGGAGCCGGGATCACGAACGGCGAAGGGCTGAGCTTCCAGTACCTCTACGAGAACGGTGCAGTGTCCTTCAACAACCAGATCCTGGAGCTCGCAAACAGCTGGGCACAGGCTGGCATCAAGCTGCAGCTCGAGCCCAAGTCCTTCGGTGACGTCATCAGCGCAGCCTTCACGCCATGTGTGGCGGGCAAGGCCTGCCCCTGGGACATCGCCAACTGGGGCGGTGGGTGGATCTACTCGCCCGACTTCTACCCGACTGGTGAAGAAATCTTCGCCACTGGCGCAGGGTCGAACGCCGGCCAGTACTCCGACCCGACTGCTGACACCCTCATCAAGGCGACGAACACCTCGTCGTCGTTGACGGCCCTCTACAACTACGAGAACTACCTCGCAAAGAACCTTCCCGTCATCTGGCAGCCTGAGACGGCACTCGCGTTCAACGAGGTCGGAAAGAACGTCTGCGGCTTCACTCCTGAGAACCCGCTCTTCAGCTGGGTCGCNNCGATCGCCGTGGCCCGGGGTTTTGTACGGTCCCGACTTCACGAACAAGTGCATCGGCAGAACCGACACGGCCGGCGCGGGCTGCACCGTGTGGGGCCCGGCGCTGAGGGCGAAGTCCCTGCGGTGCAGACATCGAGACGGCTGAATCGGACCGAGCATGCGCGACCGATGTGGAGGTGGACCTTTCGTACAGGCCGTCGCGGTGTTGCCGTCGGCCGGTAATACTCTCCGCAATGTTTCCTGAGCTCACCGATACGGCACTGGTCTTCGGCGACGAAGTGACGACATTCGCGGACCTGTTGCTCCTTGGCATCGCGACCGGCCTGGCCGAAGAGGCGATGGGCTCGACCAGGCGGGGCCTCTGGGCACTCGAGCAAGCGGGCTTCAACCTGCCACGCGAGAGCCTGCTCGAGGAGGCTGTGGCGTTCCGCCGTGCGAGAAGACTCGAGAGCGGCCAGGATCTTCGGGCGTGGCTGGCGGTTCGACAGCTGACGATCGAGGACTGGGAGGCCCACCTATGTCGCAGCCTCGCAGATAAACAGGTCCTCACCACCGATTCTCCGGCGGGAACAGTCGAGATCGACTTCAGCTGCCAGGCGTTCATGGTCGACCTCACCTGCGGTGGGTGGTGGCAGCGACTTGCCGACCTCGCTGCACGTCTCTGGGCCGCGACCAAGCTTGCCGGGAACGATCTCGCCGGCGCGGACATCGACCTGAGCGGGGAGAAGAGCCGCATAGCGGGCCTTATCGAGCCATTGACCGCCGTTGACGAGCTCTGGTGCGCTGAGGGGCTCCGGAGAGTCAGGGCGGGCGAGCGTGCGCTTGAAGAGGCAGCCCGGCGCTGTGCCCCGCCAGATGCCGTCGCCGGCCGGATACTCGAACACGCCAACGAATGGACCGAGGTGCGTTTCGATGAGCTTCTCCTCCCCACGCGGGAGGCCGCGAACGAGGCCGCCTTGTGCGCTCTCGAGGACGGTCTCGAGGCCAAGGACCTCGCCGCACGCGCGGCCATGCCTTTGCTAGAGCACAGGACCCGTCACGACCTGCTTCCTGTGGAAATGGCCTCGCTTCTCGACAGCGCCCTGACCGATACACCATTCGGACCGGTCTCCCACGATGAGCAATGGGCGGTGCTCTGGTTGAGGGAGCGGCGCCGGCCGTCTCTCGAGGACGAGGCGGTGCGAAGAGCGGCATCGGCTGAGCTGCTCGAGGAAGCACTAGACCGAGTGAGCCAGGGGCTTGTCCGGAGGTTGAGCACGCTGTGACCGCGCAGGCAAAGGACAGCAAGGAGGTCCTGGAAGGACTGCCGTTCCTCGCACAGCTCGAACCTTCGCTTCGCGAACTCGTCGGGGGACTGTTCCAGAGCCGCTCGTTCGCCTTCGGCGAGACCATCGTGGCTGAGGGCGATGCCCCCGACGGCATGTACGTGCTCGCGCTCGGCAGTGCCCGGGCGCTTGTCGTCCATGACGGGAAGGAGGTCACCCTGGCGCGCCTCCAGCGTGGCGACTGGTTCGGCGAGACCGCGATGCTTGACCGGACCACGCGGACTGCGACAGTTCGAGCTTCGGAGGCCGTCACAGCGCTGTGGCTCGATCGCGTGGTTTTCGACGCCCTCCTCGAGTTCCATCCCGAAATACGCGGCGCTTTCGGGAACCAAGCCCGCGTGGAGATGCTGCACCGGTTCCTTCGAACTCACGCTGCCTTCGCCGACCTCTCCCTCGAAACTGCGTCGGCAATGTACCCCGAGCTCCGATCTCTGAAGGTGCCCGCCGAAACCGTCCTCGTCCGCGAGGGTGAACCGGGCGGGACGATGTACCTGGTCGAGAACGGCAGGCTCGAGGCGACCACGGCCGCGGCCGCGGGAGACACGCAGATGTCGATCGGCTTCATGCGGACCGGAGACATATTCGGTGAGCGGTCGCTCGTCACCGGGGAGCCTTGCGTCGCAACGGTGCGGGCTGTGACCGAAGCGCGCCTGCTCGCTCTCGACCGTGCGGCGTTCCAAGACTTGGCCAGTCGGTTCCCTGCCTTTGCCCGGCGTGTCAACGAGCAGGCCGCCGGCCGTAACTACCTGGCAGAAGCGCGCGTTCCGCTCGACTTCGCGAGGGAGATCCTTCCCGGCGGGATCAGCGAGGTTGAAGCGACAATTGCGCCCGAGACCGAGATGCCCGCGAAGAGCCCGCAGAGTGGCCGGCGCCGCCGAGGTCCGAGACGGTTCCCCGTCGTCCGTCAGCTCGACGAGGCAGACTGTGGCGTCGCGTGCTTGGCAATGATCGCCGGCTGGTACGGCATCGACGTGTCGCTTCCATGGCTGCGCGAGGTCGCAGGAACCGACCAGTCAGGCACGACTCTTCGAGCGCTCGCCGTCACCGGCCGACGAATAGGCCTCGACTTGGAACCAGTCAAGGTGTCGAAGGACCGGCTCGACCTCCAGCTTCCGGCGATACTCCACTGGGACTCCGAGCACTGGGTCGTGCTCGCAAAGCTCGACGAGCGGCACGTCGAAATCGCCGATCCCGGCCTCGGGTTGCAACGGATGGACCGTGGGGAGCTGGACCGGCACTGGGACGGCTACGCGGCACGCGTCACACCGACGGGTACGACCCCGGAGGTCCCCGCCGGAGCGCCACACCTCCGGTGGCTGGTGCCGTTCCTCTTGAAACACCGGAGAGCATTGATCGGCGCGATCGTCCTCGCCCTCGTGGCGGCAGGGTGCGAGGTCGCGCTCCCTCTCGTCGTCGAGCATGTCGTCAACGCCGTTGTCGCCCGCAACGCGGCCTCGACCATCGAGATCCTCGGGCTCGCCATGCTCGGGCTCGCGATCGGCGGGACAGTCGCACTCTTGTTCCAGAGGCTGGTACTGGTGCGCGCATCGGCCCGCTTCGACACCGACACGCTGGACTTCGTGACAACGAGGCTGCTCGGGCTGCCGATGTCGTACTTCGCGACCCGGCGCATCGGCGACATCGAGCGTCGTCTGGGCGGCGTGCGAGAAATCCGTCGGATTGTCATCGAGCAGGGGGTCGAAGCCCTGTCGGCTGCCACTCAGGCCCTGGTCGGGCTAGCGATCATGTTCTTCCTCTCGCCACTTCTAGCTCTGTTGTTCCTGATCGCCGCGCCGGTCTACGCGTTGGCCATGCGCTACGCGTCCACCCGTCTTCGCCCGCTCTACGCGGGTATCGAGCACAGTTTCGGCCGGTACGCCTCAGACCAGATCGACCTGCTGAAAGGCATCGAGACTGTGAAGTCGACTGGCACCGAGGCAGGGCTTCATAACCGGTTGCAGCGTGCCTTCGCCGATCTCACCGGCCGCACCGTCGACTCCTACAGGACGATCGCCGCGTACGGGGCGGTCATCCAGCTGATCTCCCTGGTCATGTACAGCCTCTTTGTGACAGTCGGCGCTTTGGAGGTCAAGTCGACCGGAATGAGCGTGGGAGCTTTCGTCGCATTCACCGTCCTGGTCCTCATGGTGACCGGCCCACTGGTAGTTCTCCTCGGTATCTGGGACGACGTCCAAGTGTCAACGGTCCTCCTCAACAGGATTGCGGATGTGCTCGAGCACGAGCCCGAACAAGGCTCTGACCAGTCGGAGCTGATCTCTGTCCCAACGCTCGAGGGGCGCGTCCAACTGCGGGAGGTCGGCTACCACCCGCCGGAAGCCAGCGAGCCCATCTTGGCCCGGATCAGCCTCGACGTCGCTCCCGGCACAACGGTGGCGATCGTCGGGCGTTCCGGATCGGGGAAGTCGACGCTTCTCCGCCTATTGGCCGGCTTGCTCGAGCCCACGTCGGGCAAGATCCTCTTCGACCGCACCGACTCCCGACTCCTGCGCTACGGCGAGCTTCGCCGTCAGGTCGGCTTCGTCCTCCAGCAGCCATACGTCTTTGCCTCGACCATAGGGGACAACATCGCGCTCGGCGACGACCCGCCAGACACTGACGCTCTGCGTTGGGCGGCAGAGGTCGCCGATCTGGCCGAGCTCGTACAGCGACTCCCCCTCGGCTACGACACCCCTGTCGGTGACAGGGGCCTGCCACTGTCGGGTGGTCAGGCGCAGCGGCTCGCCATCGCCCGGGCCCTTTACCGCAAGCCACCGGTGCTGTTGTTCGACGAAGCCACCAGCGCGCTCGATACCGAATCCGAGTCGATCGTGAAACGAAACATCGACCGGCTGCTCGAGGGCCGTACCGCCTTCGTCGTCGCACACCGTCTGAGCACGATCCGCGACGCGGACCTGATTGTCGTGCTGGAACGAGGCCGTCTGGTCGAACAGGGAAGCCACGACGAGCTCCTGGCTCGAAAGGGCGTGTACTTCTACCTCTACACCCAACAGCTGTCGACGACTTGACAGTAGGCTGACAAAAGCGTCGCCTATCCTGGTTGGCGCGCTGGCTCCCTCGAGATGAGTATGAGTGCTCATACTTGGGGGTCGTATTGCTGGGCGGCGGACCGTATTCTTGAGTTGTCCCGTAAACGCGGGAACTGGACAAGCCACGGGGGATCAGCGATGGACAAGGACAAGACGCCTAGTGAGCCTCGCCTCGACGAGGACCTTGCCGTTGAAGACGAGAGCGCCGAGAAAGTCATCGGGGGACATTCGCTCTCCCACAAGACCAGCCCGGCTCATACGCACTCGCACACGTCACATCCGGACCACTTCAACATTTGACCTACCGTGCCCTCGGCCGGTTTGGCTGACGGCGACTTCCTCCGCCGGCTGACGGAAATTGAGGCCAAGAGCCTTGAAGCCCGCAGCCGGCGGAAGTCGTACGCGCGGGGGACGATCATCTTTCGCGACGGCGATCAAGGGGGCGAAGCTCTCGTGTTGCGCGCCGGCCGAGTCAAGGTCAGTGCCCGGCGCAGGAGTCGTGAGGTGATCCTGGCTGTCCTCGACCCGGGAAGCCTCCTGGGTGAGGTAAGTGCCATCGACGGCGGGCCTCGATCCGCTACCGTCGTCGCCCTCGAGCCCGTCGAAGTCGACGCGATAGGCGCGGACGACTTTGTCGAATTCCTCGCTGAGCATCCACGTGTCGCAGGAGAGCTTCTGCAGCTCGTCGTCGCACGGCTTCGGGACGCCTCGCTGCGTCAGGTCGAGTTCGGCACGGTGGACACGCTCGGCCGCCTTTGTGTGAGCTTGATTCAGCTCGCCGATCGTTACGGACGCCCACTCGGCGAGCACGTGGAAGTGGACGCTCCGATCAATCAGCAGGAGATCGCCGAGTGGGCTGGAATGTCGCGGGAGGCTGTCGTCAAGGGTCTTCGGCAGCTCAGGAGCCTCGGATGGCTGACCGTCGACGCCCGGGTCCTCACGCTTCTTGATCCTCCAGCGATTCGCCGCCGTGCCGGTCAGCGTTGAGTCCCCGGAAGAGTTCCGGGCCGAGCCGCCCCCACAATGTTCAGCGCCGGGACCAAGCCGCGCGACGCCCAAGATACGCCGGCCTGTTGCCTGCTCCCTTGTCCAGGAGCACCGTCAGGAGTTAGCTCGCCCTGGTCGAGGCTCGCCCTGCCCATCAGAGCGAGCCCCACCCGCGCGACGAACAAGCTCGTCCCCGTAGACTGCAGAGAGATGGGGGTCGAAGTAGGGGGCGAAACGGGCAACACTGAGCCTGGGGTGCTCCGGGTAGCCCTGCAGGAATATCTGAGCGGCGGTGTTCTAGAGCCCGGAGTGCGCCCGGAGGTTGCATCCTCGTGGCGTCGGTCTCTGACCTCCGACGTTTCGCCTGACCGACTGGAAGTGCCTTATTTCGCTGAGTCGCACGACGATGATCGGCTCGTTCGGACCGCGCGGCCCGTCCTTGAACAAATGGCTGAGGACCTGACATCCGTCTCGATGAGCGTTCTTCTGTCGGACCCGAACGGCCGAATACTGGACCGCTCAGTCGCAGACGGAAAGCTTCGCAGGCAGCTCGACAGCGTCATGTTGGCACCGGGGTTTCGCTACAGCGAAGACGACGTAGGCACCAACGCCCTGGGCATTGCGCTACTGAAGAGCACCCCGGTGATCATCACAGGCGAGGAGCATTTCGTGGACGCGCTCACCGCGATGGTATGTGCCGCAGCGCCCATTATCGATCCGGCCACGGAGATTGTTCTGGGGGCCGTGGACCTAACCGGTCCTACCGGAGCTTCCGACACCCTGATGCTCGCGCTGGCCAGGCAAGCGGCACGGAGCATCGGGGAGCGGATGTTGGACTGGGCAACGGTTGCGGACCGAGCGCTCGTGGAGTACTTCGTGCGCGCGCGTCGAAGGGCACGCGGCCCGATCCTGGCAGTCAATGAACGCGAGATGATTATCAACGCGGCGGCAGCGCGGATCATCGGACAGAGCGATCGGGGATATCTCTGGCAATGGGCGAGCGAAGCGCTCGCGACGGGTGACTCCGACTCTGGGCTTCGAGACATCGATATCCGCTCTTTACGGCTGGCGGCGCGCTGCGAGCCGGTCTACTCGGGAGGTGAGCTCGTCGGAGCACTCGTCCGCCTCTCCCAGCGTGGGCACTCCTCGGCTGGCAGGACCGCGCATGAACGCCGTTCTGACCGGGCAAGCTTCGGATGGTCAAGCCTGCGCGAGTCGGAGCTCGGAATTGCCCGACTGGTCGCCGAGGGTCTGACCAACCGCGAAGTGGCCTCCCGCCTGTTCATATCTGCTCACACTGTCGACTTCCATCTCCGCCAGATCTACCGCAAGCTAGGCATCTCGTCACGAGTCGAATTGACGAGACGAATAGTCGACCAGCAACACAGCGTCGGTCCCAATCTGGGTTACTGACGCATGCTCGATCGAGTTCTCCGACACCTCGCCGGGCCTAGGGGTCACGATCGACGGAGTCTCGCCGACAGGCGTTGAACGACAGTTGAACCCTGAGAGTGCGAGTGCACCTGATTGCTGAGCAGCCGGTCGTCGCGTCGACTGTCTTGGACGCCTGCCGGGTCGACGGGCTGCATCTGAAGCCACAACTCTGCCATGAGTCGTGGCGAGGCCGGGACCGTGAGCCCGCGGATCTCAACTTCTGGATGCGAGACAGCGCATCTCACGCCGGCCACCTACCAATGCTCGACTAGTTTCCGCCGCAGGCTCACCTCGGCGGGCTCATTCCGCTGGAACTGGTGACTAGACGCAATTCACTGCCCAGCGTTCGCGCTAGATCAATCCGTTGTTGTTGAGTTCCGCGTCGCTCTAGGCGCGCTTGGCATCCGACTCGGCGATGTGATCGGCGATGGACCATGCCTGCGACTCGTGTCGACGAAGCGTGTGGCGCAACAAGTCGTTGGTTTCTCGGTCTCGGCTCGTCGCGGTCATGGTGATCGCTTCTCTGATCCTGCCGATGATCAGTTCGTGTGCTTCAAGCAGGCCCGCCAACATGGCAGGAACGTCGCCTACGCCCTTTAGCGGCCGTGAGACAACGGTCAACTCTGCGACCTGGAGAGGAACGGTCGTTGCGGCTCCGAGCTCCCGCACCCGTTCGACGATGAGGTCGATCAACTCGCGCTGCTCGTCGGTGTGCTTACCGAGCAACACGTTCAGTTGGCAAGAGGTGTGATCGCTCAGCAACCAGAGGTATCTCCCGTAGTGGTCGTAGAGCATCATCGAATCCGCAAGTAGTCCGTTGAGCGCCTGGCTGCTAGCAGCACGAATCGCTCGCCGACGCGATCGGCCAGAGCCGGGGTGTGCCGAACTCCTGGACTTGGATGCCTTCTTTGGAAGCAGTAGTTGACGGCTCGCTCCCGGGATTCCGGGGACAACCGGCGTACGTGTGCGATCAAGTCTCGAGTCGATGCTCATCGAAGTCTCCCTTGCTGGTCGTGACGTCATCTCCAAAGAGGAGCCTGGACATCGGCATCACCTCTACTGTGCGTTCGCGAGCGCGCAATGACACCACGCGATCACGTAATGAAAAGGCGGAATTCAGCCAGACACTGGTGCACGCATCCAACAGTCCGGTGATCGACCAGCTTGATTACGGCTAATTCGCCGTGTCGCTGTAGTGTCACCGACGGCTGAAAATTGACCTTCTGAGACGGCCTCCCCTGTCCAGGTCGACCGAAGGGCTCGCAGTGATCGCGGGGCACAAACTCTGGCTTCGCGGGCGGCGAGCGCGATAACGCCCTGAGCGCGACCTTCACCCTGAACACGACAGAGCGTCAGCTTTTTGAGGCAAAGGCAAACCTAGCCAGTCAACCCCGGACGGGCATTCGTATCTGCTCTGCGGCACGGCGTCGCTCGTGCAATCACGGACGGCAGGCGAAAACACGAAGGATTCAACGCGAAAGCCCGTCGAACGTTCGCGTATGCTCTCCGGCACGGGTTGCGCGTGGCAATCATGGACAGAACGTGGAGAACTGTCCCTCGTTTAGACGCACAAACCCTGGTGGAATGGGCTGACTCTCCGCTGGCACAGCCCACTCCGCCGCCCACCGCCATCATCTTCACGACTACGAACACTCGTTTCACCGCCGTTCGTTCCGGCGGCCGGGAAACGACCCGCGCCACCAGGCGAGACCTCGATTTAGACCGTCTCGCCTGCGACGCCCTTAGATAGAAAGGCTAAGCTTGCTAGTTTATCTAGCAAGGCTAGTCTTGGTAGATGTCTCAGGATCCAGGAGTCGATGACGTTGCTGCGGCTCTGCAGATGAGCATTGGCTTGTGCATACGACAGCTTCGTCAGATGCAAGCTCAGGGCGACCTGAGCTTGCCGGAGGTCTCGGCCCTCAAGCGATTGGATCGAAGCGGTCCGACCTCGGTGACAGAGTTGGCCACGGCTGAGCAGATCAGCGTGCAGTCGATGGGAACGACGCTGACGGCGCTCGAGGCACGTGGCCTCATCGAACGACATCCCCATCCGAGCGACGGGCGGCGTTCCGTTCTTTCGATCACCAAGTCAGGCACACGGGTGCTGGGCGACAAGCACACCGCGCGGGCCGAGCAGCTGGCAAAGACCCTTTCGACCGGGTTTAGCCCTGCTGAGCTTCGACAGTTGATGGCGGCCGCGCCCTTGATTGAGCGGCTGGCGCAGAGCCTGTGACCGCGATGCCTACAGGAAAGAGGAAGACGATGGCACTGACGACTTTGGACCCCAAGCCCGCACTCATCGTGATCGACTTTCAGAAGGGAATCGTCGACGCGCCCACGGTCCATGCCACCGGAGAGATTGTCGAGCGTTCTGCCAGCCTGGCCGGCGCGTTCCGCCGCCAGGCTCTCCCCGTGCTGGTCAACGTGACCGGTGCAGTACCAGGGCGTACCGATCGGACCCGCCCGCCCGAGTTCATCAGCTCTCCCGACTGGGTCGACCTTGTCGACGAACTCAATGCGCAACCGGGCGAGCACCTCGTCACCAAGCAGCGGCGGAGCGCCTTCCACAACACTGGGCTCGACGCTCATCTACGCGGCCTCGGCGTCACCCAGGTGGTGCTGACCGGCATCTCGACCACCTCAGGCATCGAGTCCACCGCCCGCTCCGCGTACGACTACGGCTACCACGTGGTCCTTGCCACCGACGCGATAACCGACCCAGATGCCGCAGCCCACGCAAACAGCGTCGAACGCATCTTGCCCAAGCTCGGCGAGACCGCCACGACCACCGAGATCCTCGACATGCTGGACAACCGCCAATGACGCTCCTCGGCACGCTTCTCAAGAATCGCAGAGCCAGAGACACCCATTCGGCCTGGAATCTCCCGAACCTGCAAGGACCAGAGCTGTTGACCGTGTCGAGTCAGCACTTCAAGGAAGGAGAATCGATCCCGCGGGAACACGCCGGCAAGCGGATCGGAGGGAAAAATCTGTCCCCCGATCTGAACTGGAGCCCGCCACCACCCGAGACGAAAGAGCTACTACTCGTGGTCGAGGACCTCGATGTCCCCACATCCAAGCCAGCCGTGCACTGCCTGGTGCTCATCGACCCGTCCCGGCTCGACTCGCCCAACCATCTTCCGCCAGGCGCGCTATCGGCGCACGAGCCCGCCGCCGGGATACGGATCCTGCGATCCACCATAGGTCGGGGATACCACGGCCCCGAGCCGATCAAAGGCCATGGGCCGCACCGCTACACCTTCCAAGTCTTCGCTTTTCTCGGCGAGATGAGCGGCAATTCTGACAGCGCCAAACTCCGTCGAGCAAGGCCCCGTGCCCTCCTCTCTTCGCTCACCGCACCGGTAGTCGCCAAGGGTCGGCTGACGGGCGTTTACGAACGTTGATCCCATGGCCAAGATCACCGTGATCCTCCCTCCCGATTTGAATGGCGATCTGCGCTTGAATAATTGTCCCCTAACGCGCGCGATTGCAGAACCGAGGGGTGTCCCAAGGGCGCCGCAGGGGATCACGCTCCCGGCGTTGTGGAGCGGGGCGGCGACTGCAGGTCGTGCCCATTCCTTCTGGCGGTACTGCTTGTGGCCGGCTCGTTCGGCCGATGAATGCGTTGCCTGATCCGGTGGACAACCACAGTCTTACCCAGGGACCTGGTTTCGCCCGGCGCACTCTGTCGTCACTCCGGTGGCGGAACTTCCGCCTACTCTTCATCGGCCAAACCATCTCCCAGACCGGCAACTGGCTGACCAATGTTGCTCTGACCTCCTCATCCTGCACCGCGACGGAAGCGGGGTGGCTCCTGGCCTGCTGGTGGCGTGCCGGTACGGCCCGATCCTGCTGACGCCGAGGAGTGCATCTCTTACGCCGTACCCGGCTTCAAGGTCGCCGGCAAGACGGTCGCCGACTTTGCCGCCTTCAAGAACCACCTCAGCTACCTGCCCCATAGCGGCTCGGTCTTCCCCGAGCTAGCCGAGGAGCTGGCCGGATACGAGAAATCCTCCGGAGCCTTGAGATTCGCCGTCGACCAGCCCTTACCGCCCGAGCTGGTCGAGAAGCTGATCGCCTTGCGGCTACGGCAGACCTTTCCTCAAGTGCCTGAGACAGAACTGGGAGTTCGGGCTCGACCCCCGTCTCGAGACACACGTGAAGCGAGGATGCCCTATTCGGTAGGCGCGACTCCCGGCAGTACCTCGTGGACGCCTACGCCCGCACGCCGGCGATCTGGGACGGCGGCCTTACCCGCTCCCTCACTAGGCCCCGCAACGAGAGCCCCAAACCCCTGCGCCGGGGACCCTCGCTCGTCCCCGACACCTCGCCCCTATGTGGCAGCAGTGGCTCCTAGTCGGGGCGGTACTCCCGCTCCCCGGTTGCTGGGTTGTACCAAACCCGCATCGGCTTGCCCGTCGAAGGGTCGGTGAAGACTTCGCTCGTCGGCTGAGAAGACTTGCTGGCAACCTTGCGGCTACTTCGGTAACGGTCCCAGCCGAAGAGCGCAAACGCGACCCCGACGACCACGACCGCTACGATCACCCAATCCGCGACGCTCAATGGGGGCCTCTTAGCTCTGCGCGCCGGTTGGGTCAGGGGGCGCGGGCTGCCACTCGACGACCCGGGCGGTACCGTAGGCGACGATCTCGCTCATGCTCCTCGACATCTCGGTGGAATCGAAGCGCATCATGGTCACTGCGTTGGCCCCCATGGCGGCAGCGTTTTGCACCATGCGGTCGAGCGCCTGGCGCCGCGCGTCCTCGTTGAGTTTGACGTAAGACTTTATCTCGCCGCCAACGAGGCTTTTCAGGGCGGCAGCGATGTTGCCTCCCAGGCTGCGGGAGCGGACAGTGAGTCCGAACACCTGGCCGAGGGTCTTCACCACCCGCGCCTCGGGGATGTTCTCTGTCGTCGTGACAATCATGGGCCGCGAGGAAGGAGCCCGCTGGCTCGGGTAACTGGGTAGGTCGGCTGGGGCCTGCATGGCTGCCTCCTGTGACTTGAGGCGTCGGTGACTGTGGGCGCCTTCGAACATGATGTCACCACGGCCAGCCACCCGGGGCTCGACCGGCGTGGCGAATGGGAGGGACATTGACTCTTGCGCGCGAGATGAAGCCAAGCACATCTGACCACGGCGGGCTGACCTCAAATGCCCGATGGCTCAGCCTCCACCAAATCGCCGCCGATCTCGGCGTGTCTACGTCCACGGCATGCAAGTGGTCGGCTCGTGGAGCGCCGCGGCTCCCTCGATGCATCCGTCTGCATAACCGCGACATCCGAGGTCGGCGGGGCTGGTACGAAGCCTGGCTCGGAGAGCTGGAACCGTGACAGCTACATCGTTCGCCCTGTTTTGGGTCGCGTCTACGTCGTCGCTACGACTTGGAGGCTCCGAACGAGTCGTTCTACACCGTCGTCCTCCCGTCCGGGAGCGACGCCCTTGTAGATGTCGAGGAACACCGAGAGCGTTCTATGACCCGACCAGCGCTGACAGACGACGGCGTCGACGCCTTCACGAAGCCACCATGAACAGGCGGCGTGCCGGAGGTCATGTCGTTGGAGCCGTGACAACCTTGGTTGGCGAGGGTCATCGGGCGGCAGATCTTCGCGTCGAGGAAAGACCGTCGACCGTGCTGGATCCCAGACGTGCCGGCCGAACATGTCGTGGTCGAAAGGTCTGCCGCTGCGATGAAAGACAAGTCCTTGAGGCCCTTCACCGAACTGCTCCAAGTGGCGCCGAAGCTTCGTCACCAGCAGGGGCGGTACCGGAACCCGGCGACTCTCAGTCACTTCCCGGTCCTTGAGCGGTCCCCACTCCGGGTCCTCGTCGGGATCCAACCACCGGTCCGAAGTGGGTCGGTAGGTGCGACGCACGACAAGCCACCCCGGGTCGTCATCGGCCGGAAGCTCGACATCATTCCAGAGGAGACCGGTCGCCTCACCCCAGCTGAGTCCACACAAGGCCATGACAAGCACGAAACACTCGACAATCCCGCCCCACGCGCCCTCGGTCGCACACGCCGTGGCCAGTTCCAACGACTGGGGAACGCTGAGAACCATTTCAGTGTCGACGGTCAGACCAGCCCTGCCTGTCAGCACCGTCGTCCTGCCCTTCACCTTCCGGCGAGGCCTTACTACTACCCAAGGACTGCGGTCGACGGGGAGGTCATCCCGGCTGACTGCCCACGTCCAGCATCCCTTGAGTGGCTGGAGGAACCGCGTCATCGTCGCAGGGGACACCCTCTTTCGCTGGTCGCGTTCACTCCTTTCGAAACGAGCCACGAACTCTTCCACTTGTGCCGAGGTCAGCGAGTTGGCCGGCGCAGAGTGCGTCTCAAGCCAGGCGCGCCCCGCCCTCTGTCGGTCGGTGATGTTCACGGCGAGACGATCTGGGAGGAAGCTGGCTGAGTCCAGGTAATCGGCCACCGCCTCAGAGTCACGTCCCTCCGGCTCAGCTCCAGGGACCAACAGCCACCTGCGCGCCCGATTGAACGAGCGAGCCGCCGCCTTCTTCGTTGCGGGCTCCCACTCCGGATGCTGACGGAAGTAGAGCCCCGTCAGATTGAATACCGTGAGCTGTCGAAGTGCTTCGGGTTCCTCAGGAGCGACGAACTGCTTGGCTCGGAGATCGAACGGCAAGCCCTTTGTGAAGTCACGGTCAAGCCGCTCCTTCCACGCTTGGGCCAGGGCGGCCTTCCGAAACCGCTTCAGCCATTGGACACCGTCGGCTTTGCCCTTCACGTCCCAACAGTCGAGCTGGCGGCGGCGCACCTGTCCTGTGGTCCGATCAATGGTGCGCTGAAAGGTCGATGCTTTGACGATCCACGTCGAGAACGTTCTCGGGACCCACGGGTCGGGGTAGTCACGAACCATGCAAGGCTTCCTTCGTCTTGCGAATCAGTAACGGACAGCCGTTCGCCGGTGGCTGCGACCTAATGGCGATTGTATCACCGTGAGGTTGAATCTGGGTTGAATCAGGCCGCCGCCAAGGAGTTGACCCCTGCCCGCAAGTCGCACCGACTCTAGGTGGCTACCCCTGGCCTCCGGCTCTTTTGCAACTCGCTAACACCCCATTTGAACTGGTGTTTCTAGCCAAAGCGGCGGGACGACGGACCGGCCGCATATCGACTAGAGTGGTTGACAAGGAGAGGTGCGAGAGCGGCCGAATCGGACTCACTGCTAATGAGTTGACCTGGGAGACCGGGTCCGAGGGTTCAAATCCCTCCCTCTCCGCTCGCGAGGTTTTCACGTTTAGACCTATGCCATTTTCACGTTTGGTTGTAGCAAAGGGTTGTATCGCGGGGCCGCAGCCTGGCTGACCATCATTCGCCGGATGCCAGTACGTGGCCGCGTTCGCCCGGGCGCTGGCGACCCTGAGGGCCACGTTGATCAGGCCGGGACGTTGGCCGAAGTGGTGCCGACGAGCTCGGCGATGGGCCTTGCGCCGCCGTCGGCGAGTCCTCGGCGCGAGGCCTGCGGCAAGGCGGCGGGCGTTTTCGGCTTGGCGCTCGTCGAAGGCGTCGGCGACGGCCAGGTTGCGCACGACAAGTGCACCGGCGAGGAAGAGGCTCATCGGGACGAGCCCCATGATACGGCACCAGCCGCGGGCAACGTCTGTGGTGGCGGGGTCCTTGATCCTGGAGTTGGACCGCTCCACCGCGCTGCGCCTCGCATAGGAGCGCCGGTGGGCGGCAGAGGGGTAGTCGTGACGCTGGGCCGTCTTGGCGTTGACCGAGGGTGGGACGGTGATCGTCTTTTGGACACAGCACGGTGGCAGGTGCGAAGGAGGGGTGAGGATCTCGGGGTGGGAGAAGCAAAGTGCCATGGAAGCCTCCCGTGCCGGGCAGCGCAGCTTGCCCAGGACCGCCGGGCAGGCGACGCGGTGATATCCGTCGGCGTCGCAAGCGCTCGTCTTGCCGAGCTTGTAGCGCTGAAGCTCGGCTGAGCGGGCGTCGTGGAGTTTCGTCTCCTCCTCGCTTGCTTGACGCGAAAGCGGTTCGATCGAAAACAGCGCCCTCGGGGTGGCCGGGCAGTAGAGGGCACCGTTGAAACAGATCGCCCCGCCGTGGGTGCCCTGGGTGCCCCGGTCGCTCGGGTGCAGGTCCATGACCAAGCCGGCGCCGAGAGCCCGCATCCGCAGGGCGAAGTGCTCGGGCACCCGGTACGCGTAGCCCGAGTCCGCCACCACGTCAGC
>PLKG01000163.1 GCA_003140595.1 Acidimicrobiaceae bacterium | reverse complement strand
GGACTCGGAGTGCGTCCGAGAAGAGCCGAGATAAGAATCAGATGCCTCCGCCGCCCGAACAGGGACGGCGGAGGCGTGGACCCACCGGTTGACGCGAAACTGAGGACCTCAGGCGAACGGATTGTCGCCCCGCTGTGGCGCGCGTCAGGCGTTTCCAGCGAATTCCTCGACCATCCGGTAAGCCTCGTCGTCGTGGAACTGCACCGGTGGGGACTTCATGAAGTAGGAGGACGGGCCGATGAGCGGGCCGCCGAGGCCCCGGTCAAGGCCGATCCTGGCGCAGCGCAGGGCGTCGATGATGACCCCGGCTGAGTTCGGAGAGTCGTGGACCTCGAGCTTGACCTCCACGTTGAGCGGGGCGTCACCGAAGTTGCGGCCCTCCATGCGGATGTAGGCCCACTTGCGGTCCTCGAGCCAGGGCACGTGGTCCGAAGGCCCGATGTGGACGTTCTCCGGAGCGATCGCGCGGTCGATCTGGCTGGTGACGGCGCGCGTCTTCGAGATCTTCTTCGATATGAGCCGTTCACGCTCCAACATGTTCATGAAGTCCATGTTGCCGGCCACGTTTAGCTGGTAGGTGCGATCGAGGATCATTCCCCGGTCCTCGAACAAGCGTGTGAGGACCCGGTGGACGATCGTGGATCCGACCTGGCTCTTGATGTCGTCACCGATGATCGGGATGTTCGCGGCGGTAAAACGGTCCGCCCACTCGGGATCGCTCGCGATGAAGACCGGGATGGCGTTTACGAAGGCGACGCCGGCTTCGAGAGCCGCTGTGGCGTAGTGCTTCTGTGCCTCCTCGGAACCCACCGGCAGGTAGGCGATGAGCACCTCGGCGCCGCTCTTGCGCAACACCTCGGCGACATCGACCGGCGGAGCGGGCGACTCCTCCACCATCTTGCGGTAGTACAGGCCGAGTCCGTCAAAGGTCGGCCCGCGCTCGACTGTGACGCCGAGAGCGGGGACGTCGGAGAACCGCAGCGTGCAGTTGTTGGAGGAGAAGACCGCCTTTGAGAGGTCGAGGCCAACCTTTGCCGCGTCTACGTCGAATGCGGCCACGAACTCGGTGTCACCGACGTGGTAGCCACCGAGTGAGACGTGCATGAGACCGGGCACGTGGTCTTCGGGATCGGCGTCGCGGTAGTACTCGATTCCTTGCACTAGGGAGCAGGCACAGTTGCCGACTCCAGCTATGGCGACCTTGATCTTTCCTGACTTGCGATTCATGAACTGCTCCTTTCACGGGCTGCTCTCTTGAACGACGGAGACGCGTGCGCAACTGACGCGTTCAAGCCAGCAGACGGGTTTTCAACGGCTTGGTTTGGTGGAAGCACCGTGATGGGCGCTGACGATGAGATATACGCCGCCTGTTCGGTGGCGATGAGACGGTCGATCCAGTTCAGGTCGTGCTCGGTTGCTTCCTTATCGTGATCGACGAGCGAGCGCTGGTAGCGGTCGAGTGACCGCCAGGGTGACTCCATCGCCCGACGCGAGCCTTCCCGAACGGCCAGCAGTTGGGCCCGACGGCGCTCGAGCAGAGCGATGCGCTCCTCGGGACTCAGGTAGCTGGCGAAGGCCCAGCGCAACGCGAAGCCGCGCCCACCCTCGGACTTGGGCTCCTCGGCCTCGAGCAAGCGGTGGAACAGGCCGTCGCCGAGCGTTGTGATCTCATAGACGCGCCGGCCGCGGGTACCGGCCGCCGAGCGCGGCGAAGCCGCCCGGCGAGAGGCGAGACGTGCCCTGAACGCAGCCTTTTCGCCCGCGATCGAGCCAGCCGAGGCGAAGGAACTCGCGACCGGCGCCGGGCGCTGCTCGGAGGTGACCTCGTGAACCGCACCTGCTGCTTGCAGGCGTGCCAGAGCCGGATAGAGCGATCCGAAGGAGAGGCTCGAGAGAAGGCCGAAATCCTCGCGCATCTGTTTGCGCAGGTCGTAGCCGTGCATCGGGTGTTGCTTCAACAACCCCAGGATCGCCAACTCGAGCACGCCGCAAATATATCACAGCGACATATCAAATCGATATGTCGGCTCGATGCTTTTCGGTCACTCGGTCCTTGGCAGCTCCTAAGTCTCGAAGCCAGACTGCCTCCCGAAGCACTCTCGGCTAAGGCCGGCAGCCACCGGTTCACGAGGTCGTTGTGCTCGCTCGTCCGTCGTTCGCGTTCCCCTTGACGTGGCCCAACCTCCTGGCTTGTCTCCGCGAGGGCGGACGGTCGGGTCCGGGGTAACGGGCACGGTAGCCTGGCCGGGATGTCGAGCGTACGGAGCGGGCCGCAGTCGAGTTGGGGAGTCGGAGGGCTTCCACGCGCCGGCCGAATCGAATACCGGTTGATGCGCGAGTCCATAGTCAAGGAGTACCGGCGCGGTCGCCTCGGCCGGCTCGATGTCTGCGACGCCCAGCCGGAACTGCTGCGGGTCGCGAAGAATCTGGGGCGCGAGTCGGAGACCGAGTGCCCGATCTGCGAAGCCGAGCAGCTTGTGCACGTGACTTTCGCGTTCGGACCAGGCCTACCCTCAGGCGGGCTCCCGCTGGCTGATCTCCGCGAGCTTGAGCGCAAGGCAGGCAGGGGAACGACGGACGTGGCTTGCTACATAGTCGAAGTTTGCACCGGTTGTGCCTGGAACCATCTCCTGAGCGTCTTCGCTCCAGGAGCAAACGACCGCTGATTGACCGCCGGCAGCCGATGGGCGCCGGACGGGAGGAGGTCCGAAATGACAGAACAAGTGACGGTGCCCGCCATCCGCGCGCGTAAACGCAGCCGGGGGGCAGAACCCATCGTCATGATCACCGCCTACGACACACCCTTTGCCCGCGTCGTGGACGAGGCCGGAGTCGACGTCATCCTCGTTGGCGACACCGTCGCTGAGGTCGTCCTCGGCTGGGAGGACACCCTCCACGTCGGGATCGAGGACCTCGCCCACCACGTCGGGGCTGTGGCACGCGCCAAACCGCGGGCTCTTCTCGTGGGTGACATGCCCTGGCTCACCTACCATCTCGAGCCGAGCGATGCGGTGCGCAACGCGGCGGTCCTGGTGCGGGCCGGTGCCCAGGCCGTCAAGCTCGAAGGTGGGCGTCGTCGAGTCCCGGCCGTGCGGGCGATCTGCGACGCCGAGATACCCGTGATGGGTCACGTCGGGCTGACGCCCCAGTCGGTTCATGCCATGGGCGGTTACAAGGTTCAGGGTCGCGAGGCGATTGCCGCTGGCGAGCTGCGTAGAGACGCCGAGGCTCTGGCGGTGGCGGGGTGCTTCGCCATCGTGCTCGAAGGCGTACCCGATGCTCTGGCTGAGCGCGTCACTGCGGAGATCGACGTCCCGACGATCGGTATCGGGGCGGGGCCGGCTTGCGACGGCCAGGTCATCGTCCTGCACGACCTGCTCGGGCTCGCAGGGAGCGTTCCCAAGTTCGTTCGCCGGTATGCAGAGCTGGGCGTCGCCGCAACCGCGGCGGTGAAGGACTGGGCAGCTGACGTTCGGGCGGGAAGCTATCCGTCGCAAGGCGAGTCGTACCGCGCATCGGCAGAGTTACGCGAGGCTCTCGGTTTGTCGTCGTGAAGGAGGCCGCACACGGCTTTGTGTCACACCCGCCTGCGATGCTCTGGCCGTGGGCGGCCGCCGGTGCGATGTGCAGCCGGGCTCGGCTACCATGATGAGGTTCCCTATACCCCTGCCCCGTCAGAACCGGGGCCCCGAGCGCTTGGCGCGCCGGGTCCGGAGGAGGTGAGGCCGCCGTGCGGCCCTACGAAGTCATGGTTATTTTCGATGTCGGCCTCGAGGATGGCGACATCAACGCCGGCATCGACCGCATCACGTCGCTGGTGCGCGATCGCGGGGGTAACCCGGGTCGCGCAGAGCGTTGGGGCCGTCGGACGTTCGCGTACGAGCTCAAGCACCGCAGCGAGGGCTACTACGTCCTTATCGAGTTCACGGCCGAGCCGACCCTTGTGGCCGAGCTCGACCGAATGCTGACTCTTGATGACATCGTGCTTCGCCACAAGGTGCTGAGACAGCCAGACAAGCAGAGTGGACGCGCGCTTCGAGCTGAAGCCAAGCGGCGCGACACCGCCATTCGCAAGGCTGCCCGGGCCAAAGCGGCGAGCTGAGCGAACTGGAGCGAATGAAATGTCGAATGGGAACTCCGTCACGCTGGTAGGCAACGTCACCCGTGACCCTGAGCTGCGATTCACCCCGAACGGGCAAGCGACAGCCAGTTTCGGCCTGGCGGTGAACCGTCGTTGGCAGAATCGCCAGACCCAAGAGTGGGAGGAAGTGACCTCGTTCTTCGACGTCGTGTGCTGGCGCGAGATGGCGGAGAATGTGAGCGAGACCCTGACCCGCGGAGCACGGGTGATCGTCACCGGCAGGCTCGAGCAGCGCAGCTGGGAGACGGCTGAAGGTGACAAGCGGTCGAAGATCGAGGTCGTGGCCGATGAGCTCGGTCCGAGCCTGCGCTGGGCGACCGCACAGATAGTCAAGAACGAGAGGCGCGGACCTTCCGACAGCGGTCCCGGCGCCGGGGGCGGTCGTGGCACGAGCACCCGACCAGCCTCACAACCCGCAGCTCAAGCCGCAGGCGAGGCGTTTGCGGCCTACGACGAGGAGCCCTTCTAGATGGCGCGGAACAATGATCGGGACCGTGGCACTCGGCGCGTCCCGAAGGAGACCGGCCGGCGTACGAAGAAGAAGATCTGCATCTTCTGCAAGGAGCACGCCACCTGGGTCGACTACAAGGATGTGAACGTGCTGCGCAAGTTCATGTCTGATCGGGGCAAGATTCGTGCCCGCCGCGTGTCCGGCAACTGTGCCCAGCACCAGCGTGAAGTGGCGCTGGCGATCAAGACGGCGCGGGAGCTGGCTCTTCTTCCCTTCACCCAGCGGACCACGAGCGAGCGACCTGGCGGGCGCGGCGCGGGCCGCGGCGCGACGGGCGGCGGCGCCACGGGCGGCCGTGGTGGGCCACGTGCCGAGTCTGCCGACGAGCCAGACCTGGAGGTGCTGACCGACACCGTGGCCGAAGACGAGCTCGATGACTCGGAGCCCGAGCCATTGGTGCCGGCCGCCATCGATGACGAGGCGGGTGAGCCGTGAAGGTCGTGCTGCGTACCGACATACCGGGGGTCGGAAAGCGCGGGGACATCACCGATGTCTCCGACGGTTTCGCGAGGAACTACCTGGTGCCGCAGGGTCGCGCGATCGTCGCCAACGCGGGGATCGAAGGCCAGGCCACCGCGATGCGCCGTTCACGCGATCTGAAGGATGCACGCAACCGTGAAGGCGCCGAGGCGATCGCCCGCAAGCTCGTTCCGATCGTATTTCGCATCGAGGCACGATCCGGCAGCGAGGGCAGGTTGTTCGGTTCCGTCACCGCCGGTGACATCGTCGACTCGGTCAGCCGTCAGTCCGGAATCGAGCTCGACCGGCGCCGGCTCGTCATCGAAGAGGCCATCAAGACTCTGGGCTCACACGAGGTGGGAGTGCGCCTCCACCCAGAGGTCGAGTTCCGCCTGAGCTTGGAGGTCGTGAGCTCCAACTGACTGTGGGCGCGCCCGAGGGCGCTGATACAGCCTGATGTCAGGATGTGGCCGTGGTTGTGCACACGGCCCATTTCTTCGAGCACAGCCTGCGCGTAGTCGCCGGTTTTAGTATCAACGACAGTGGGTGCTCAGTTGTCCCCGCTTCGTGCACAGGATCTTCCAGTATCTTTGCGGGTAATCCACAAGATCCGGCTCTAGCGTCCCCCAGGCCCGAGCGGTCATTCTTAACGTGATGACCGTCCTGCAGCCCGTTCCCGACATGTCGCGGCGCCGGCGTGGCTCGGGCCCGTCGGCCACGGTCGTGACCGCGGGCGGCTCCCGGGTACCGCCGCACAACTTCGACGCCGAGGAATCGGTGCTCGGGGCCATGCTGCTCTCGCGCGACGCGATCGCCGTCGTAGTCGAACAGGTCGGCGCGGAGGACTTCTACAAACCGTCGCACGCGCACATCTATGAGGCCATCACTTCGCTGTACGCCAGGGGTGAGCCTGCCGACTTCGTGACTGTTCCCGAGGAGTTGCGCCGAGTCGGCGTACTCGACGCATCGGGCGGCGCGGCGGCGCTCATCGCGCTGCAGGCCAACACGCCGGCTATCTCCAGCGCGAACAGGTACGCACGCATCGTCCAAGAGCACGCACTGCTCCGCCGCCTGATCGGGGTCGCGCACGAGATCGCCGAGATCGGCTACGAGGTTCCAACTGACGTAGCCGGGGCACTCGACCAGGCCGAGGCACTGGTGTTCGACGTTGCCCAGCGCCGCACCTCGGACACGGTGAGGTCGCTCAAGGACCTTCTGACCGAGAGCCTCGAGCGTCTCGACCACCTCTACGACAGGGGCGAGACGATCACCGGCGTGCCCACCGGCTACGGCGAGCTCGACTACCTCCTGTCGGGCCTGCAACCGTCCAACCTGATCGTCGTAGGGGCCAGGCCGTCGATGGGAAAGACGGCCTTTGCACTAGGCCTGGCGGCGAACGCGGCCTCGAACCACGGCGTGCCCGTGCTCTTCTTCTCGCTCGAGATGAGCCACCTCGAGATCGCCCAGCGCGTGTTGGCCGCAGAGGCGCGTCTCGACGTCACCAAGCTTCGTAACGGCCGGCTGCTCGACAGCGACTGGCCGCGGATCTCGAGTGCCATAGGCCGCATAGACATGGCGCCTCTGTTCATCGACGACAACCCGAACGTGACCATCATGGACATCCGAGCAAAGGCGCGTCGGATGCGATCGTCGGACGGCATCGGCCTTGTCGTCATCGATTATCTCCAGCTCATGACCGGGCGGTCGTCAGCCGAGAACCGTCAGGTCGAGATCTCCGAGATCTCCCGTGGGCTCAAGATTCTCGCGCGCGAGCTGCAGTTGCCCGTCGTGGCGCTCAGCCAGTTGTCCCGAGGTCTCGAAGCCAGAGCGGACAAGCGGCCGATGTTGGCGGATCTTCGGGAAAGCGGCGCAATCGAGCAGGATGCTGACGTCGTGATGTTCATCTACCGCGACGAGGTCTACAACCCGGAATCGGCCGATCGAGGAACCGCCGAGGTGCTTGTCGCCAAGCACCGTAACGGCCCGACCGGATCCGCACACTTGGCTTTCATCGCCAACTACGCGAAGTTCGGGGACTTGGCCAGAGTTTGAGAGGGCCTCACTTGTCCTCGGACCGGAGCGGGCGAATGAAGATTCGGTCGAACAAGAAGTAACCTCGATTGACGTGCCTGACGTACCCTACGACGGCGAGGTCCCCGACCCCGATCCGTACTTGTCCTGGGGCGAGTTGAACGCACCCGTCGCTCAAGGACCCGCTGGCGGCTCACCCGATCTCAGCGGCGGTGCGGCCGGAACTGCAGCTGCCAGCCAGAGGACGGCTGCCAGCCAGAGGAGAACCGACAGCCAGAGGAAAGCCGGCAAACGAGCCGCGACAACCCACGGTCGCAGCCGTCGACCCCGCCCGCCCAAGCGCAGGCGGTGGACCAGGCGTGCCCTGATCGCCGGTGGGGTCGTGGTGCTGCTCATCGTCGCCATCGGGCTCGGTGGCTACTTCTATCTCGACTACCAGTTCCACCAGATCAAGAGGGTTGACGTACCCAATCTCGCGCCTCACACCAAGCCCGGGGCGCCCTTCACGGTGCTCGTGGCTGGTTCGGACTCGCGCTCGTTTGTCAACAACTCCAGCCAGTGCAAGGCCTTCGGTTGCGGGGCTGACACCGGGGGCCAGCGCAGCGACGTCATCATCCTTGTCCGGGTGGTGCCCGCCGCCCACCAGATCGAGATGCTGTCGATACCACGCGACACCTGGGTCACGATCCCAGGCAACGTCCAGTACATCTCCGGTCAGAACCGGATCAACGCCGCCTTCAACTCCGGGCCGTCGCTGCTCGTGCAGACGATCGCGCAGGACTTTCACATCCCGGTCAATTACTTCGTCGAGGTGAACTTCCCGGGCTTGCAGAACATGGTGAATGCGATCGGTGGCATCCACCTGCACTTCACTGATCCGCTGAGGGACCGGGAGTACGTGAACGGCCAGGCTACGAACCCGACCGGTTTGCGCATCCTCAAGACCGGCTGTCAGGTCGTTAACGGCAACCAGGCTCTTGCGCTGGTGCGCAGCCGGAACCTCCAGTACGAGCTCAAGGGAGTCTGGTACAACGACTACGGCAGTGATTTCACCAGGATCCGCAACCAGCAGGCTTTCTTCCGGGCGGTGATCCATCAGCTCAACGCCGAGATCATCAACCCCATCGCTTTGACCGGCTTCATCAGTGCTGCGGTTCACAACCTGACCATCGACCAGACGATGACGGAAGGCACCATGGTCAACCTGGCGAGGGAGTTCCATAACTTCCCGCCCGGGTCACTCAAGTCTGTGACTTTTCCAACGGTCGGTCCCTACGTCACATCGGGAGGAGCCGACGTGTTGCTGCCAGCGGCCACAGCTGACGATGTGGTGATCAAGAACTTCCTCGCGTTCGGCACCCATGCGACGACCACGCCCACGACGACCACGCCGGGGAGCTCGACCGCTTCCACTACTGGTATGACTTCGACACCGGAGAGCCTGGCCTGGAGCGCGATCCTGGCCGGTGTGACTTCGACGACAACGCCGGCGGGCGCTCCGACAACGACCACGACATCCAACCAGACAACTGTTACGACGATCGCGCCGACACCGGCAGGCGAAGCGCCGATCTACAACAACGCACCGGCGCCCTGGGATCCCACCACCTGCTGAGGCGCGGCAGAATTGAGGCGATGAGCTCGGCCAAGCGGTGCTGACAGGCGCGCCCTCGGAAGCCCTCAGCCCCTTTCAGTGGCTTGGCGCGCCGTTCAGGTCGAGTACCTCGCGCAGCGGCCAGGAAAACTCCTCAGGAGCAAGGCCAGGCTCACCGTTCTCGCGGCGCCACGAGTCGTACTCGAGCGCCCAGTCCCGGTGCCAGCGAGCTTGGAGCCTGGTCAGATCGCCGATCTCGTACTCCGCGATCTCCCGATACCGATCAGCGATGGTCCGGGCGAGCGAGATGGTCGCATCGGCGTCGCTGCCCGCGTCATGAGGACTGTCAAATACGACGTGGTAGGTCTCGCAGAGAGCGTCCAACCGGCGCTTGCCGGGCCGGAGATAGTCGACCTTGCGGTCGATGACGAGGGGATCGACGAGCGCCCGCCATTCGATCGGCTCCAGAGCGAAGCTCCGGAACAGCATCGCGGCAATCGTGATGTCGAAACTCGCGTTCATGGCCACCACCGGCACATGTTCTGCCTGGGCCTCGCCGAGCACCGCGTGCACAATCGCCGCTGCCTCGCCGAGCGGGCAACCGTCGTGCCGTGCTCTCCTCGTCGAGATCCCATGGATTGCCTCGGCCCCTTCGGGGACTTCGCATCCCGGATCGACGATGAACACTTTCCGGCAGCCACTTCCGTGTGGCTCCCAACGGATCAGGGCGACCTGGACGGGCAGGTCCGACAGCGGATCGACGCCCGTCGTCTCCAGATCGAACCCGAGAAGCGGACCGTCGTTCCAGGTCATGTAGCCGAGCGTACGCTCGGGTTGTGTTGCTCCAGGTGTGATGTGTCGTTGAAGCTGCGAAGGAGCCACCGCGGTCCGACAACCACAATGCTCGAGATGGCGCCGTTGTCAGAGCCGGTGAATGCAAACGGCCGGGATCCAGTCGCGATTGCCAGTACGGCCCCGATGCTTCCACCGTGGGCAAAGCACACGACGCGCTGGCCAGCGTGGCGTCGCGCGATTCCTGTGATAGCTGGAGCGACTCGCGCTGCTATGGCCGCATTGGACTCGGCACCTGGGATCACATCCCAGCGTTCCTCCTCGACCATCTGAACGGCGATGGGATCGCCATCGGCGACTCGCTGGCGATAGATGCCGCCGTCCCACTCGCCGAGGTAGATCTCGGAAAGGGCTGACTCGACTTCGGGCACGAGCCCGAGGCGCGCCGCCAGCGGAGCCGCCGTCTCGGTGGTGCGGCGCAGGCTTGTGACATAGATGGCGTCGACACGGGTCACGGCCAAGCGGTCGGCGACGAGTGCCGCCTGCGCCCGGCCGAGCGGCGAGAGTTCCGGATCGCCTCTGCCGTCGACGACCGGGAACGGTTGTTCTGGATCGGCGGCCTCGGACTCGCCATGACGCACGAGGACCAACTCGGTCGACCCCGGCGGCGCCTCGAAGCGAATCTGGCGGTAGCGCTTTGTCGGCGGACTCATGTCCCTGCCGAATCTGTGTCGAGCTCTCCTTGGGTCACGATGGCCAAGCCTACGAGCAACGTCCCGGGGTGCAAGAGCCAACGTTCGCGCCGCTCGCTGGTGGCGCGCGAACTGCAACGGACCGTGCTTGGTCGAGCTCCGCCGACCCCGGTTTCGATCTTCAGTTGGAACCATCGTGGCTCACGCGCAATACTGTCCCGAAGCCAACCCGGGGTCGGGCCGAACAAAATCGGGAGACTTCCGTGCGCTACGAGAAAAGTACCTGGAGAATGGAGACGCTCGTCACCGGGATGGTGCTCGTGAGCGCGCTCGCGACGCAGATCGGCGTCACGTCGATTCGCGCCGCAGCTGGTTCGTACTCGGCCCGAACAGTTGTCGACGCGGTCTCCCTCGCCGTGCGCTCCCCGGCTCTTCCGGCTGTGGCCTTCGTCGCTTCGAGGCCAGGCAATGTGCTTCAAGGCGCCGCGGCCGTCACCAATGTGCCGTACCGGGCGTTCACGATCTATGCCTACCCGTACGGTTCGGCCGCCCCGATGTCCGGCGTAGGGATCGTCGAACCTCAGCATCTTCGCGAGTACCGCGCCGCGGGGACCGGGCGCCTGATCCGGTTCGTGCGGCCCACGGCGATGATCTTCGGCCATCGCGTCGTAGGCTCGGCTCGGACCCTCGAGGTGGCGCTCGGTCCGCGCCGACAAGCGACAGAGGTCGTGTCTTGGCTGACGGACGCAGGTGGCCGGCTCTGGGTCATTCAGGCAGCCGAGCCACGCTTGTCCAACCGGGGCGCCGAGGAGGCGTTCGCGACCGGCACGTCGGTCACTGCGGTCAATATCTCGGCCCCCACAACAGTTCCGGGCAGCGACCTGATCCAGCCAGGGCCGGCGGCGCCGGTTACCCAGCGCGTGATCCTGGTCGCGGCCAGCGCGACTGATCCGCCGCCGGTTCGGTTTCCACCGTGGTGGAGTGGGAACTGCGACTCCGCCGACGACCCAGGGTCGTTTCCTCTCTCGAGCTGGGACGGGCTTACCGCTTGCGGCCCGGGCGTGAACCGTGGCGGCTGGGACAGGACGGTCGCGTTCTTCCCACATGCCTGGGGACAGTACGAGTGGGAATGCGTCGAACTGTCGATGCGGTGGCTCTACCTCGAGTACGGCGTGCGGCCCTACCCGGCGAATGGCTCGGAGGTCGTCGCCGACTATTCGCCCGCCGACGGCGGCGATCTTCTGAAGATGGCCAACGACGGCACGAGCGTGCCGGAGCCGGGCGACGTCCTCAGCATGGAGCCGACTTGGGACGAAGGCCACACGGCGGTGGTCACAGCCGCGGACGTCACCAGCGGCAACGGCACGATCGACGTCCTCGAGCAGAACATGGACGGGGGAAACGGCACAAATACCCTCGGCGTCATCGACGGCGTCGTCCAGCCGGACGACGGCATGCCTGTAACCGGGTGGCTTCAGGCTCAGCCGTCCAGCACCTTGGCCAGCCCCGGGGTACGCGACGCTGTTCTTGTCAATGACGCAGGGTTCGCTCATCTGGACGGCAGCGGTTGGCAGACGAGCCATTCACGCCTCAAGATCGAGCCGGCCGGCAAGCTGTTCACCAGCACCTCGGTCGTCGGTGGCGGTGTGTATCAGGACATCTCCTTCCCCGTCAGGGCGGGTGAGAGCTTCTGTGCAGACGCCGAGGTCGTTACAGCGGCAAGCCGTTCAGGCGCGCGAGGTGCCATGACCCTGAGGCTCCTCGGCGTGTCCCGGAGTCAAGAGTCGTCGGTGGTTTTCGGGCCGCTTCCGGGCAAGAACCAGTGGACTCACGTCTCGACCTGTGTCACGGCGTCCCAACCGCATTCGGTCCTGCGCATCCGGTTCTCCGACGCTCCTACAGCGGCCAGACTCGGCATCGACGCCGTCGACGTTCACCAGTCGCTGGTTGTCGACGGTGGTTTCGACGAACCTGGAAGTGGTGGCTGGCAATCCGCCAGCGAGTCGTGGTTCGGGATCGAGCTGGGCGCCAAGCTGGCCACCAAGCCGTACGAAGGCAAGGGCTTCGCTTTCACGGGCACCTCGAGCTCCGGCGGGGGCATCTATCAAGACATCTTCCTCGCGACCAGGGCCGGAGACAGTCTCTGTGCCGACGCCGAGGTCGTCACGGCGGCGGCTCATCCGGGCGCGCGGGGTCACATGAGCCTGCGGCTGCTCGGCGAGTCCAGGAACGACTCGTCCTCGGTGAACTTCGGGCCTCTTGGTGGCAGGAACCAATGGACCCACGTCTCGACCTGCGTGACAGCGACCGGACCGCATTCGGAGATCCGTGTCCAGTTCTACGACGTCCCGAAGGCGCCGCGGCTAGGCGTCGACGCCGTTGATCTCTACCAGTCCTTCGTGGACAACGGTGGCTTCAACCGGCGCGACGGCAATGGCTGGCGGACAACGAGCTACACACACTTCGCGATCATGCCGGCGGGCAAGCTGGTGACCAGCCAGTATGAGGGCAACGGGTTCGGGGTTGTCAGTGCTTCGGCCCTCGGCGGTGGTATCTATCAGGACATCTCCCTGCCGACGAGCGCAGGTGAGAGTTTCTGCGCCGATGCCGAGGTCGTGACGGCTGCTGCTCGCTCAGGGGCACGGGGCCAGATGACGATCTGGTTGTACGGTGATTCGACGAGCCAGTCTTCGTCGGTGAGCTTCGGGCCGCTCCCGGGCCGCAACCAGTGGACCCATGTCTCGACCTGCATCACGGCGACCCGACTTCACTCGGGCATCCGTATCCGGTTCTACGACGTCCCGAGAACCCCGCGGCTCGGTGTCGACGCTGTAGAGGTGCGATAGGAACCGGAGAATCGGCCGACACGTGCGCGCCGCATCGCGGTCAGGTCCGCGGCGGTGCTCCGGATGCGGTTCTATTCGGCCTCGGCCCACGCGGGCTCATAGGGATCCACGCCCTCGAGGCCTCGTTCCATTCGAAGCGAAGTCGCGCTCTCGGACCTGGCCAGAGCGGCGGAACGGTCCCACCGTGACTCGATATGACCGAACCGCCAGATAGCAAGGGCGATCACCCAGGTGACCACGAACATTCCCACGATGATGAATCCGGCCCGGTTGATGTTGAAGTTCGCCATGGTGTCCCAGAATGCGCCGTGCAGGTCGAACTCGGTCGAGAGGAGCCCGACGATCTCGATCGTCCCGATGACGAACGCGACGGCGACCGAGAGCCCGGTGATGATGATGTTGTAGTACACCTTCCGGATCGGCCTGGAGAACGCCCATCCGTAGGCGAAGTTCATGAAACAACCGTCCAGGGTGTCAAACAGGCACATTCCCGCGGCGAACAGCACAGGCAACGACAAGATCGCATAGAACGGCAGCCCGCTCGCGACCGCCGTCCCCGACAGCACGAGCAGCGCCACTTCGGTGGCGGTGTCGAAGCCGAGCCCGAACAGGACGCCCACCGGATACATCTTCCACGGGGAGTCGATCTTGCGGGCGAATCCCCCGAGCAAGCGGTTCATGAGACCCCGCTTGTTCAGCTGCTCATCGAGCTCGTTCTCGTCAAAGGTCCCCTTTCGCAGATCGCGGAAGACGTGGAGGATCGAGAAGAGGATGACGATGTTGAGCCCGGCGATGAGATAGAGGAAGAAGCCCGAAACCGAGGTCCCGACCACGGTGGTCCACTGATGGAGACCCGACGTGCCGGACTTCACCTGGCTGTCCAGGTCGCGGATACCGAAGTTGAGAAGCACGGCGAGGAGGAACACGATCGTCGAGTGTCCGAGCGAGAAGAAGAACCCGACGCTGAGCGGGCGCTTCCCGTCGGCCATGAGCTTGCGAGTCGTGTTGTCGATCGCCGAGATGTGGTCCGCGTCGAACGCGTGGCGCATCCCGAGGGTGTAGGCGAGCACGCCTGTCCCGAGCCCGAAGACGTCGGTCTTGCTCAGGTGGTAGTGGTGGCCGGTCGCGGCGGTCAACATCGTCCACCCGAGCACGTTGAGGCCGACGACGATGCCTGTCATCGCTCCGACTCTGCCCCACTCCCTCGGAGTCAGCGCGTCCTGGACCGTCCTCAGGCGTCCGGCGAATCTGCCGTCGGCTGTGATTGCCATGCGCCCCTCCCCACAAAGGCTTTCGAAAGCTGGCGGTCGACTTTGCTGTGTAGTCTAGCTATTTGCGAACTGAACGCAATAGCGAGCTGGACGAAACCGGGACCGATCCGCAAGAGCCGACAAGGACCGAAGTCGGTCCTGTCAAGGTGGTAGTCGCGGAGCTCGAAGAACTTGGTGTCGTCGGTGCATTCCGACGGCAAGGAGGCGTCGGCATGGCGCCACCTGGCCTTTCCCACCTGGTCTGCGAGACGTGTGGACCCTCACCGAGTCGCCGCACGAGCTGTTCGTATCTTTCGCCAGCTTGGTGAAGGCCCGCTACGGGTTCTCAGTCGCCCCCGTTCGCCGTGGCCGATCAACGCGCGAATTGCGCTCTGACCGAGATCGGATCTAGGTCTGACCTTCTTGCTGGAGGAGCAGCTGGGCCGCCCGCGCACTGCCGATCAGATCTGGCGGTGACCAGAAGCTGCCAGCTGATCGAGCCGGTCACCGATTGAGGAGTCCCTCATTCTGGTCGTAGCCGGGTACTCAGGCACAATCCTGTGGTAATCGCCGTCGAACAACGGTGAGGTGATCAGGAAGTCCGCAGATGCACGGTTGCACGCGACCGGAATGTTCCAAACCACGGCGATACGTAGGAGCGCCTTCACATCGGGGTCATGAGGTTGAGGCTCGAGCGGATCCCAGAAGAAGAAAAGCAAGTCGACGCCGCCTTCGGTGATCTTTGCCCCGAGCTGAAGGTCCCCGCCCAGCGGACCACTGTGCAAACGATCCACCGGAAACCCGAGTTCGGCTTCCAGCAGTTCGCCGGTACTGCTGGTGGCGAGAAGCGCGTGATGCGAGAGGGTGGTCCGGTTGGCGCGCGCCCATTCGACAAGGTCCGCCTTCTTGTTGTCATGGGCCACGAGCGCGATCCGCATTGGAGCTGCCGAGCAGGGTCGAGATCGTCTCGCCGGATGGCCGTTAACGGAAGTATTGGTCACATGATTGTTATAACAAGTAAAGAGGAGACATCCGGCCACGAGCGCGACCTGTGCGGTTAACTCTGCGTGAACTAGGCGTGAATGGTGGAAAAGCCGGGTAGTTGCTGATCTGTTCAATGAGCCGAAGCTGGGCGCCCCTTCCGATTCTGTCAGTCAGGTCGCCATAATTCTCGCGGACACTTGACGAGCGCCTAGGTCGGCCTCGTTGGGCTCTGTCAGCGATAGGTCGCGGCCGGCACCCGCATGCCGTCACAGACGATTCCCACCATGCGCCTACATGCGTCGTCGTCCAGGCCGGCCAGTGAAGCCGCGTGGCATGACCCGACGACGAGGCCGATGAGCTCATCGACCGAGGTGTCCTGCCGGACCGAACCGGCAGCTTGCGCCCGTGATAGGAGTATCCCGATACGCGCCTTCATCTCTTCGAGCTTCTCAGCACAACGTGTCTTGAAGTCGATCCCGGCAGCGCCCATGGCGTCGAACAGGTCGTGCTTGGCTGAGGCCTGGCGGGCGAACTCCTGCAGGTACGAGAACAGAGCCTTGCCGGGAAGCTCGGCAGTCGCCTCGTCCCGGGCCAAAGCAAGCAGGCCCTCGAGACGCGTCATGACAATGGCCTCGAAAAGGTCCTCCTTGGTGGGGAAGTGGCGATAGACGGTCCCCACACCAACTCCGGCCCGTTCGGCCACTGTGTCGATTGGTACGGAAACGCCATCGGCCGAGAAGGCCGCCTCGGCCGCCTCGAGGATTCGCTCGCGGTTGCGCATCGCGTCCGAGCGCATGTGCGGGATCTCCCCGGGCTCGGTCTTCACCGCAGCTATCTCCCGGACCCGTTGACAAACGGAACGCGCGTTCCGTATAGTGTTAGCTGAAACGGAGCCATCACTCCGAATATATCGGAGCGAGGCCGGCGTGAGCCACCGGAAGAGGGGGATCCCGATGACCGACGACCCGACCGCAGTCGAGACCACGTCTGCCACGAGACTAGCGATCCTCGAGCCCGATCCGAGACGGTGGTGGTCTTTGGCGGTGATCGCCGTGGCCCAGCTGATGATCGTGCTCGACGCGTCCGTCGTGGTCGTCGCCCTGCCGTCGGCCCAAAGAGCCCTGAACATCTCGACCGCCGACCGCCAGTGGGTACTGAGCGCCTATACCCTCGCGTTCGGCAGCCTCCTGCTTCTCGGCGGGCGGATCGCCGACTACCTCGGTCGCCGCCGCATCTTCATCGTGGGGCTCATCGGCTTCGGCGCCGCTTCGGCGCTGGGCGGCCTCGCCCAGGACGCGGCCATGCTCTTCGGTGCCAGGGCCTTGCAGGGTGCCTTTGCGGCCCTCATGGCGCCAGCCTCGTTGTCGCTGCTCACAACGACCTTCACCGAGGTCCGCGAGCGTGCCCGCGCCTTTGGCATCTACGGCGCCATCGCCGGCGGCGGTGCCGCCATAGGCCTCGTCCTCGGCGGTACCTTGACCCAGCTGGCTTCATGGCGGTGGACGCTTCTGATCAACGCGCCGATAGCCGTGGCTGCGGTGCTGGGGGCCACGCGCTACATCAAAGAGAGCCGTGTGCACGTGCGCGCCGGTTACGACATCCCTGGAGCTGTCTCGGTGACGGGCGGTTTCTTCCTCCTCGTATACGGCTTCACGACCGCCGGCACTGACGGGTGGGGGGCACCACTCACCCTTGGACTACTGGCCGGAGCAGCCGCCGCCCTTGGCTCGTTCCTCGTGATCGAGTTGCGCTCGTCGCACCCGCTGCTACCGATGCGTGTCATCCTCGACCGCAATCGGGGCGGGTCGTTCCTCGCCTCGCTCCTGGTGGGCAGTGCCTTGTTGGGAACCTTCCTGTTCCTCACCTACTTCCTGCAGGAGACCCTGAGGTACTCGGTCCTTAAGACGGGGTTCGCCTTTCTTCCCTTCTCGGGGGGGATCATCGTCGGCGCGGGCCTGGCTACCAAGCTGCTTCCCCGTTTGGGCCCGCGCGCCTTGATGGTGATCGGGTTGTGCCTGGCAGCCGGCGGGCTGATGTGGTTCACAGGCCTGAGCGTCCACAGCACCTACATGGCCCACGTCCTGCCGCCCCAGTTGCTGGTCAGCCTCGGAATGGGGATGACATTCGTCCCGATGTCCTCCACGGCCTTGGTGGGCGTCGATCCCGCGGACGCCGGAGTGGCAAGTGCCCTCGTCAACACGACCCAGCAGGTCGGTGGGTCGCTCGGCACGGCACTGTTGAACACGGTGGCCGCCTCCGCCGGGGTTAGCTATCTGGCCGCCCACGCACACGCCGGCGACGCGCTGCAGAAGGCGGCGGTCCACGGTTACACCACCGCGTTCACGGTGAGCGGCGTTCTGCTCGCGGCCGCCGCTCTGGCCGCCGGTGTGCTGATCCGCGCCTCGCGGCACCAGTTGCAGCCCGGGGCACCGGTCAGCGACCGGACGATGTCGGGGTCCGAGCTGCTCGTCGTGGCGGAGTCCGTCGTCTCCGGCTGATCGCCTCGCCCGGTCGGCGAGTCGACGGCGGTGAGAACCGGTATCGGAAGTTCACTTGTCGCGACGTGTGTCAGAAGAGTCCGTGGGCGCCGCGAGCGCTGCGCCCACTTCGAACGGAGTGCCTTGATGGAAGAGGAGCCGCCAGGGATCGTCCGAGCGCCGCCACAGAGCGCCTCGACAGGCCCGACGCCCGACCCGACTCGACACGTGAGTTAGCAAGACAAGACCAGGGCCGAGGACCCTTGTCTCCATCTGTGTCACTTCGACGGTGCCCTGGCCTTCGGATGACTCCGCGGTGAGTGCCTGCACAACCTCGGCTCGATTCCAGAGCTTGCCCGAGCACTGATCTCGCAGAACTCCGGGTCGGGCAGTCGCTCGAGCAGCTCTGTGGATCGCCAGACTCGCAGGGACGTCAATGCGAGTTTCTTGGTCGATCACGGCGCCAAGCTCGCTATTTGCCATCGCTCAACGGCCTGTCAGAGCCCGGTTGTCCCAGTTGATCACGCAGGCCTGAGCCACGCCTGCTGGGCGGGCGGGAGCACGTTCGAATTGTCCGGGCAAGGGCGCGATGAGCCGAGATACGCGCCTTGCGCCAGGGTGAAACTCACCGCTCACAAAGAGAAGTCGACCGAGCCCTCAGCTCGGACGCCGCCGTTGCCGAGCCGCACGTAGCCGTTCACGGCCGTGTCCTGATCGGGGTTCGGGACTTTCCCTGAAGGTTCGGCGGAGCCACGAATTCCCGACCGCCTGTCCCGGAGCCGACGCCGTTCATGACGACGGGTCCCGGCACAGGCGAGGTCGTAGGCATTGATTGCATCGGCCAAGAGAGAGTAGGAACGCAACGTCAGGGCGATCGCCTCGTCGTCAGAGTCCGTGCTCGCCGCCTTCGCAAGGAGCTTGGCGGCCCTTCTGATTCCGGACCGATCCAGATTGCCCATGGCCTGCCTCGCATCGTTGACCTGGTAGGCGATGATACCGCGGCGTCATACGGGGCAGAATCGGAGGCGTCGCGACTGCTCAGCGGACAGAAGAGACTGCTGTCGCTGCTCCGGGGCGTGCCTGAAGCCTCCTCTCCGACAGTGGCACGGCGACAGGTGAATGGCCTCGTCGGGCTACCGGCCCGCCCGCCGTCAGTCCAGGTGCGGTCCCGTCCGAGCCCGGCAACACGCGTACAGTGGCTCCAACCGGCGGGCCACCAACGGCCGGTCACCGCGGACCCCGCTGGGGACTAAGGGGTGTGAGATGGTCGAAACGTCGCGTCTCGGCATAACGCAGATCGGAGGGTGCTCCGAGCTCCTCACCGAGAACCAGATCCGGGCGTTCGTGCACGAGCAGCTCCAAGGGGCTCAATTAGAGGGTCGCAGCGTCTGCGTGCTCGTACCCGACGCCACGCGGAGTTGCCCGCTCCCGGTGCTCATGAAGGCCGTGCACGGTGCGCTGCACGGCCGTGTAACCCGCCTGACGGTGGTCGTCGCGCTCGGTACGCACGCAAAGATGACCGAAGGGGCGCTGGCCGTTCACCTCGGCTATGAGCCTGGAATGGCCAGCGATCGTTACCCGTCGACGACGGTTCTCAATCACCAATGGTGGGACGATTCTGCTCTAGTGGCTCTCGGCTCCATCCCTGCCGACCGGGTTGCGGAACTGTCTGGCGGGCGGCTGAACAAGGCGGTCGACGTGCAGGTCAACCGCGCCGTCATCGAACACGACGTCACCCTCATCGTCGGCCCGGTTTTCCCTCATGAGGTCGTCGGTTTCTCGGGAGGCAACAAGTACCTCTTTCCAGGTGTGTCGGGGCGCGAGTTCATCGACCTGTCGCACTGGCTGGGCGCCCTGATCACGAGCACCGAGATCATCGGCACGCGCGGTACCACACCGGTACGCGCGCTCATAGACGAGGCGGCGTCGATGATCCCGGGCGAATGCCTGGCACTCTGCGTCGTGACGGGATCGCCGGCCGGTTCCCTCCACTCCATCGCGTTCGGCGATCCGCAAGCGGCCTGGGCCGCGGCCGTCGGGGTGTCGGCCGAGTCGCACATCCGGTATCTCGACGCGCCCGTCGGCCGGGTCCTCTCGCTGCTTGCGACAAGGTACGACGACATGTGGACCGGTGCCAAGGGCTTCTACAAGGTCGAGCCGATCGTCGCCGACGGCGGCCAGGTCGTCCTCTACGCACCCCACATCACCCAGCTCAGTGCCATGCACCCGCAGATGCTCGAGATCGGTTACCACTGTCGGGATTATTTCGTGAAGCAGTGGGACCGCTTCAACGACCGGCATTGGGGCGACCTCGCGCACAGTACCCAGCTCCGTGGCGTGGGTACCTACGATCCAGTTGCAGGCGAGCGTCCCCGGGTCACGGTGACCCTCGCCACCGGGATCCCAGAAGCCGTGGTCCGCTCCGTCAATCTCGACTACCTAGACCCGGACCGGGTCGACCCGGCCGTGTGGGCGGCAGAACCCGGCACGCTGGTCGTACCCGATGCTGGTGAGGTCCTCTACCGGCTCAGGGACGCGAAATCCGGTGAGACCTCGGTGCCGTTCATGAACCTGCCCAAGGGTGCTGAGACTTCTCCTTCCCTGTGAGTGGAGTGCTCCCGGCAGTGGAGTGGACCAGGAGCAAAGGTAGGCCACGAGTCCTCTGACGGCGGGACCTGGCGCGACGAGTAAGGACACCGGTAGCAAATCGCCGCGTCCAGGTGGGTGCCAAGGAGGTCACTCAGTCGGTCAGTCATGTCCCGTCGGCCTGTCTCGATCGGAGAGACCAGGGGCATCTTCACCCGGTTCGGGGGAAAGCCCGTCCTGATCCCGGACCGGTCCAGCTCTGCCCATGGGCTCCGTCGAATCGTCGATCCTGGTCGGGACGATATTGCGGCGGCCCCCTCGAGCTGGTCGGACGGGGGACTATTGCAAAGGCGAAGTTATTTCGTATAGTAAAGGAATGCCACGCAGACGAGGTACTCCGGAGCTCATGCGGGGCCTGAATCGCAGCATTGTAATTAGTGCGATCCGTGACCATGGGTCACTCTCGCGTGCGGACCTGGTTCGCTTCACGTCGATCAGCCCAGCTTCGGTGTCGGCGATCGTTTCGGATCTCATCGGGGACGGGCTGGTCCGCGAGGAAGGAAGGGTGCCGTCCGATCTCGGCCGGCCTGGGCGCTTGGTCCGGTTCACAGACGACGTGCTCTTTGTCGGATGTGATCTCGCCTCGGCAGAGGGCTTCCGTGTCGGTCTCATGCGGCTCTCCGGTGAGCTCGTCGAATCCCGCGTACTTGCAGTTCCGTCTCGGGCTCCGAGTACCGGGCGTATTGCCGAGCTTCTTGCCGACTACGTCCTCGAGGCGACCTCACGTTGCGCCCCGGCCCATGTGCTCGGGGCAGGGGTAGGCGTGCCCGGCGTCGTCAACCCGATTACGGGGCACGTGCAGATCGCTCCGCTCTTCGGCTGGGAAGGAGTCGAGTTCGGTGCGCTTCTCAACGGCTACTTGCGCATGCCGGTCTTCATCGACAATGACGTGGCTTTTGCCCTCGCCGCCGAGGTCGACCGTGGAGCCGCGACCAAGGCCCGCGATGCCATTCTCATGACTTTCGCCGAAGGCCTCGGTGGGGCGGTCCTCCTGGACGGGAAGATCTATCGCGGACGAGGAGCGGCCGGCGAAGTCGGTTATATGGTGACCGACGCCTTCGGGGCCGAGGGTGCATACCACGGTGTTGGGGCACTGGAAGGCAAGCTCTTCGAACTCGTGGCCGAGGATGCCCGTCGTGACGGGATCGATCCCGCGCTCTGCGAGGAACAGACGGCTCGGCTCGTACACCAGCTCGTGCGTTCGCGTGGCGCTTTCAAGCTCTCCGATGACATTTCGGACCAACTTGTGCGAACGATCGGGGCCGCCCTCGCCTCTTCGATTGCTCTCCTGGACCCCGAGGTTGTTCTGCTGTCCGGTTGGATCGAGCTCGGAGGCCAGGCGATGCTCGATCAGGTCACCGGACACGTGCGCTGCTTGGTGCCGAGCATGCCGGAGGTGCAGTTCTCGTCATTGGGCGACGACCGCGTCGTTATCGGGGCCGCGCTCGCCGCCTGCAGGGGAACGCTTGCCGACGTTCAGGTTGTGGAAGCGGCGATCTAGTCCCGGCGACGACCTCGCCAAGGTTCGACGGAGGATCTGTCACATGGAGTGCGTTTCGACAGTCACCACAGATACCCAGGGATCTCGGCCTCTGGATGAACCGAGGGCTTCGTGATGTCAGCAGTGGTCGTGCTCGACATTGGAGGAAGCGGTATTCGCGCCGCACGCGTTCAGGACGGCGCGATCGTACGTCGGGCGCGTCTTGAGCTCAGCGGGGCAATCGCGCCGGCGCAGGCAACAGAGACGCTCCGGGCCGCTCTCGGTGCGCTCGAGCCGTCCGCGGCTGATGGTGCACTCGGTGTCGCCTTCCCCGGGTTCCTCGATGACGCCGGACGTGTCCTGCCTGGGATCTACATTCCTGGTTTCGTTGGAATGGACTTTGTCGACGCGTTGGGACCGTTGATGGACGGCCGCCCGATGAGCGTCGTGCCTGACATAGCCGCGGCGGCCGTGGCGGAAGCGGCCGCCGCAGGCATCCCGGACAGGCTCCTGTGCGTCTGTCTCGGGACAGGCGCCAATGCTGCCCTGGTCGCCGACGGTACCGTTGTCGACCTGGCAGGAGGATGTCTGGGTGACGCGGGCCATGTTGTGGTCGACCCCGAGGGTCCCGAGTGCACCTGCGGAGGACGAGGATGTCTCGAGGCGACGTGCTCGGGTCGGGCACTGGCCCGTGACGGCGCCCAGTTCGGCTTCAACGACGCGGCTGCCATCTGCGAAGCGGCTCGGGAAACGAACCCCGGTGCGACCGAGTTGGTCAACCGGGCGGGCCGGGCATTGGGACGCGCCCTCGCATCGTGGGCGGCGATGACCTTCCCCGACCTAGTTGTCGTGACCGGTGGTCTGTCACTCGCCGGCGAGCTGCTGGTGACGCCGGCACGCTCGGAGATGTTGCGTGTTGGCCCACCCGGAATCGTCTCCGGGCTGGACGTTCAGATCGGACGCTGCGGGCCCGATGCCGCACTGCTCGGCGCTGCAATCGAAGCCGAGCGGGTTCAACGAGCCAATTCAGCAGCAGGACAGGAGGCAGTCGCTTGACAACACTTGATGTCACACGCACCGCACTGTGGCAGGAACTGTGCGAAACGCCCGAGACCCTGGCGGCAACACTTGACGTCGCCGACGGTCATGGCGAGCTCGCCGATCTCCTCTTCTCAAAACGTTTCGGGCGGATCGTCGCCACCGGGAACGGCGCTTCTTTCTACGTCTCGACCACCTTGTTCTTGGCGTCACTCTCCACGTCGCTGCGGGCGCCGGTGGTCGCGGTCCCTGCCGGCCTGCTCGCCGCGGGCACTTTCGTGCTGCGCCCCGACGACCTCTTGCTTGCTTTCTCAGCCTCGGGGGAACTGCGTGACCTCGTCGAGCTTGACAGCGGCCGACCGCGCGCCGGTGGATTCGGTCTGGTGACCTCGACCGCTTCGTCGACGCTGGCGACCCGGGCCGATGCCGTCGCCATCGTCCAGGTGCGCCACCAACGCGCTGTTACGCACACACAGGCCTACCTCGGTGCTGCGACGGTGGCTCTCGACGTGCTCGGCCGAGCGTCAGGCGATTCGTCGCTTCGCGCCGCCGCCGCCGCCATGCCGGCGGCACTGAGCGACCAGCTGACGGGGGCGCTCGAGTGGGCGGACGTGCTCGGTAGTGGTCTCGACACGCCACGCGCTGCAGTCGTTTTCGGCACTGGTCATGGCCTTGTTGCGGCCTCGGAGGCGGCGTTGCTGCTGAAGGAGGTGGCAGGCATACCTGCTGAGGGCATGGAGACCCGCGAAGGAGCCACCTCTGGCATGTACGCACTCGGACGCGGGCAATTCGTCCTGGCCTTGCCGGTCGGTCGGGATCCAGTAGCTGACGAGGCCGTCGAGATCTGCTCCAGGACAGGAGCGACCGTCGCCGAGGCACCTTGGCCCGACGGGCTCGACGGGCGCTGTGCCGCGGCGGCCCATTTTGCTCACCCCCTCGCCTTTGCCATCGGACTGGCCCTCGCACAGGACCGGGACCCGGACAGTCCGGATTGGTTCGCCACCTACAAATCGACCGCTCGCGTAGCTGTCGAGCAAGTTCAACAGTCGCCCCTGACCGGGCCCTCAAGATAAGGAGCAGTCGGATGACCGAACGCGAATTCGAACTGAGCAGGAGGGATCTGCTCCGCTATGCCGCACAAGGCGCGGCGCTCGTCGGAACCGGGAGCCTGGCAGACCTGAGCCGCCGGCGTACCGCGAGATCGAGCGCCACGACCGCGGCGTCGCCGCGTGTCAAGCGTGGCGGGACGTTACAAGCCGGCCTGAGTGGCGGTAGTAGCTCAGACACCCTCGACCCGCAGAACTGGGTGAACCTCGTCGACGGTGCCAGGGTGTATTCCTTGTTCAACCCCTTGGTTGACTTCGATCTCGATGCTCATCCCGTGTTGAGCCTCGCCGACGAGCTCGAGGCGAGCAGCGACGCCATGAAGTGGACGATTCGGGTGAAGCCGGACATCGAGTTCCACAACGGCAAGACGCTTAGCGCAGATGACGTGTTGTTCACCTTCCAGCGGATCGTGAGCCCGAAGACCCCCGCACTTGGTGCCATATCGCTCAAAGCCCTCGACATTGCCCACGCGAAGAAGATCGACAAGTACACAATCCAGATCCCGTGCCTCACGCCGTTCTCACCGCTGGCGGACATTCTCGCCTCGTACGACTTCTTCGTCGTGCCGGTGGGCTTCGACCTGAAGCACCCGATCGGCACCGGTCCCTTCAAGTACGAGTCGTTCACCGCCGGCCAACAGAGCACCTTCGTGAAGAACAAGAACTACTGGGAGAGTGGCCTGCCCTACATAGACCGGCTCGTCATAAGCGATCTCCCCGACGAGGTGAGCCAGGTCAACGGGCTGGGAGGCGGCACGCTCGATGTCATCGACCTCCTCTCAGCGGACTCGATCGCCCCGGTCCGATCGGGCGGGAACAACGTGATCATCACCAAGGGCGGTGGCTACACGCCCTTCACGATGCGAGTCGACCAGCCGCCGTTCAACGACGTCCGCGTGCGTCAGGCCTTCCGCCTCATCTGCGATCGCAACGCAATGCTGAGGACCGTCTTCAGCGGCAACGGCAAAGTCGGCAACGACGTGTTCGGTCTGTGGGACGCCGCTTACGACTCGGCGCTTCCCCAGCGTGAGCAGGACATCGAGCAGGCCAAGAGCCTGCTCACCAAGGCGGGACATACCCACCTGTCGGTCACCTTGGTGACGAGCGCCATCGGCTCGGGAACCGTGCAGGTGGCCCAGGTCCTAAAGCAGCAGGCGGCGCAGGCCGGCGTGACGGTGAACCTGAAGGAGGTCACGAGCTCGGAATTCTTCGGTCCGAACTACCTCAGCTGGACATTCGCCCAGGACTACTGGAATTACTACCCGTACTTCTCGAACGTCCTGCAGGGCACTCTCGCCGGGGCCCCCTTCAACGAGTGCCACACGAACAACGCGGCCTACACCAGCCTGTACAAGAAGGCAGTTGCCACGCTGGACGAGCACAAGCGGGCGGAGATCGCCCACGAGATGCAGCAAATGGAGTACTCGGGAACAGCGAGCGGCTACATCATCCCCTACTTCAACCCCGTCATCGACGGCTACGCGTCGCGCGTGCACGGAGTGACTTCGAGCAAGACGGGCCTTCCTCTCGGGGCCTACGGCTTCAAGAGCATGTGGCTCTCATAGCCCTCAAGCCGAGCTCCTGATGGGCGACCACCCTCACGCCGGCGCACCGCAATCGGCCGACACCGGCCTTGGCGCGGCGCGGCTCAGTGATCCTGCGGACGGCGGGCGTGAGGGCGGCCGGTATCAACCGATGTTCGCCGGCGCGGGGGCCCGGCGCCGGGCCTACGCGCGGGCTCACCCCATCGTGTCCCTCGTCGCCGGACGGACCGGCCAGGGGATCATCACGCTGTTCCTGGTCTCCTTGGTCGTGTTCGCTGCTACCCAGCTCCTGCCCGGCAACGCGGCGCGGGCGATACTCGGCTTCTCAGCGACGCCACAACGGATCCGCGCCCTCGAGCTGGAGCTGGGCCTCAATCGAGGCTGGTGGTCCCAGTACTGGGGGTGGCTCTCGGGTCTCCCGGTCGGCCGCCTCGGGGCGAGTCTCGCCAACAGCGAGCCGGTGTGGCGGCTCGTCGAGCCGCGGCTGTTGAACTCGGCAGTTCTGGTGGCGGTGAGCGGGGTCACCGGCAGCGTGCTCGGGATCGCGCTTGGTGCGGTCGCGGCCCTGCGCCACGGGAGCCTCCTAGACAACTCGATGACCGTCGGGGCCCTTGCCGTGCTCGCCGTGCCCGAGTTCGTCGTCGCCATCGGTGTCGTCATCTTGTTTTCGACTGTCGTCTTCCACCTGTTCCCAGGCGTGTCGCTGCTCACTCCCGGAGAGAACATCCTCCAAGCCCCCCGCCTGCTCGTTCTGCCGGCGCTCAGCCTCACAATCGTCACGATCCCCTACGTGTACCGGATGACCCGCGCCGCCACCCTCGAGGCGCTCGAGTCGCCCTACGTCGAGATGGCCCGCTTGAAGGGTGTGCCGCGCTGGCGCGTTCTCGTGCAACATGCCCTCCCGAACGCATTGCCGCCCACGATCCAGGTGGTCGGCCTCACGTTCCTACGCCTCGCCGGAGGGATTGTGCTCGTCGAAGAAGTGTTCGACTTTCCCGGAATCGGCCAGGGCCTCGTCAACGCAGTGACCGACCGCGACATCCCGGTCATCCAGTTCATCGTGGTCGTCCTGGCCGCGTTCTACGTAGTCGTGAACATCACCACCGACGTGCTCGCGCTGCTGTTGTCGCCACGACGGAGGATCCCGACGTGACCTCGGCGACCCAGTCTGGACGTCCCGCTGCGAGCGCGGCCGCATCGCCGAACCAGCTGCGCCGGCATGAGTGGCTGACCTTGCTGCACCGGGCAGCAGCGAGTCGTCGTGGAGCGATCGGGTTGTCTCTCGCCGGCCTGGTCGCGCTGGTCGCCGTCGTCGGGGCCATCTGGACGCCGTGCTCGCCCACGGCCTTCCTCTACGCGCCGCTTCAGAAGCCTTCCGTCCAGGCGCTCTTGGGCGGCGACTACCTCGGTCGCGACGTATTGTCGCGCGTGCTCGCGGGCGGGTGGGTTCTGCTCGTGATGGCGGTGGCGGCAACGGTGATCGGGGTCAGTTTCGGTGCCTTCCAAGGCATCGAGGCTGCCTATCTCGGCGGGCGCACCGACACGGTGATCATGCGCGGCATGGACGTCTTCCTCGCGTTCCCGGCAATCGTCCTGGCTCTGCTGATCGTGGGGACCGTCGGTCCCAAGCTTTGGCTCATCGTGCTTGCGGTCGGTCTCGGGCACGTGCCCCAAGTGGCCCGCGTGATGCGCGCGGCCGCGCTCGACATCGCCGAGCGTGACTATGTGAAAGCCGTCGAGCTACAGGGCGTCAAGCCGACCCGAATCATCACGGGCGAGATTCTGCCGAACCTCGTCAGCCCGCTCATGGTCGAGCTCGGGCTGCGGCTCACCTACTCGATCGTCATCATCGCCGGGCTCTCGTTCCTCGGCTTCGGGCAGCAGCCTCCGGCTCCGAGCTGGGGGAACATGATCAGCGAGAACCGGATCGGCCTGCAGACGAACCCTTGGGCCGTGATCGTGCCCGCTGCCCTCATCGCCCTGCTCGCGATCGGCACGAACCTGTTCGCAGACGCCGTCGCACGGGCGGCCATTGGCGCGGATCGCCAAGTCGAGCAGGCTTTCGTGCGCACAGAAGCCGCCAAGGCGGCTCAATGAACGTCGCCACGAACGCTCCGACGAGACTTCGGGTAAGAGGTCTCCAGGTCTGCCTGGCAGGGACGAATACCGATGTCGTCTCGGAGGTCGACTTCGACGTGGCACTCGGCGAAGTGCTCGGCCTGGTCGGCGAATCGGGCTCGGGAAAGACGACGGTCGCCCTCTCCCTGCTCGGCTACGCCAGGCGCGGCCTGCACATCACAAAGGGCCAGGTTCTCCTCGACGGACAGGAGATCCTGGGAATGCCCGAGCGTGAGCTGCCGGCGCTGCGAGGAGGCCGGGTCGCTTATGTCCCGCAGGAACCGGCCGCGGCGCTCAACCCCGTCCGACGGGTCGGAAAGCAGATCGACGAGATCCTGCGAGTACACGAGGGTCGCGGCTCGCGGGGAGGCCATGTGGCCGGGCGCGTCCACGACGTGCTCTCTTCTGTCGACCTTCCGACCGACCGGGCCTTCCTCCGTCGGTTCCCGCACCAGCTCTCCGGCGGCCAGCAGCAGCGAATCGTCATTGCCATGGCGTTCGCCTGCCAGCCAGGAGTGATCGTGTTCGACGAGCCGACCACGGGCCTCGATGTCACGACGCAAAGGCGTTTTTTGGGGTTGATCGCCGATCTGTGCGCCACGAGCGGGGTCGCCGCGGTCTACGTGTCTCACGACCTTGCTGTCGTCGGCCAGGTGGCGAAGACGGTGGCTGTCATGTACGCGGGCCGCATTGTCGAGCTCGGGCCGACTGCCACCGTATTCGAAACGCCGCGGCACCCTTACACGAGGCTGCTCATGCGTGCCGTGCCGTCGCTCGACAAGGCGGAAGTAATGGAGGGTATCGAGGGGCAGCCTCCGAGACCGGCCAGCCGGCCCGTCGGGTGCTCCTTTGCTCCACGGTGCCCCGGTGTCGGACCGGAATGCCTCTCAAGTCCTCCGGTTATGGTGGACCTTTCCGCGTCGCACCGGGTGCGTTGTGTGCGGGTCCGATCAGAGGCGCAGCGCACCAGCGGTCGCCAGGTCATCCCCCTCGTCGACTCGGCCCAGCCAGGTCCGGCTGTGCTCGAGGTGGAAGGCTTACGGGCGTCGTTCGGCACCAACGAGGTGCTCCACGGCGTCAGCTTCAGAGTGCCTGAGGACAGCTGCGTCGCGGTGGTGGGAGAGTCCGGATCGGGCAAGACGACGCTCGCTCGTTGCATCATCGGCATGCACACGAACTGGGCGGGAAATATCCGCTACGCGGGTGAGGAACTGTCCCACGGTGCTCGCCAACGCGACGGGGACGTGCTCAAGAAGATCCAGTACGTGTTCCAGGACCCCTACACGGCCCTGAATCCACGCAAGACCGTCGGTCAGCTGGTCGCCCAGCCCATCGACCACTTCTTCGGCCTGGCGCGCGCGGAGGCCGACGCCCGGGTCGTCAGGGTGCTCGAGGACGTCTCCCTTTCGGCGGACTTCCTGAACCGCTATCCCGACCAACTTTCGGGTGGCGAACGCCAGCGCGCCGCGATCGCTCGGGCATTGGCCGCCGAGCCGGATCTGCTCGTGTGCGACGAGGTCTCGTCGGCCCTCGACGTCTCTGTGCAGGCGATGATCATCGAGATGCTGCGGCGCCTGCAGGCCGAGCATCGGCTCGCGATGCTGTTCATCACCCACAACCTGGCGCTCGTCCGCGGTATGGCCCAGTCGGTTGTCGTCCTGTCACAAGGCCGGATCGTCGAGGAAGGGCCGGTCGAGCAAGTGTTCGAGCATCCGCGCGATCCGTACACGATCCGTCTCATGTCGGATGCGCCGAGGCTGTCGCCGGCGGCGGCGACGGGCAGCGGGCAGATGCCAGAGTTTCGGGCGGACCGGGCCACAGAGCGATGAGGAGAGCGTCATGGATCGCGTGAGCCGGTTGTCGGTGAGCGAGGTGACGACACTGCATTCCTCCTTCGACTCCGATGTGGCGAGCTATTCCGCCGCCGGGTTGGGGGGGATGGGGGTTTGGGAGTCCAAGCTCGCCGGGCGCGATCTCCATGAGGTGGCCGACGTGCTCAACGCGGCCGGGTTGGGTGTCACCAACCTGGTGCCGAACGGGAACTCGGTGTTCGCGAATGCGCTCGACCCTGATCCAGCGGACCCTGGTGAGCGCACCGATGCCCTGTGCGCCAAGCTCCCGGCGTTGGCGGTGCTGCATCCGGAGACGGTCGTGGTCGTCACCGGCAACGTCTTCGGACGCGACCCGGCAGAGCTGCGCCGGACATGTGTGACCAAGCTGCGACGTGTCGCGGACACAGCAGGCGATCTTGGTCTCACTATCGCGCTCGAGCCGATGCATCCGTCCGCCGCTGACGACTTCAGTTTCGTGGCCAGCCTTCATGCCGCGGCCGACCTTGTCGCTGACATCGGACGGCCGGGCGTGGGAATCCTCTTCGACATGTGGCACGCCGGTCAAGGTACCGACGCGGGCGAACAATTACGTGCGGCGTTGGAGCTCATCGTCGGCGTACATGTGGCCGACGCGCACCAGCCGACGCGCAGCTGGGCGGACCGGAAGTTCCCCGGCGAGGGCACCTTGCCGGTCGAACAGTTCGTTGCCGTTCTCGAGGCCGGTGGGTTCGACGGGAGCTACGACGTCGAGATCTTCTCCGACGACGGCACCTTCGGCTGTCGTTTCCCCGACTCGCTATGGGAGCTTCCCGACGGGGAGTGCCTGGCGCGGGCCACGGCGCTCATGCGGAAGTTGCTCAACGAGACGTACTCAATACCCGCGACGCCTCCGAAGGGCGATCGCAGCAGAGAAGACCCACTCGAACAAGGAAGGCGCCATGTCTGAGAAGTTGGTAGGGATCGGCATCATCGGCTCCCAGTTCGAGGCGGACATCCACGCCGCCTCGATCTCGATGGGACGACTCGGCAAGGCGTTGGCCGTCGCGTCCCCGACACCGGGGCACGCTGACGAGCTGGCGCAGCGCTACGGCATCGAGCGCGCCTACACGGACTACAACGAGATGCTCAAGGACCCACGCATCGAGATGGTCACCGTGGCCGCGCCGAACTACCTGCACTGCGAGATCGCGCTCGACGCCGTTTCGGCAGGCAAGCACGTGGTGATGGAGAAGCCGATGGCGATGACAGTCGCTGAGTGTGACCTCATGAACCAAGCCGCGGATCGAAACGGGGTGCACCTCTTCTACGCCGAGGAGCTTTACTTCACGCCGAAGTACTGCAAAGCCAAGGAGATGGCCGACCAAGGTGCATTCGGTGACGTGTACCTCGTCAAGCAGTCCGAGATGCACTTCGGTCCCCACGCCGACTGGTTCTGGGACGTCGAACGCTCCGGGGGCGGTGTCTTCATGGACATGGGCTGCCACGGCCTAGCGTTTTGTTACTGGTTCCTGGGAAGGCCTGCACCTGTTGGCATAACGGCCCTGATGGGCACCTACGTTCACGGCGACAAGACCACGGGTGAGGATCACTCATTCGCGATCGTTGAGTTCGCGAACGGCGCCATCGGTCACGTGGAAGACAGCTGGGCGCGTCGCGGAGGAATGGATGACCGCATTGAGGTCTACGGCGATGGGGGTGTCACCTACGGCAACCTCCACATGGGCAACGCCCTGCCGACCTATTCCGAGAGCGGTTATGGCTATGCGGTAGAGAAGGCGCCGAGCACTCAAGGATGGAGCTACCCGGTGTACGAGGAGCTGTGGAACTACGGCTTTCCTCAGGAGATGGAGCACTTTGCCCGCTGTGTGAGGGGCATTGAGGAGCCGCAGGCGACCGGGCAAGACGGCCGTGTCGTGCAGGAGCTGCTGTACGCCGGTTACCAGTCGGCCGGATCAGGCCGGCGCGTCGAATTGCCTTTCGACGCTTCGGGTGTGGCCAAGCCCATCGATCTTTGGCGCTCGCCCCGGGACATCTGACTGCGGGCGGTCCTCGGGCCCGCTCAGCTCTCGAACTCGGTGAGACGCTCAGTTGGTGTGACCGCGACTGCGGTGGACCAGGAGGGACCGTTTCCTGAGAGCGGTCACGAACACTTCAAGCGCACACGACTCGGAGGAACTCGCGCCAGCTACATTTGTGGCTCGCCGACCGAACAGAAAGGTAGGTGTCACGTGTCTCCGTGTGGTGGGGAGCGGTTCTCCGGCGACTCATATTCGACGCCGTGTTCTCCCGCGTCTGGCTGCCCGCTACCGGGCGCTGGCCATGGGGGCCGTTTGCGCGCGGTGGATCAGGTAGTGGGCTCATGACGGGCCATGATCGGGGCACGAGCTGGTGGTCGGACGCGGTCGTGTATCAGCTGTACGTGAGATCCTGGCACGACTCCGACGGTGACGGCTACGGCGATCTTCCCGGGGTGGTCGACAAGCTTGACTACCTCTCCTGGCTCGGCGTCGACGCCATCTGGCTGTCGCCCACCATGCCTTCGCCGGACCACGACTGGGGCTACGACGTTTCCGATTACGTGAGCGTCCACCCTGAGTTGGGGAGCCTGGAGGACATGGACCGCCTGGTCGCCGAGGCAGGCCGCCGACAGATGCGGATCCTGCTCGACTTGGTGCCCAACCACACGAGCGACCAGCACCCGTGGTTTGTCGAGGCCCGCAGCTCCCGGGGCGCTACTCACCGCAACTGGTACGTGTGGGCCGAGCCGAGCCCGGACAAAGCGCCCCCGAACAACTGGCTCGATGCCAGCGGCGAGAGCGCGTGGACCCTCGACGCGGAGACCGGACAGTACTACCTGCACAACTTCCTTCCCTCCCAGCCGGACCTGAACTGGTGGGACCCGCCGGTCCACGACGCCTTCGAGGAGATCCTCCGCTTCTGGTTTGACCGGGGTATTGCCGGGTTCCGCATCGATGTCGCACACGGTCTCTACAAGGACGCCGCCCTTCGCGATAACCCTCCGATGCCTGAAGGCCAGCTCATCGGCGGTACTGGTGGCCAGGAGCAGCGCTTCAGCGCCAACCGTCCCGAGACGCACGCCGTGTTCCGCAACTGGCGCAGGATCGCCGAGCAGTACGAGCCGCCAAGGCTTCTGCTCGGGGAGACTTGCGTTCCGGACGCGGAGAAGCTCGCCCGCTACTACGGGCAGGACGACGAGCTACAGCTGGGCTTCAACTTCCCGTTCATGGTCTCCGCCTACACCGCTCTGGAGCTGTCGAATGTGGTGCGCGAGACACTTGGTCGACTCCCGGTCGGGGCCATCCCGGTCTGGACCATGTCGAATCACGACAAGTCGCGTTTCACTACCCGGTGGTGCTCTAATGACGACGTAAGGGCGGCGCTCGCGCTGACGATCCTGCTCACATTGCCTGGGACGATCGTCATCTATTACGGCGACGAGATCGGCATGACCGACGTAGATGTCCCTCTCGAGCTGCAGCGCGACAACATGTTCCTGGGAGGGCGGGGAGGTCATCCGAGCCGGGACCGCGCCCGGACCCCCATGCAGTGGGAGCCAAGCGTCACCGGTGGTTTTACGACTGCTGGTACCACTCCGTGGCTGCCGCTCGGTGACGTCTCGTCTCACAACGTGGCTGATCAGCGCGAAGACCCACGATCGCTCCTCTCGCTTTGTCGGCAACTTGTGTCGGTCCGCCGGCGGCACATCAAGGGTTGTGGTGGCTCCTACGAGCAACTGGCCGCGGCGGAGCATCAGTGGGTGTACCGATCCGGCGATGTCGTGGTGGCGGCGAACTTCGCCGGCGAGCCTGCGGAGGTACCAGGACTTGCGGGCCCGGTGCTCTTTTCGAGCCTCAAGGCGCGACTGCCGGAGAAGCCATTTGGAGAACCACTTCGTCTTGCTGGCTTCGAAGCAGTCGTCGTGCAGCTCTGGCCCTGAGGCCACTCTTGACGACGCGTCCCAACCACTTGAGACCCGGCACCTCGTCGTGCCTCGACGGAACCTCGCTCTGAAGCGGGAGAACCGTGACCACTGACCCACTGCCAGTCAGCACCCCTGCGGCCCAGGGCGTCGCCGCGAAGGGAATTCAGGCCTTTCTCGACGCGTTGGAGACCGCCTCCGGCGCCGATCCGCACAGTCTGATCGTCCTGCGGCACGGCTGCGTCATCGTCTCGGGCTGGTGGTCGCCCTACACCCCAGCGCGGCCCCATCTTCTCTACTCTTTGAGCAAGAGCTTCGCTTCCACGGCAGTGTCATTCGCAATAGCCGATGGTCTCTTGCGGCTCGACGACCCTGTCATCGCGTACTTTCCCGAGCTAGACGCAGAGATCACAGGCGCGCGGGCGCGGTCGGTCCTGGTGCGCCACGTCGCCGCTATGGCGAGCGGGCGCGTGGACGACACATGGCAACGGGCGTTGTCTGCCGAGCCTAAGAAGTCGGGATGGCGGCACAGAAGGAAAACAAGACCCTGGTGGCGACGTCTAGTCGCGTTGGGTGCGGTGCCAAAGATCGGGGTCTATGGACAGCGACGGTGCGCTCATCGGTAACTTTGACGCGTGACCCAGACCGCAGTACACTCCCGCGCCAGAAACGGCTTGTGCCGCGGATCACGAACCTATGGTGGCGTTTTTGGCAGGCTAGTTACGCGGCTGTAGGTGTGCCTTTGAAAGGGGCTCTAATGACGATCAGAGTCTGGCGTCGGCTAGGCATGGGATTTACGGTCGCCGCCTTGTTCGTGGGCTGCATCTCCTTTGCACCTGGTCTGGCTGCCTCGGCGAGCCAAAAGGCTCTCAGCTGCAAAATAGTGTCGCCTGCGGAGATCAAGGCAACGTTGGGTTTGTCGGTCAGCAAGCCCGTCGCGAATGAGCTGGGCTCAGGCCTGGGCTTGGACTGCGCTTACACCGTCGCCAATACGGCGGGGACCATGAAGGTGACGGTGCATTTCCAGAGCCCCGTGACAAGAAAGCAGTTCAAATCAAGCATCTCCACCTTCGGTGTTACAAAGGAAGTACCGGGGCTCGGCAACCTGGCCTACTCCAACGTGATGGGCTCGGGAAAGTACGCATTGATCACGCTCTATGTTCTCCAGGGCACCACAGAGTTCTGGGTGGGCGCCGTGGCCCCCCTTGCAAAGGCCGAAAAGCTCGCGCGGGAGATCCTGCCAAAGATTTAGAGTGACGGTTGGCGAACTCGCCGTCTCAAGGTCGGTGCGATCCCGCTTGTACGTCAGCGTGACGGTGGGCCAACTTCCTCGATCACGCAGAGCACTTCTGGCGCGACCCACACGACTCTCCCTCCTTTGCCCGAGGTCCCACGATCCTGCAGCCAGCCCCGTTGCTCGATCCTCCGCAGAAGAGACAAGGCGCCTGGTTGTGTCACGCCTAGTGCCTTTTGGACCCGAGCCACAGTGATGTACGGGTTGTCCAGCATCAGATCGACGACCTCACCGGCACGGCTTCGGGAGCCCGTGGCAGCGAGCTCACGCCGGTAACGCTCGCGGACGTCACCGAGGCGCTCGGCACGAGCGACTGCATCGGCGGCCTGCACCGCCGCGGCCGTGAGGAAGAATTGCAGCCATTCCTGGATGCAACCCTGTTCTCGAACTGCTTGAAGACGCTCGTAATACTCGCTGCGGTGGCCCTCGAAGTACGGGCTCAAGTACAAGAGCGTTTGGGGCAGCACCTCTTGCTGAACGAGGAAGAAGACAGCCAGGAGCCTGCCAAGACGCCCATTGCCATCCAGGAACGGGTGGATCGTCTCGAACTGGTAGTGCAAGAGCGCGCAGCGGATGAGGACCGGCAGCGGGACGTCCTCGTTGAGGAACTGCTCCAGGTCATCGAGGGAACGCCGCATGTCGCCGGGGAGCGGGGGAACGAAGGTCGCGTTGTCCGGCGTGTCGGTGGGAGATCCGATCCAGTTCGGCGATGTCCTGAACTCGCCGGGTTGTCGTTCTTGGCCTCTCACGCCCCGCATCAAGACAGCGTGGACCTCTCGAAGGAAGCGGAGACACAACGGGATCTCGGCCAGACGCCGCAGTCCCTCGGTGAGAGCGGCGATGTAGTTCTGCACCTCGCGCACGTCGCTGCCGGGAAGGCTCTGTCCTGTTGCGTTGGCTTCGAGCACCTCGCTCACCGAGGTCTGGGTCCCTTCGATTCCAGAACTGGCGACGGCCTCCCAAGTCATGTACGGGTTCACCAGCAGGTGGGGGTTGGGAAGCAGACGACCGGCGCCGGCCAGACGGCCGATGGCCGTGTCGGCTCTCGACAGAGCTAAGACTGTGTCGCCGTCTAGCAGCAGCTTCCTCGGGATCGGGGCCGGCACGAAGACGTAGAAACCCCATTTCCCCGGACCCTTGATCACTTTGCCGACTTCCGGCGCTATGAACCTCGTTGGTTCCACAGACCTCAATTATAACGAATACCCTATCGGCGTTATACCGTGGGCTGATGCGGCAAACAATCGTTATGCGTGGGTCCGTCATCGCAGGCGACCACGGTTCGAACGGCCAACCGACACGCGTTTCGTTCCCGACTGGTTCACGGATACGACGCGCATGGGCGGCGGCGCCAAGAAGTAGGGATGAAGGCACAGATGGACAACAAAATCCCTGGTCGGGTTAGATGTCGTAGTAGAGCATGAACTCCCAGGGGTGCGGGCGCAGACGGACCTGGTCGATCTCGGCAAGCCGCTTGAAGTTGATCCAGGTCTCGATGAGGTCGTCGGTAAAGACCCCACCGGTCTTCAGGAAGTCATTGTCTGTTTCGAGGGCGCGCAGCGCCTCATCGAGTGAGGAAGGAACCTGCGGAACGTTCGCAAGCTCTTCGGGCGGAAGGTCGTAGAGGTCCTTGTCCACCGGGTCCGGCGGCTCGATGCGGTTCTGCACGCCGTCGAGGCCTGCCATCAGCATCGCCGCAAAGGCGAGATACGGGTTGCACGCCGGGTCGGGACACCGGAACTCGACCCGCTTGGCCTTCGGGCTCTTGGAGTAGATCGGGATCCGGCACGCGGCCGAGCGGTTCCGCTGGGAGTACACAAGATTCACCGGCGCTTCGTAGCCCGGTACCAAGCGCTTGTAGGAGTTCGTCGTCGGGGCGGCGAAGGCAAGCACCGCCGCCGCGTGCTTGAGCAACCCGCCGATATACCACCGCGCCATGTCGGACAGGCCGGCGTAGCCGGTTTCGGCGTAGAACAGCGGCACGCCGTCGGTCCACAGCGACTGGTGGCAGTGCATCCCCGACCCGTTGTCCTGGAACAAGGGCTTGGGCATGAATGTGGCCGAGTACCCGGCGTTGCGCGCGACGTTCTTCACGACGTACTTGTAGAGCATCAGCTTGTCGGCCATACGCAACAGCGTGTCGTAACGCATGTCGATCTCAGCCTGACCGCCCGACGCCACCTCGTGGTGTTGCACCTCGATCTCGATCCCGAGGTTCTCCATCACAAGGATCATCTCGGACCGCAGGTCCTGGAAATGGTCCATGGGAGGCACCGGGAAGTACCCCTCCTTGTAGCGCGGCTTGAAGCCGAGGTTCGGCTTCTCGTCGCGAGCCGAGTTCCAAATGCCCTCTATCGAGTCGACCTGGTAGAAGGCGGACCGCTGGTCCTGAGAGAACCGTACGTCGTCGAAGATGAAGAACTCCGCCTCTGGCCCGAAGTAGACCGTGTCGGCGATCCCGGTGGTCTGGAGATACCGCTCAGCTTTGAGTGCGACATAGCGGGGATCACGCGAGTAGTTCTCGAGAGTGACCGGATCGTGCACGAAGCAGTTGAGATTCAAGGTCTTGTGCTGGCGGAAGGGATCGAGCACCGCAGTCGAGGGGTCCGGGAGCAGGATCATGTCCGATTCCTGGATCTCCTGAAAGCCGCGGATGGACGATCCGTCGAAACCGAATCCCTCCACGAAGGAGGCCTCGGTCAGCTCATGAGCCGGCACGGAAAAATGCTGCATGAGACCGGGCAGGTCGCAAAAGCGGATGTCGATGATCTCGACGCCTTCGTCCTTCATCAGTTGAACGACTTCGGCAGCGGTGCGATCCTGCACGGTTCCTCCTTGGTCCGCCATTAGGCGCGACTGTTTGAAAGCTGGTCGGTGAAGTTTGACGCTTGCACGTTTCAGCATCATTGCTCAACTGTGAACGGCGTGTGAACAGGTTCACGAAGGCCGCACTGGACCTTGACGGCTGGATGACAGCGTTCTGACCTGCGACACTGATCGCGCGCTGTAGTTCGCGAACTCTACGGACAGCGTCCGGCGCCACGATCGGAGGGACTCGATGCAAAGCCAGCGGGAGTACGTGTTGCGGACGGTCGAGGAACGCGCCGTGCGTTTCATCCAGCTTTGGTTCACTGACGTGCTGGGCACCCCGAAGTCGTTCAGCATCACCCCCGCGGAGCTCGAGAACGCCCTCGAAGGGGGGATGACCTTCGACGGGTCCTCGATCGACGGTTTCAGCCGTGTGCAGGAGAGCGACGTGCTTGCCAAGCCCGACCCGAAGACCTTTCAGATCCTGCCGTTCCGGATCGGCCGGGAAGGCGATGTCTCACCTGTAGCCCGCGTGTTCTGCGACATCACCAACCTCGACGGCTCGCCATTCGAAGGCTGTCCCAGGCACGTGCTCAGGCGGACGCTCGAGCGTGCCCGCAGCCGCGGGTTCTCGTTTTACGCCGCCCCCGAGATCGAGTACTTCTACTTTGCACCGAGCGAACCGGGTCAGCCTCCCAAGCCGCTCGACTCCGGCTCGTACTTCGAGCTGACGGTGGCGGACCTGACCACTGACCTGCGTAAGCGCACCGTGCTCACCTTGGAGGACATGGGCATACCCGTCGAGTACGCCCAGCACGAGGACGCGCCGAGCCAGCACGAGATCGACCTGCGCTATACCGATGCGTTGACCATGGCGGACACTGTGATGACGGTCCGCCTGATCGTGAAGGAGATCGCCCACGAGAGCGGCGTCCACGCGAGCTTCATGCCCAAGCCGCTGTCGGGTGTCCAGGGCTCGGGCATGCATACGCACTTCTCATTGTTCGAGGGGGACCGGAACGCCTTCGCGGACCGGGGGAGCGACCACGGTCTGTCGGAGGTGGGACGCCAGTTCATCGCAGGCGTCCTCCAGCACGCGCGGGAGATCACAGCCGTGACGAACCAGTGGGTCAACTCCTACAAGCGACTCGTCGTCGGATACGAGGCACCGGTGAACGTGTCCTGGGCCTACAACAACCGGTCGGCGCTAGTCCGCGTGCCCATCGCGAGGCGTGGCAAGGTCGAGTCGACAAGGTTCGAGTACCGCGCTCCTGACCCTGCTTGCAACCCTTACCTCGCGTTCTCCGTCGTGCTGGCGGCAGGGCTCGAAGGAATCGAGAAGGGCTACGAGCTCGGGCCCGAGGCCGCGGCAAATCTGTTCACAATGACCCCGGAGGAGCTGGCTTCGGAGGGAATCCGGTCCCTGCCGTCCAGTCTGCAGGAGGCGCTCGTCGCCATGGAAGCCTCCGAACTGGTCGCCGAAACCCTGGGCGAGCACGTTTTCGAGTGGTTCCTGCGCAACAAGCGCGCCGAGTGGGACGCCTACACCCGGGAGGTGACGCCTTACGAGCTAGCGCGTTACCTGCCGGCGCTCTAGGCGTTCTGGTCGTTCGATCCGGGAGCTTGATGGAACCGCTGCTCGTCTATCCGAACCCACCGTCGGAGTGGGTGTCGGGCATGCTCAAACGCGCGGGCTATCCGTGGACAGGCGTGAGCGATCCGGCCCTCGCGGAGCGCGACGAGCCTGAAGACGGGTACGCGGGCGCCTTGATATCGGCGCTCGATGACCCGGTCGCCGCCTTCGCTGCTTGCCGTACGTTGCGCAAGGGGGACAGCCAGTTGCAGCCGTTGCTACTCATCGTCTCTAGGGCGTGCCTCGCCGATCTCGAGCTCCGCGAAGACCTGTTCGACGACTTCGTGCTCTCGGACGCGTCCGCTGAGGAAGTCGAGGCGCGTCTCACGCACCTGTTCTGGCGCACCGGCCGGGGCAAGAACCTGGATCTGATCGTTTACGGCCCACTGGCGTTGAACCTCGAGACATACCAGGCCGCGATCCAAGGCCATCCCCTGGATCTGACCTACATGGAGTACGAACTCCTACGTTTCCTTGCGGCACACCCGGGAAGGGTTTTCTCGCGCGAGACGCTCTTGTCCAGAGTGTGGGGCTACGAGTACTTCGGGGGCGCGAGGACCGTGGACGTCCACGTCCGTCGCCTGCGGGCCAAATTGGGAGAAGAGCACGCACATCTGATCGACACGGTGCGCAGCGTCGGGTACCGCTTCGGCAGTGTCCGCTGGCTTCCTTCGGGCCACGGCCCGACGCGCCCGTAGTCCTTCGACTTCACCGCCTGGGCGGATCCGGGCTCGCGGGTAACTCTGGCGGCGCTACTTCTTCTTGTTCGTACTCGAGCCCCTCTTGGCAGGCACTGTTGTCGTCACAGTCGGAGCCGACGTGGGCCGTGAAGCCACGGCGATCGCAGAGGGCCCGCCAGGCAAGTGGATCGCCTTGCCGGGTCGGTTCGTCCGGATGTTGAGCGGCACAATGGTCTGGCTGTCGTAGCAGACAACCCACGCAGTCTTGCCATCGGGGCTCATGGCTATCGCCTGCGGATTTCGTCCGACCCCGATCGGCGCTCCGGCTGTATCACTTGTCAGGTCGACCGGCGTTACATTGCCTGTGGCGGACTGCTTCGAGATCGTGTCGACGACGTAGGCGATAGTCGGCTCGGTAGAGGAGACGGCGACTGCGATGGGGGCTCCCGATACGGGGATAGGGGCTCCGGCCACGTCGTTCGCGAGGTTGATCGGTGACACGCTGCCCGAGTTGAGATTCGCGACCAGCGCTGTGGAGCCGTCCGGCGTTATGGCGATACCGGTCGGCGCGTTCCCAACTGTGATCGGCGCCAAGGCCCTCCCGGTCAGCAGGTCCACCGGCGTGACCGTGGAGCCGAAGGCTCCGGTCTGACCCGACACGATCGCACCGGCGTCGGCGACATAGGCGCGTAGCCCGTCGGGAGCGATGGCGATGCCCTGCGGCCCAGGCCCCACCGTGATCGGCGACAAGGTCTTGTCCGTGGCAAGGTCGATCGGGGTGATGGTGTCACCGAGGGTTCCGGTTGCCCCGGCGTCGGTGACGTAGGCCGTCGTGCCATCCGGAGTGATCGCGATGCCCGCCGGTCCTGCACTTGAACCCAACCTGATCGAGGCCTGCACCTTCCCGCTCAGGAGGTCGATCGGTGTTACCGAGTTCGAGGCGTAGTTGGTGACGTACGCCCGCTCTCCGTCGGGTGTTATGGCTATCGCGTCCGGATAGGTACCGACACCGATCGCAGCTCCCGGGCCGGTACCACCAATAGAGACTTCGATGGGGATGACGTCATGGCCGAGGCCAAGGTTTGCACCTGTCCCGACCATGGTCACATAGGCGTAGACCTGCGGGGGAAGCGGCGGGAGAGTCGTCGTCGTAGTGGTGGTTGTCGCGGTCCCCGAACTGCAGCCGGCTGCGGTGATCGCCAACGCCGCCGCCGCCGCAGCGCCCAGCAGCTGGCGCCTCGAGCGCACAGTTAGCCGGCAGAGCTGGCGGGCGACTGAGACATGTAGGCCCATGCCTCGATCTCGACGAGCGCGCCGAGAGGTAGACCGACCACGGCGAAGGCACTACGCGTCGGCCGGTTATCGCCGAACGCGGCGACATAGGCATCGTTCATGGCAGCAAAGTCTGCCATGTCGGTCAAGAAGACTGTTGTCTTTACCACGTCTCGGAGACCGCTTCCCTCGCTTTCGAGCAACGAAGCGGCGTTCTTGATCGCTTGGCTGACCTGCGCAGCGATGCCGCCCTCGACGAGCGAACCGTCAACGAGTCCGAGCTGGCCGGAGCAGACCAGCCATTGTCCGGCGCGGACTATCGGTGAGTACGGGCCTGCGGTGCTTGCCACTGGGAAGTTCGTTCGGCTCAGCTGAACGACGAACCGCAGCCGCAGGTTCGCGTCGCGTTCGGGTTGATGATGTGAAAACCGGCTTCCTGCAGACCATCGCGGTACTCGAGCGTCGCACCCTTTATGAGCTCCGCGCTATCGGGGTCCACCACGACGCGCACGGTTCCGAACGTGCGGACGATGTCGTTGTCGGCCAGTTCGGAGTCGAAGAACATCTCGTAGCTGTATCCCGAGCAGCCGCCTGGTCGGACGGCCACACGCAGCGCCAGGCTGTCGTCACCCTCCTGCGCCAGCAGAGCAGTCACTTTGGCCACAGCGGCATCGGTAAGGGTCACCGGGCTAGGCCGCTGACCGAGCTTCACCGTTGAGGACGCAAGACTCACCGTGGATCTCCTTTTGCTAAGACATTGGGCGCAACAGCCGAGAAGGCCCCCCGCACCGCACCGTTAGGCTCGATCATACCGTGAGCAAGTCGCGTCAACCGCCCCTCGAACCATCCGGAGTATCCGGTGACGATGCTCCCTCAGAGCAAGTCGTCTGGGCGGCGCTTGCAGGTGTAGTCGACCCCGAACTGGGTGCCAACATCGTCGAGCTCGGAATGGTGCGTGAGGTCGAGGTCCAAGGTGGGGCTGTGAGCGTCGCGGTCGCCCTGACAGTTGCTGCCTGCCCGCTTCGCGATCAGCTCCGTGCCGACGTCGAGCGTCACCTCAAAGCGGTTCCCGGCGTCGAGCTAGTAGATGTCAGCACGGGGGTGATGGACCCCTCCGAGCGGTCGGCGCTCATGGCGAGGGCGCGGCTCAAAGCCCAGGACAGAGCCGTGCCGACTGACATCCCTGCGACTGCAAGAGTGCTCGCCGTTGCTTCGGGCAAGGGTGGCGTCGGCAAGTCCTCGGTCAGTGTGAATCTCGCCGTCTCGCTCGCCCGCCGGGGTCTCGTTGTAGGCCTGCTCGACGCTGACGTCTGGGGCCACTCGGTGCCGAGACTGCTCGCGATGGAGGGAGCCATCCAGGCGCACTCGGGAAAGATGATTCCCTTCGAGCGTGTTGTCGGTTCCGGTCTCTTGAAAGTGATCTCCATGGGTTTCCTCTCGGGCGAGGACGAGGCGATCATGTGGCGCGGCCTCATGCTCAACCGGGCGGTCCAGCACTTCTTGGAGGACGTCCGGTGGGGTGCGCTCGACTATCTGGTGATCGACCTCCCGCCCGGCACAGGCGATGTTCAGATGGGCTTGGCCAGGATGCTCCCGCGCACCGAGCTGCTCGTCGTCACGACGCCGAACCAAGCTGCACAGAAGGTCGCAGGTCGGGCAGCCGACATGGCGCGCAGGGGACACATTCGTGTCGCCGGCGTCATCGAGAACATGTCGGCCTTCACCTGCGATCACGGTAAGACCTACGAGATCTTCGGATCCGGTGGTGGCCAGCGCCTTGCCGACGAGATCGGCGTACCACTCGTCGGGTCGGTGCCGCTCGATGCGAGAGTGGCTACCGGCGGTGATGCCGGCGCGCCTGTCGCACTGGACGAGGCAGGCCCGCTCGCCGAGGTCTTCGCTGCCATCGCGCAGCGCATTGTGACCGAGGTCTCACCGCAACTCGATATGGCAGGTTGCAGCGCCCGCTTACTGGAGCATGTCGAAAAGGCGCTTGGGCCGATCGGTGCTTGACCGTTCAGACCGGACGCGCCTATCTGTCTCCTCGTCCGGGCGGTCCTAGGCGGACGCGGCCGCCCGTGGGCCGGCCACTCCCCGTTCGACGATCTGTTTGCGCTCGGCCTCGTTCAGGCCACCCCAGATTCCGTTCGCCTCTCGAATTCTGACTGCGTAATCGAGGCAGCTCTTCACGACGGGACAAGTGCGACAGATCTCCTTGGCGCTCCGCTCGCGTGCCATGCGCTCGTCTTTGCGCTCCGCGCGAGACGGAGGGAAGAACACGACCGAGTGCGGGCCTCGACATGCTGCTTTGGCTTGCCATACTTCTTCACCGCGATTCGCCATCACGGCCTCTCCTCGTCTGGCCCCACGGCACGCTCAGCGCCGGCCACTCCGCGGCGCCTGTCTGTTCCCGATACCCCGTCCGCGAACGTCCCCCATGGCCGTCGCTCGACGATGCACCTGATAGGCGCCACCAGCGTGGACCTGCGCAAACGTCGTCAGGTCCCGCTCAGCGCGACGCTACTGCCGCCCCTACCGTCCTCACAAGGGGCTCTTGTGGACTGCTCGGCGAAAAAAGGCGCAAGGAGCGGGCGGTAGTGTCGCCGGGAATGGATCGGGAAGCGTTCTGCCGACAGAGCAACGTCGTTGTCGTCGCCGGCAAGGGCGGGGTGGGAAAGACGACTGTTACAGCCGCGCTCGCCCGCATGGCAGCGGACACAGGCCTCGAAGTACTCGTGATAGAGCTCGACGACGCCGGCGGCCTGCCCGTCCTGTTCGGGCTGGAAGCAACTTTCGACTACGACGAGTCGGTCCTCTACGAGTCAGCCGGCAGCGGTGGCCGCGTGAGGGGACGGGTGATCACCCCGGACGACGCGCTCGTTGAGTATCTGGAGAACCACGGATTGCGGCGTGTCGCGAAACGCCTCGTGTCGACAGGCGTGCTAGAGGTAGTGGCGACCGCCATACCCGGCATCCGAGAGGTCCTTGTGCTCGGCAAGGTCAAGCAACTCGAGCGTGCCGGCACGTCGGACCTGATTGTCCTTGATGCGCCGGCTGCAGGCCACGCGGTTACCTTCCTCACGAGCGCCCTCGGGTTGATGGACGCGGCCAGAGGAGGTCCACTTCGTGGCCAGGCCCAGGAGGTCGTCGAGCTGCTGCGTGACCCTGCCCGGTGCCAGGTCATGCTCGTAAGTCTGCCGGAGGAGACTCCTGTGAACGAGCTCATCGAGACGGCCTACCGTTTTGAGGACCTCGTCGGCGTCGCACTCGCGCCTGTCGTCGTGAACTCGTGCTACCCGGTGTTCCGACACCTCCTCACAGATCCGGTGGCTGCGGCCGAGGCGGCAGACGCCGATCCACCGGGCCCCGCTGAAGCGGAACGTCTGGCAGCCGCTGCAAGATTCCGGTTCTCCCGCCAGGAGCTCCAAGCAGTCCAACTGGAGCGTCTTCGCGCCAGCTTGCCGCTGCCACAGCTGCTCCTGCCCTACGAGTTCAGCGCAGACCTCGGTCCCGAACAGCTGGGGATGCTCTCTGACGCTCTCGGGGCCGCGGTCGAAGCACTTCGAGCCGAGGACGCGGCATGACGCGGTCTGTTGGGTGCCGGGGATGAGCGAGGACGAAGTGGCGCCCGGACCATGTTCTGACCTTTCTGCTCTTGTCACCGGGAAGACCGTCATCGTGTGTTGTGGGTCGGGCGGCACGGGAAAGACGACAGTCTCGGCCGCAATAGGCCTCGCTGGCGCCGAGCAGGGTCGCAAGACCTGCGTGGTGACGATCGATCCGGCGCGCCGGCTTGCCGACGCGCTCGGTCTGGAGAAACTCGACAACACACCTCGGCTAATCGCGGGCGACTGGAGTGGCGAGCTGTCCGCGGTCATGCTCGACGCAAAGGGCACTTTCGACGATCTCATCGTCCGTTACTCACAGTCGAGCGAGCAAGCGGACCGGATCCTCCAGAATCGCCTGTATCGCAATCTGACTTCGGCGCTGTCGGGCACGCAGGAGTACATGGCGATGGAGAAGCTCTACGAGCTGCACTCCGAAGGCGGATTCGATCTTGTCGTCGTGGACACGCCCCCAACGAGGCACGCGCTCGATTTCGTGGACGCGCCGCGGCGGCTCTACAGCTTTCTCGAGAACCGGGTGTTCCGGCTCCTGCTCATGCCGACCCGCGCCTACATGAAGGCGATGACGCTTGCGGCAAATGCGCTGTTGCGCACGATCTCCCGGGTCGCGGGATCGGAGATAGTCGAGGATGCAATGGCCTTCTTCCGAGCTTTCGAAGGGATGGAAGAGGGCTTCCGGGACCGGGCACGCCGTGTCGAGGACTTGCTGGCGGACCCTGGAACGGCCTTCGTGCTCGTGGTGGCGCCGCGCGGGGACTCGATCGACGAGGCGCGTTTCTTCGCCCGACGCCTGGCAGAAAGCTCCATAGCTGTGAGCGCAATGGTCGTGAACCGTCTCTTCTCCAGCTTCGGGCCCGAGCCCGCCACCGCCGTCAGGTCGACTGCCCAGGGGAACGACGGTCCGTCTCCGACGCAAACTCGCCTAGTCGCGCCGGACTCGGCACCTGCAGATCCACGTGCCTACGGAGAGCTCCTCCGCAACCTCGATGAGTTCCTCTGTGTCGCCTCTAGAGAGGAGCGATACGTCGCCGATCTGGCCGGACAGGTGCAACCCGCGCCTGTGGTGAGGGTCCCATTTCTCAGCGAGGACGTTCACGACATCGAAGGTCTCCAAGCCGTCGCTCGCCACCTGCTCGGAGGACAACTAATCTCCGATCGTGGAAGTCATCCTGATCGTCAGTGACTCCGAGTCAGTCCTTGAGGAGCTGAGATCTGCCCTCGAAGGCGACGAGACCGAGATCTACGAGCTCCGCGTCGGCGAGGACGTGAGACCTGCCGTCGAGCAGGACCCGCCTGACCTCGTGATCACCGACCTGCAGGTTGGCAACATGGGTGGGATGGCGATCTGTTTGGACCTCCATCTAGAAGAGTCAGGTGGCCGGATCCCCCATGTCCCGGTCATAATCCTGCTCGACCGCCGGGCCGACGTGTTCCTCGCTCGGCGGTCTGCTTCAGAGGGCTGGCTGGTCAAGCCGCTGGACGCGATCAGGATCCGGCGTGCCGCCCGAGCTGTGCTAGACGGCGGCACGTTCCACGACGAGTCCTACAAGCCGCTTCCACTCGTCGTTGATCGCTAACAGTCGGGAGCCGGACGTCAACGACCGATGAAGCTCCGCCCACAGGCCCGTAGGCTCGGCCGCCAGCCGTCGGCGCAGGTCTCCGAACAGGAGAGACAGATTCGCAAAGGCCTCGAGTCCATGCGAAACGCCACGGCAAGAGAGGTGATGACGCCTCGCGTCGACGTCATCGCCCTCGCGGTACCGGTCACGCTCGATGACGTGGCACGCGCGGTACGGCGCTCCGGCCACAGTCACTTCCCCGTATATCAGGACGACCTCGACCACTTGCTCGGGGTTTTGTTCGTGAAGGACTTGTTCCACCCCGGGCCGCTCGGGATCGAAGGCATTCTGGCTGTCGGAGGGAGCGACGACCAGGGCTCGCCGGTCCTCGACGTCGCCAAACGGGTTCGCGAGCCCTACATAGCACCCGAGTCCCGGCTCGCCCTCGAGATCCTGGCCGAGATGCGCCGGGCACGGCGCGCCTTTGCCGTGGTAGTGGACGAGTATGGAGGCGTTGCCGGCGTGCTGACGATCAACGATCTCGTGAGCGAGCTCGTCGGTGATCTGAGGGACGAGTTCGACCAGGCTTCACTGCCCGCGATCGAGCGAGTCGACAAGTCGCGCTTTTTGGTCGACGGCTCGTGCGGCGTCGACGACGTGCGTTCCGAGCTCGGGATCCCGATTCCTGTCCGCGGCTATGTGACTCTCGGGGGCTTTCTGCTCGAAGGTTTCGACCGGATCCCAGAAGAGGGCGATGAGCTCGAGTTCTCTGGCTGGACCTTCCGGGTTACGAGAATGGATCGCAGGCGGGTGGCCAAGGTCGTCGTGCAGGCGCCAGCGGCTACGATGACCGAACAAGGCGGTGCCGAGCAGTAACGGCTCCCGTCTACGGGAAGTAGCGCAGCTTGGTAGCGCGCAGCGTTCGGGACGCTGAGGCCGCGGGTTCAAATCCCGCCTTCCCGACCAGCGTTTCTCCTGGTCACGGGCTTACGATCGGCTCGGCTGACACCACTACAAGAGCCGTCGTGCGCGCTACGTGCGCGTAGCTCGAGTTTCGAATTGAGCTTCGAATCTCCTGTTCGAGGACTTTGAGCCTCACGGGCTTGGGGAAAAAAGCGCGCTCCGAGCTTGGCGGTGGCGTTCCGATCGCCCTCATTCGTGGCTTGGGCGTAAACGGCGATGGTGAGCCGCGGATCGCTGTGACCGAGTCTGACCTGCGCGGTCTTCACGTCTACGCCCTCGAGAAGAAGAGCGGTGGTGGCCGCACGACGAAGATCGTGGAACCCGGTAGCTGGAACTCCAGCTGCATATGTCGCGGGCAGCCAAACTCGCCGCCGCCAGTGCGAGTAGTCGAGTGGGCCGCCTGCCGGTGCGACAAACACAAGATCCGTCTCCTCACTTGCGGCCGGATACCGAGCGCCAAGGTGGGCTTCGAGCAACTCGAGGAGGGCAGCAGGTGTCCCGAGGACCCGTCTCCCCGCGGCCGACTTCGGGGGGCCTAGTCGACCGTCGCGACCAAGCTGAGTGGCCACCGTGATCGTTCCTTGAACGAAGTCCAGCGCTCTGACCTGCAAGCCGGCGACCTCGCCCCAACGCAGTCCGAGCACAGCGCCGATCCAAACCATCGGGCGGTACATCTCCGGCGTGGCGTCGGCGATTCTCAATACGTCGCCGGGCGTGAGCGAGTGTCGATCGCGAGCCTCGACCGCTGGCAGCTTGACACCACGACATGGTGACCGCAGCAGGGCATCGGTTGCGACCGCGTAGGCGAAGATCGCCCTGAGAACGTCGAACTGACGGCGAACCGTCCTCGCTGCGCGATCGGTTGCCCACACATTCACGAGATCCTGAATCCGGACCCGCGTGATCGAGCCGACCGCCGCGCTTCCGAGCGCCGGAAGGAGATGATTGCGAACGATCGCCTCGTCGCGCTGCATCGTGCTTGAGCGCTTGACTGGATTTGAGACCAACCACCCATCAGCGAGGTCGGCGAACATCTTCCGGCCGGCCTCGGGGTCGATCCAAGTTCCGCGCCTCAGGTCGGTCTCGACGGTGGAGAGGTAGGCGAAAGCATCAGTCTTTGTCGGAAACGTGTCCTCACCAACGTGACGGATCCCTTCGTTCCAGTAACTGGCTTGGAATCGCCCCGAAGGCAGTCTGCGCACGGAACCAAAGTGTCTGCGACCTCGTTGACCCACCGGACCTCCTCACAACGACTTCGCTAGCGGGCCGACGCGGACTGGCCCTACGGAGTTGCATGGGTGGCGATCGACGAGGACGTCGTTCACAAGACGCGCATCACGGCGCGCAGGGATGCTATCGAAGCGCTGTGTCACCGGCTCGTTTTCACCGTTGTTCGTTCGAGCCAACTGGCAACGGCAATCGGGTCGAATCGCACGAACCGACCGACCTTCACAAAGGGAATGCGACGTTCTGATACGAGGCGACGAACGTGTCGCTCGGTGATCCCAAGGTGCCGCGAGACACCGGAGCCATCGAGCAGCATCGGAAGCGACTCCAAGGGCCGCTTCCTCTGATCGCTGAGAACAACACGTTGAGCAGCTGCTCGATCAGACATGCTCAGCCCCTTGACCACGTGTGAAAATGTGGTTCGAGATCGGGGTGGGCGGTCGCCACCAAGCGGTCTTGTCTGGCCGGCATGACATTTGGTTGGTGTCGCGGACGGACACGGTGCCTCCTCTGCGAAGCCGTCCCGACGACAGCTCCTACTAAAGAGGCACTGGGGCGTCCAGGCTATCCGTGACGCGCAAATACATCTGAAGCGACGCTTCCGCAGGCGGAACGGCGATTACCATCTCGACTGCGCGAATCTGCCCACCCGTTCTGTCGTTTCTTGATCGAACTTGCAGAGACCTCCGGTCCTGCCTGGCACACTCGTGCCGGCGCGGCGCTGGAGCGTCCTTGCTACGACAATCGCAACTGCGTCTCGCAGCAACGGCCGTGGTCCTGTTCGCCTTCCTCGCAATCGGTCGTTCCTCACCTCTTCCTGCTGCTGGAGCCGCACAGAGCGCGGCAGCAGTGGGTGGTGCCGCCAACCTGCTCTCGACGACCCACGGCGTGGTCTGGTCGTTCAACATCGAGAACGGCTCCGGCGTAGTGCTCCGGAGCGCCGACGACGGGAACCACTGGCGGGTCGTTCTGTCCCAGCCGGCGTCGCAAGTCAGTTTCGGCTTGGTGGCGAGCTACTTCCTCGGCCCTGAGGACGCGTGGGCTGTTAGCGAGGAACAGACCGGCGCCACGAGCGTCTACCGGACCTCCGACGGCGGACGGCATTGGTACTTATCTGACTTGCCGATAGTCGCGCCGCCCCCGAACATGCCCCTGCTCTCTGATCAGCTCTACTTTGCTGACCCGGAGCACGGCTGGCTGCTGGCAGTAGGAACCAACTTCTCGCCCCCCACAAACTCGCTGACGATGGTCTGGTGGCGCACAGACAACGGCGGGCGCACCTGGAGCCAGCTCCCGCCAACGAGCCTGCCCCCGCAGGCCGTCGCGCTGCCCCTGTATGCGGACACGGCATGTCCCGAGTTCAGTTCCCCACACATCGCGTTCGCGAGCGCCGACGTCGGCTGGTGGACCTACGGCGCCTGCGGGGAGGGAGCTGCACGGCCGCTCGTGTGGAGCACCCGTGACGGAGGTCTCAACTGGATTCCGTCACCACTGCCCGCACCGTCTGGCGGGTGGGGCCGCTGGGACGTTCTCGATCAGGGCGGAACCGATGTCGGCACCCCCTATCTCATTTCGAGCCGGGCTGGAACCACCATCATCGTGCCGGTGTCGGTCGGGACCTCTCGGCTCGTCATCGAACTATCGCTCGACATGGGGCGCACGTGGCACATCGCCAGCGTGGTCGACACGCACGCGCTCCCGATACAGAGCACACCGGCCGACTGGTTCGACCCCGTCAACGCTTTCGACTGGGTTGTCGCGGCACCTGGCGGGCTCATCGCGACAACCAATGCAGGGGAAACCTGGACCCTCACCCGTTCGCCGGTCGCCTTGTCGGGCCAGCCCGTCTCGTTCACCTCGCCCGACACTGGCTTCGTTCAAGGCGCCGGTCTCGTCATCGCCTTGCGCACGAGCGACCGAGGCGTTACGTGGAACCCGGAGTCAGCGCCCATCTCTCGTTCGGTACAGGCGTCATGGTCGTTGGGCTACGTCGTCTCGGCAGTCCAAATTGTCGGTCCCCATCTGGCCGTTACAGCAGGCGCGACCGGGCTCATGACCTCTAGCGACGGTGGCCGCTCCTGGGTCGACCGGCTGGGAATCACCTCACCGGTCGGCGAGATCGACTTCATCAACACACAAGTTGGCTTCACAGTGGACAACGGTGAGCTCCTGCGAACCATCGACGGTGGTGCGAGGTGGCATGGTCTCCTGCACCCGGTCGCAGGAGGGGTGTCGGGGATCGACTTCTGGTCGCCAAGCCACGGCCTGGTCGCCGTAGGCCAGAGCCTTTTCGTCACGTCCGACGCGGGCGTGACCTGGCAGCCGCTTCGGCTTCCCCCGGGCTGGAAGGTTCCTGGCGCCTTCGTGGGCGGGGACGAGCCGGTTCCCGTCTGTTTCACCGACAGGGGTATCGGATGGGCCGCTGCCACCCGGGATCACCGCTACGGCGTGCTCGTCAGCACAACCGGAGGGCGCAGCTGGAGGCTCGCGCTGCCATCTGATGTGCTGCCACCTGGAGCCGAACCCGACAAACTCGGAGGCAACGTTTCGATCGCCGGGTGCGATGGCAAGGCGGCCTGGATTCTCGTCTCGCAGGCTGCAGGGCCGATGGAAATGCAGGGCGTACCTATCACCTTCGACCTGCTGCGCAGCCTTGACCTCGGCCGGTCGTGGCTGGACGTGCTGCGCTCGACGAGCGAGGCACGAGTGGCCCGGCCGAAGGTCCCCACTTCCCCGGGCGGGCCACAGTCGGTGCCGCTCGAACTGGGTGAGTGGGCGCTCGCGCTGGTATCGCCGGCGACGGCGTGGTTTACGGCTACGAACGAGGACCTCGGCAGCATCACCCTCGGTTCGACCAGAGACGGCGGCTTGCACTGGGACATCCGCTCATCCCCCGGAGCACAAGACCAGCAAGGGCCCGTGGCCAGTTCGCGGCAGCTGCCCTACGCGTATAGATGGCTCGCGACGGCGGCCCTCAACGCTGAGAACGCCTGGGTCCTCTTCAGTGCGCCCGAAGGCAGCAGCGAAGGCTACTTGTACGCGACAAGTGATGGTGGCGCAGCTTGGCACCGGCTGGCCGTGTTCAGGTGACCCCGTTCCCGGCGTCTGTAAGTCCGTAGCCCCCTTCGACGACCACCGCCGCTTCGTCCTCCTCGACCGCGGCCTGCTTCCCCTTCAACCTTCTTCACCGCCAACCCGCTCCTCCGCCATCACCAACCTCCGCCATCACCAACCTCCGCCATCACCAACCTCCGCCATCACC
>PLKG01000044.1 GCA_003140595.1 Acidimicrobiaceae bacterium | reverse complement strand
CTCCAGCCCGGCGTAGAGCCGCTGCTGGCGTTCGTCCAAGAGGCTGTAGAAGAGCACGATGGCCGCCTTGAGCTCGTCAGGCAGCACCCGCAAGCCCGGGCCGAGGGAAAGGCGGCTGGCCTCGGCGTCGTAGACCGAGCGGGCGGCCAGCTGGGCGCGTCGCGCCGCCGCCTGGGTTGCAAGGTAGACATAGCGGCCAGCCACCTGCTGGCGCGCCAGGCGGCCGGAGCGCACCAGCTCGAGCAGGGCCTGGTCGGCCTCGACGTTGAGCAACGCCTCCATCTCCGCCGCGTCGTAGCCGGCCTCGGAGGCCACGACCAAGGCCTCCACGGTCGACACGAGCGTCCCGAAGCGGCTGAACCACACTTGGCGGAACGACCACAGCCCCAGCTCGTCGAAACGGGCGAGCTCGTCCAAGGTGTAGTACCGACCCCGGTGCGAGTAGCTGGTGCGGTACTCCAGCAGGGCCAGCTTGCGGAAGACCGTGGCGTCCGCGCTGGTGCCGAGCGCCTCTTTGAGGTCCTCCATGGTGGCGATCTTTCGTTGTCGCAGCAAGGTGATCAGCGTCTCGGGGTCGTACCGCTCGGTCCTCATAATGAGAGCATTCCTCCTCGTTAGGAGTAACTCTCTCATAATACCTCGGCCGTGCTCCCATTTCGGTGATCGGGACGACACGTCAAACACCTCGGAGTTACTGGGACAACAGGACTACGAGGCGCTCACCTACGCCGCGCCCCCGGAACCGCATCTCGATAGATGTACCCTCAAAGTCAGGTAGTTATTATTGAGTCGACCCTAAGCGCCTTGAACTCCGACTCAGACGAAGCCGACAGCTGATCCGTAGGTACCCTCGGCGTGTCGACTAGCGTCGATTTGAGCCTGCGACCTGGGACCGTGTTCGGTGGTTGTCGACCGGTGTCGGTTGATATCGAATCTCTTGGCTGCCAATGTGGCTGCCAGCCGAACCGTCGGCTCAATCGCTGAGCGGAGTACAGCATCGCGGCCTGACCAAACGAGACATCGGCGAACGCACGCCCGCGCATTCTCGACCGTCATCAACGCGCTGCCGATTCGGACGAGAGCGAGTGCCCGCGCTTCGTCTCTCGGTTGACGCGCACACGACAGCATTTGTCGACCCGATACACCGTGGACTTTCGCTCCGCCAGTTGGACAAAGAAGCAGAGTCCCGTGCTTGCACCCTTCACGCAAAACCTGGAATCGTCAGCCGGCAATCTCGGCATCCAGACGCAAAATCGCGTGCTTGCACCCTTCAGGTTCGTCCTGCGCTCCCTGGTCAAGACCGGGAACGTCCCAGACGCCCGGTCTCTGGATGTCATAGCAACCACCCTTAGCCCGGTGTCGTTACGATTGCCGAGTCACCGATTCCCAGGTTGTAGGGCTGGGAGTCGACGCTGCTGCGGAGGGGCAAGCGCTCTCCTCCCCAGTACAGCTCCATATCCGCTTGGTTGTCGGACTGGTATGTCTTGGTCCACTCATCTGGTAGTCCGAAGTCGGAGAATCCGTTCGCCTGCCATCCGGCCTTTGCTGCCAGCGTCGCGTAGAAGTCGAAGACTTGTTGAATGGTGAGCGACGAGGTGAACTCGACCGTTACCGCTGGTCCGCTCCAGCCGCCGTATGTGGTGTCCCAGCTCGCCGGCGACGACGTCCGAGAGATCAGATGTGAGTCGGGTGGAAGCTCTTTGACCACCGGGTCGGCTTGGAGTTCGTGTAGGCGAACGTTCCCCGGATCGCCGGTCCCAGGTGGGGGTCCAGGCGCGCATGCCGCGAGCACCACTCCCGCGGTCGCCATGAGTACCAGGAACAGGAGTGAACGGACAGGCGCCCTCAGGGAGATGACGTTCAGAGTATGGCGGGCCGAAGGCCGTCGCTTCATCGAATTGTGCCCGGTGTCCAATTCAGCCGTCCGTGATTTTGACGGAAGCCGCGCCCGTTGCAGAAGCTTCATCGACGACAAGCTCACCCGTATTGACCGCCACTGCTGAGCTGCCGGTGACCTGAAGAGCCATGTCGGGGATGTAGACATTGCCAACCAGCAAAAGCCTACTGGTACCCGTGGCCAAGATGGAGTTCGCATCGGCGTGGTCGGCCAGGAGAGCGAACCCGTCTCCGGGGCCGATAGCCCCACCCGTGATGTCGAGGCCCCCACTGCCCGAGAGGTTTAGACCGGCTCCCCCACTCGCACATGGAGACGGGAACGAGGAGCACTCGAGATCAATGGTCACGCCCGTCCCGGTCACCTTGCCGGATCCCGATACGCTCAGCGATCCCGTCACGATGTAAACACCCGGAGACAGGGTGAGTCGCCCAGAACCCGACACACTGATTGTCGAGTAGACACCGGGAGAAGCCGTCTCTGTCGAGGATCCACTCACTGAGAGCGACGAAGACGACCCCGACCCGGACGGATAGGTGAACCACGAGAACGGGTCAGATACGGTTCCGGAGGCTGGTGGGACCGAGGTCTTGAGCGCAGCTGAGCCGACCAGTGAGACACCGCCGGGACCGAAGAAGGACCCCCCAGAAAAAACCGCGGATCCTGTCCCCGTCGTCGCCGACGACGACGTGGAATCCACGGTTGCAGAGCCGGACCAAGCAAATGCGGACGACCCGGTCGCCGACAGGGCATCTCCGGTGGGGGAAAGGACACAGAGCGTACAGTTCTGAGCCCCACTGCCGGTCGTGTAGTTCCCGACGATGGCTGTGTCTGACACATCGACCACCGTTGTGCTCCCGCTGGCTCCCGAAGTGAAGGTCTGGGGAGACGGTGTCGCGTACCCCTCCGGTGTTTGGACCTCGGTCACGGTGTAGGGCGCAGTCGTGAACAGATCCTGGATCGCCCCGTTCGCGCACGAGACTCCCGTGGGCTCTGTCGCCGGACATGTCATCGTCCCACCGGAGGTGCCGTCGAGCTCGGCAAACGTTCCGGGCGCGGGGGGCGTCAGATTCGGGGCCGGTAGGTTCGGTCCGGTCAGTTCGAAAACGCTTCCTGTGATGGGAAGGAACGGCGTGTCGTTGCCCGACAGGCTGATCGTTGCCGCTGCCGTCGGCGGCAGAGCACACGGATTAGACGGCGAGATCAACGCCGTCATCCCATTGTTGTCCTCCGTCTCGGCGTTGGGATCCGAAGTGGCTCCGGTCGCGTCGAAGAAGACCGCGTTGGCAGCCCCAGACGAGATCGAGAACCCGGTTGCCGAAGGCGGGATCGTCACATCGGTATCGATGGAACCGGTCGAGTCGGCAGTGATTGTACCGAGCACATCGGCAAAGCCGTCCTCCGCCGAGGCCGATCCCGGCGAGGCGAGGGTGATCGTGACCAGGGCGCCTGGCTCGTAGCCGTCCCCTTGCACCTCGACCTGTTGGCCGGCTTGGAACGCATCCTCGCACGACGCGTTGAACTGGGCGGAAAGCGGGAGGATGTTGAGCGCCCCGTAGTCAGTCGTCGGGTCGGGCACGCCACCACCACCACCACCACCACCACCGGTGCTTACCGGCGGTGGATCGGCCGGCAGTCCAGCTGCGGTAAGCGGAGCGCCGCTCGAGATGGCGGAACGGATGAAGCTCTCGATCGTGGCGGCGTACGCGCTCTGGCCTTGCTTATTAGGGTGAAAGGAGCCGCCTAAGCTGCTGAATTGGCTGAACGCTTGGCTGAACGGGTTCAAGATATCGATCAGCAGGCTGACCGGATCGTTGAACCACTCTCCGGCGCTACAAACGGTATGGCCGACGAACGCCCGCTTCACGGACACGAAATTGACCCCCGCCCGACTTGCGGCAACCGCTTCCTGGGCGTCGAGAAGGTCTGTTGCGACGTTGAAGAAATTCATGTCGTCTGGGGTCAGGATTTGAGCGAGGCCTGGGCATTCTTGGGTTGCAAGATCGCTCGGAAAGATCTCCGGGTAGTCCGTGGCGATCACCGATGCGTTCGGCGCTTTATCTGCGATCGATTGAAACGTATCGCACAACGCGTTTGTGGTCGGGTCGGTGCAGCTCGTATTTGCGTCTTGCAGGTTCAGAATAGCATCGGTAACGTCCGACTGGAACGTCGGATCATTTGGATTATCTACGCAGCTCGGACTAGAGAAGGGATTGAGGGGATTGAGGATACCCAGAGCGCTTGCGGCCGCTTCGAACTCCAGATCTAGCACTATGCAGCTGATCAAGATGTGGCTGAAACCGATATTATCGCCGCCCACCGTTACCGTAGCCAGGGCAGTCGTGCCATTGATGCTGTCCGGATGGTCAAGCTCAAATAGCTCGTTGTCAAGCCGGCTAGTGAGCACATGATCCGTCTTCGCTCCACTGCATGCGTAGAATGAAAGGGGCAGATCAAGTGCCTGCGCCACTTGGTGCGCGTACGCAACTGTCGAACGGTGGCAGCTGTCGGACGAGGTGTCGGAACCAGCATCGTAAGGCGGGTTCCCCTCTCCTGAAGCAAAGGAGTCACCCAGAGCAGCATATCCAGTCAAGGCGGGTGCGAATCGATTGGCGATGCCGAACTCACCGATCGCGAAGTCGGCCGATGACGCAATGGAGATGCTCGTCAACGAGATGTACCCGTTCGTATAGAAGCCAAAATAGCTAGCGCCGGCATTTCCTTGTACAGATATGGGCCCGGAGGATGTGCCGTTCTGTGCCGTCGCAGTGACGGTGAAGGTCGAGAAAAGATCCGGCTCAGCATAGAAATAGAATCCGTTCGTGCCTGGCGGCAATGAGATCGTTGTACTGGTCGCCGGGTAGGTCGCGTAAAGGTCTCCCGTGTAGTCGTTGCTCCATGTGGCCCACCCTTGGGCAACGCGAAGGTGGACCAGAGATGGTGAGAAACCGATATCAGCGCCGGTCGATGCGTCGTCGACCCCTGCCACATCGGTGCCGAGCGGTTGAGGGTCAGTGCCGAAGCCAGCCATTGCGTATGGACCCAGGCTCGACGGCGGAGCGTTCACACCGGGGGATCCGTCGAAGATGATTCCACTCGGCACGATGACTGCCGCTGTGCTCGGCTGGGCAATCGCGATACCTGTTGCCATCAACAGGATCGACATAACGACAAGATGAATCTTTCGGCACCCACCGCTCTTCCGCATTTCATCCTCCCACTCGTCGATGGCTCAGTTATTGAACTCCCAGTGATCCCTGCCTGGGACACATCGTCCCGGGCTCTTCGCCAGATCGCATTGAGTAGCGGTTTCTCAGAATCAAAGACTCCGCGTGCGACACTTCATGGATTCCCTCACGCAGGATTGAGAAAGAGCAGCTACGACTACCCACCTATTGGTCGGTTCCTGTCCAAAGACGGTGCAAGCCGCCATGCGTCGTCAGATCGTGTTGCATGGTTTTCCCGCGACTCCGGTCCAAGCTGTGCAGAGCTGCGCGCCGGCTGGGAACTTACCTGGGTCCGACCAGTCCGCGTTGCCTTGCTGTCCCGCGGAAAGACACGTCGTCCCGCTCTCAGCGATGATCGTGCCGTTCTCGAAGAACTCGGCGTAGGTGCAGACCGAGTTCGGGGCAGTGGTGCTGGTGGCCCAGTTCGTCACTGTCGTCCCCGAGTTTGCAATGGCTTGGCAGGTGTTACCCGCGCAATCAATTAGGGCCAGCGGCGAGGGCGACGGAACGCCAACGACGACTGGGACGCTCGTGACGCCTGCGGACGCGAACCCCGCGGTTCCGAGTACGACAGCGGCTGAGAACGCCGCCAGCACGACCGTGACTACCGCGGAACAGATCATTCGGTGCAACATGTCCCCGCCTCCACCGTACCTCGTAAGGACTACTACTTCGTAGTCTTACGTTACTACGTCACTGTAGTCGTGACGAGTCGGCAAGTCAAAGGCTCTTCGCTCAGGGCGGTCGGAGGGAGCTGCCACTAACTGCGCGATGGTACGACGATTCGGTGAACGGGCACCAGCGGTGGCGTCTTCGTCGCGCTCGGCACCGCCAAGCCCAGAGTCAAGAGGACGACTAGCGCCGCGATGCTCGCGACCAAGCGGCGCCAGCGGATGATGAAGCGGGGGTGATCGCCACCGAGCGCTTGGACTCGCTCGCTCATCAAGTCGGAAGCCACCATGGCGCTTGCGCCGGCGGGTGTAAGGGGGACTGCCTCGAGCACGGTCTTCAAGGCGCGTAGCATGTTTGAGTACCCGTATCGGTCTACCGCGGCCGCGTCGGCCTCGACCTCGGTCGTCAGGCGCGCGGCCCTCGCTAGATCTGTGAGCGCCGGGACGAAGAAGAGGCCTCGGATCGCGACGCTGGCGACCATGAGACGCAGTGGATCCCGACGGCGCTGGTGAGAAGCTTCGTGTGCGAGCACCGCGTCGAGCTCGGCTCGGTCCAGCAGGTTCACCAGCCCGGTCGACACCACGATGCGCGGGCGGAGGAGCCCTATGCAAAAACAGAGGACCTCGTCGGTGGAGACGACTTGCACCGCTCTCAAACCAAAGCGGGCGAGGTTGTCCACATGGCCCGCTGGAGGCTCGCCCAAGGACCGGAGCGTGAGTTGCAGCCGATAAAGACGATGCAGTTGTCGGACGCACTCGTAGCCCCCAAGGCCAACCGACACGACCACGACCACGCCTATAGGAAGCGCCGGGAGCCATGGTCGCCTTCCGACGAGCGGCACCTTTTCCATGCAGGCGAACAAGCCGGCCTCGTTCGGGTTCCATCCGGGCACATAGCACTGCACCTGCACGAGCACCCGTTGTGCGAAGAACGCCGCGGTCGCCTCGACTCCAAGTGCGACGGTGACGAGGAGCCAGAAGCTACGTCGCACTGCCGCGACGCCGATCGAGAAGATCGTCGAGCCGCTCGAGCATCGCAGGGTCGGTGGCGGCGGCACCGACCAGTCCGGAGATGGTCGTGTCGTCGCCGTAGCGTTCGAGCAGTGCCTTGACCGCCCGCTCGGCATGCCAGGCGACGAACTCGCCTTCGGGTACGACCGCCGTGTAGAGGTAGGTCCTTCCCTCGACGACATGGGTGAGGTATCCCTTGGCGTCGAGCCGGCTGAGCACGGTGAGGATGGTCCGGTGCGAGAGCGGGATCTCACGCTTCTTGTTGATCAGGTCGGTCGCGTCGACGCCGCTCACACCGGGATGGCGCCAGGCCGTCGCCATTATCTGCGCCTCTAGAGGGCCGAGCAGGTCCGCCGGCTGGGTCCGTTTCCTTCTCGCCAAGTCCCACGTCCTCCCTCAGTTGCGGAGCTGACAGAAGATTACTGCCTTGTCCGTAGAGCGACGCTGAGGGCTCACTGCACATTTGGATGACTTCGCTTCCGATCTCGAAGACGCCAGCCGACATTTCCAGTTCATGGTCCGGGACCGGGATGCCAAGTTCACGTCGAGCTTCTATGGGCTCTTAGCCTCACCCGGCGTTAAGACGATCCACGCGCCGGTGCGCTCCCCGCGGGGCAACACGTTTTCCGATCGATTGCTACACACCGCAAGGAGCGAGTGCCTTGACTGGTTGCTGATCCGAAGTGCGGACCACCTTGAACACAAACTCGAACGGCGAATACCTATCCGAACTCAGCCATACAACGAGCACCGACTGAGCCCGGCGACGCGGTTGGTGGCCACCTTGTCGCTGATCCCCAGGGCGTTCGCGACCGCTGCCAGCTCGACGTCACCGACCCGGGTGGCCCCGATCAGCTTGGCGTCCGCCGCACCGATCACAAGGTCGGGGTGTCCCTACGGTCGGGGCGGCGCGGCGGAGACCGGATCTGCGCCCGGCCGGGCGCGCTCGGCCCCCTCGCCTTGCACCAGCCGGCTGGCGCCGATGCTCGCCAGCCGGCACAACCGAGACGCGAGGCGCGCACGGCCCGGCTCGCCGCAGGCCACGGCGGCCAAGAACGCGGCGAGGGTCTCGGCCTCGATGTCGGCGGCCTTGCCCGGGCAGGACTGCAAGAGCAGCCAGACGACCCGACACAGCCCGGATTCGTCGATCACCGCGTCGCGCACCCCCGATTGAGGCTCGGTTCGCCGGTCTTGATCGACCCCCCGGCACCCCCCGTTTCCTCCGGCGTCCTTGTTAGCCTGCGCGTGAGATGCGCTTGAGCACGAGGAAGGGGGTGAGCGGCGGGATCGACCTCGTGGCACGTCTCTGGACCTGCGCTGACGGCTTGCATCGGCGTCACAACAAGGGGCGTCCGGGCAGCGCACGCCTGATGCACAGGAGTGCCGAGGTGGTCACGCAGACAACCTGGGAGAACCCTGAGGGGTTCTTCGCGGACGATCCGATCTGTGCGTTGACAGCACTCCGGAATTGAGCGAAGGGGAGGCGCCTTTTTTGGCGCCTCCCCTTGATCTGACCGCCGCCGGATCTACTCGGGTACGAGCAGTGAGCGGACTTTCTCTACAGCTGCGCGGACCTCCGCGACGAGCTCCGCTAGTTCGTCCGAACCCTGCCCCGCCGATCGGCGGATCGTGTTGAAGCAGCGGCGCACGCCCATGGCGCGGTCGAGTCCATGCACCGCGGCATCGATCGCTTCTCGGACCTTTCGCGCGTCGGCTTCCGGCGCATCTTCGGAGCCCGCTCGGCGGACGATCCAGCGAGCCCACGCGTAGGCGAGCTCGACCGCTTGCGGGTCGGGCAATTCTGCGTCGAGGACCAAGACCGCCTTGTCTCCGTATGCGGAGAACAATGATGGGGTCGGAGCGAGCGCTCGGTCGGAGAAGACCGCGATTCCGGCAGTCGACTCCCGATTCGCCATGGCGACGTCGAGCTCGTCGAGGGTCTTTCGCAGTGTGAGCTTCCGCGTCTTGGCCTCCAACACGAACGCGGCGCGCCCCGTCGGGCAATCGTCGGGACTCAAGGTGACGACGATGTCACCCACGAGCGATCCATCGCATCCGCGCTCGCGACCTACCGGTTCGACGATGTCTCCGTGGATCGTTCCGACTTCGGTGAATGCCATCCCCACGAGTTCCTCGAACGCCACGCCCTTTTGGGTGCTGCGTTCCCAGAGGTCGACCCGTGCCTCGCGCACCGCCATAGCGGTGGCGAGGTCGCGGATTTCGCGGAGAACCGCCTCGTTCTGCTCATGGATCGCCTTGGACAACTCCGCCCGCCATCGTCCGAGCGGAGTCGCGTCGTCATCCGGATCGAGCGCGCCGCGGAGGGTATGGAGCACCTTCGTGCTGCTGTCCGAGAAGACATCTTCGAGCAGCGCCATCGCGCTCGTCTTGGAGTCCGGGTCAAAGAGCGCCCCCAGCCTTTCCTCGAGCTGAGCCTTGAGGTCTACGAACATCTTCGTGAGCGCGCCGTCGTCTTCGCCGACGAGCTGGGTTGCTGCCTCGGTGATCCGTCCGACCTCTCGATCGACGCTTCCATCGAGCCGCTCGACGAGGCGATCAAACGAGCGACCGACAAGTACCTCGTCGAGGGCGGCGTGGCCCGCAACAAGAGCGCGGGCACCCACTTCGAGGCAGCTTCGCGCTGCCTGTTCGACGTCATCGGCATCGCTGACGACTCGTAGGACAACCGGGTCGTCCTCTTCCAACCACTCGAGAACGAGTGTTCCCTCCTCGACGCGAGCGAGTGCCGGACGTGTGTGGTCTAGTGCTTGAACCATGGCTGTGTAACTCCTTCAGGTACGCGGGCGCGTTCGCGACCGCACGGTCTTGGTGCCGGCTGGCCTGTGCCGGGTACGCTGAAAGTGTCAACTCGCCGTCGTAAGACGGCATCAGGCCTTTGGCCGGCTAGGGGTCCGCCTTCGGGCGGGCCCTTTGCTATGTGTGCATCGTTTCGGTTCAGCGCGCGTCGTCGATAGGCACCTCCTCGACTGGCTGATCGTCGCTCGCAACGACATCGAGGAGTCCGGACGGTGTGCGCTCGAACACCTCCGTCCAAAGGGCACGCATCGCCTGTGCAAAGCCACGGAGGTAAGCCGCGTCCGGTTTCCAGCCCTCGCCCGACGGGTCGGCGAGGCTCCCTAGAGCCTTGATGAGCGCACCGAAGGGATAGTCCTTGATCCAATCACGCGGGATCAGGCCAGCCATCGCGTTGTTTAAGTCCTGCAACAGCCCATCCGTCCACTGCTGCACGTCGAATTTGTCACGGGCGAGGGATTCAAGGACCCACCAGTCGACATGGGCCGCGAGTTCGACGGCCGCGGCGTAGCCACGCTGGAAGCGCTCATGCGCCTGTTGGATGAATCGATCGCGCGCGACGGCGAACGCCTCGTCCACCTCGGCCGGACGTTCCCCCAGCGTGGAGGTGCGTTCGGCATGCGCCATCGCTTCGAGCGCCGTCTGAACAAGGCGCGAGGGATTGAGCTCGGGATGGAACGCCCGCGCTTCTTCCCAGAGCGGTTCTGGAACTGAGATGCTGAGTTTCATAGAAGTAGTACTACTATATAGTCGTACACCACCGCAAGTCACATGAGTTCGAGCGCAGCACTCTCGGGCTCTGGTGACCGGCACGAAGCGCCGTCGAAGGTACGGGTCGGGGAGCGTCCATTCTAAAATACCTGAGGTCTAGCAATTAATGTCAGGTAATAGGTATCCAGCCTATAACTGCGTATTAATATGTAGACATGGATCCGGCCCGTAACCCCTATCGTCCTGGCGCCGGCCTTCGGCCGCCCGAGCTTGCCGGTCGAGATCTGGAGATCCGCGAACTCGAGGTGCTTCTCGAGCAAGCGGAGAGCGGGAGGCCCGGACCCGCGCTGGTCCTTGCTGGGCTTCGGGGCGTCGGCAAAACGGTCTTGTTGAACGAGTTCGCCACACGCGGGCGAACGAGAGGTTGGGCCGTCACCCAGCTTGAAGCCCGACGCGAGGCCGAATGGACTGCGGCGGCGTTCCGGACGCTGCTCGCGTCTGGCGTCGCGGCGGCCCTTCGAGAGGTGACAGGGTCGTGGGGATTCGGTGATCGGATGCGTCGCGCCGCTGGCACAGTGAAGTCGTTCACTTTGGGGATCGGGAACGTCGCTTCCGTACAGGTCGACGTCGAGGCACTTCGCGGTGTAGGCGACTCGGGCAATCTCGCGCTCGACCTCACCGAGCTAGCGCGCTCGGTCGCTGCAGCAGCGTCCGAGCGCGGCGTCGGTGTGCTCATCACCATCGACGAAATGCAGGACCTTCCCCTCAGTCTCCTGGCCGCGCTCTGCGGCGCGGCCCACATGACCGGACAACGGGACCTGCCGTTTTACGTGATGGGCGCGGGCCTGCCGAATCTGCCGGGTCGGCTCGCTGAGGCGCAGTCGTACGCGGAGCGACTCTTCTCGTACAGAGTGATCGGTCCGCTCGCACACGACGCGGCGTTCGACGCCGTCACGCTGCCGGGCCTACAGGAGATGGCCGCATGGGATGTGGATGCCGCCGAGATGATTATCGAGGCATCGCACGGCTACCCCTACTTCATCCAGCAGTTTGCCAAGGAAGCGTGGAACCACGCGTCGACCGCGACAATCCAACGTGAGGACGCCCAGAGCGGCATCGCTATGGGGTTGTCCGTTCTCGATGAAGGACTCTTTCGGAGCCGCTGGGCCCGAGCGACGCCCTCGGAGCGTCGTTACCTAATCGCCATGGCGCGTGACGGTGAGGGTCCGAGCCAGGCTGGCGAGGTCGCAGCTCGTCTCGGTAAGAAGACGAACTCGCTCGGTCCGGTACGGGCGAACCTGATCGCAAAGGGTCTCGTCTACGCCCCGGAATACGGACAGATTGCCTTCACTGTTCCAGGATTCGCCGACTTTATTGCTCGGGAAGAGCCGACTGAGATCTCTGATCCGATTAACGGACTGCGCAGCTAGAGGTGACGTGGGCGGTTCGGGATGCGTGGAGAGAGGTGGGCGCCGCGAAGCTCCGTCAACTAGCGGGTCGGTGAAGTCCCAGGGGACGTCCGCTGCCGATCTCCTCCGGTTGCATTGACAATCGTCTATGCAACGCGAAGTATCGGGCCACCGACATGGACTATTGCGACACGCGACGGCGCCTCGATCTCACGGTTCCTCACGCCAGGAGCAGGGTTCCTTCGAGCATTACCGCAGGTAGGGCGGTAGTAGCTAACGCGGATATCGGGCCCCGCCACACGAAAACTGGGAATTCCTCGCCAAGTACGGCGACAGTCTTCTCCGGGTGAGCGACAGAACGGAGGTGTTCGGCGAAAAAGTCCCTTTGCCCCTGCGGATCGAGTTCACGGGGAGACGAGACTTCTAAAGGGGAGGCGGGACGACTACATCCGAAAAGTCCGACTCGGTCACTCCTTTTGCGCGAGGTCGGTCAGCCTCAATGAGGCACGCGAGCGGACCTCACCTTCCACGCCCGAGCTGCGCAACATCCCGTAACCGAGGAACAGACGTTGACTCGCCGCTTCTACCTCGCGCGAGCACCGCGGCCGTCGCCGGGTCGAGCAAAGGACGGCCGTTCACGGCCCGGGCACGATCGGTCTCCTCGAGACCGAGGTNNGTCGCACCGCCACAAGGTTCGCAACGACGCGCCGGCGCCGTCGGCCCTCCCAACCCTCGCCCGGCGGGCCGAGCGCGCGCGTCCACGCGTTCGGCGAGTTAGAGCCATCGCTTACGCCAAGCGAGCGTCGCCAATCCTCGATCTCGACGGTGCCCTGCTGCCACCGTTGCGCGCGGCCTTGATCGCTCGGGCGGG
>PLKG01000101.1 GCA_003140595.1 Acidimicrobiaceae bacterium | reverse complement strand
AACTATTTGGTGCGCACGTTGTCGTGTCCGCCGATCTGGCGATGTTGTAAGGGCTGAGCCACGTTGGCTCATCGAGTGGCTATCTGAGCCGACACTCTCGACATAGAGCCATTTCTGAGGGCGAGCTCAACCAAGTCATCGCAACGAGCTCGGCGGGGAGCTGGTTGCCAAGCACAGGGGGCTCGCGGCGAGGAAGCGCGTATGTGATCCACCGTTCGATGGACACCAGAACCAGCCTTCCAGCTGTGGCGGTGAAGCGGCAGAAGGGCCATGCTGGCCTCATGGGGAACGACCTTGTTGTCGAAGCTAAGGGTCTGCGAAAGTCCTACGGCGCAGTTGCGGCCGTGGACGGCCTCGACCTGGAGATGGCCCGGGGCGAGGTCCTGTCCCTCCTCGGGCCAAACGGGGCCGGCAAGACAACCACCGTAGAGATCCTCGAGGGCTATCGCCGTCGTGACAACGGCGAAGTGCGCGTGCTCGGGGAGGACCCGCAGCGTGCTGGCACAGAATGGAGGGCTCGCCGTGGCATCGTCCTGCAGAACAACGAGGACGTCGCCGACCTATCGGTGAGCGAGTCCGTGCGTCACTTCGCGCGCTTCTACCCCTCGCCTGCTGACCCAGCAGACGTGATCGAGCGGGTAGGCCTCTCGGCCAAGCGAGATGCCCGGATAAGGACGCTCTCTGGCGGACAGCGCCGGCGCCTCGATGTGGCGCTCGGCATAATCGGCGGTCCCGAACTGCTGTTCTTGGACGAACCGACCACCGGCTTTGACCCCGAGGCACGGAGAACGTTCTGGGACTTGGTGCGCGACCTCGCCAAGGAGGGGACGAGCGTGCTGCTCACCACCCATTACCTGGAAGAGGCTGAGGCGCTCGCGGACCGTGTGGCTGTCATCAACCACGGCCGACTCGTCGAGACGGGTCCGCCCGGCGAGCTCGGCGGGCGCCAACACGCCCCGGCGCAGGTTTCTTGGCTGGTCCAAGGCGAGTGGAGGCACGTTAAGACGCCTCAGCCCACGGCGCTCGTCCGCCAGCTCGAGGAGACATTTGGCGGTGAGGTGCCGGGGCTGACGGTGACGCGTCCGAGCCTGGAGGACATCTATCTGGAACTCATCGGCGCCGCCGCCGGAGAGTCTGGAGAGGAGCAACTGGCATGAGCGCCACGACGACCGCCGGCGGTGCGGAAAACCTGAACCCACGCCGGGGTGTTCCCGCAAGGGCGTCACAGCACTTTCGCTCCCGAGGGCGCTCGTTCCTGGTGGCAAGCCTTGCCCGGGGACAGGTGGAGATACTCCAGTTCTTCCGCAGCAGGGACGCCGTGGTCTTCACCCTTGCCCTCCCTGTCGTGCTCCTCGGGTTGCTCGCCTCCATCTTCTCGGGCAAGGTCCCGGGCACAGGCGTCAGCTTCAGTCAGGTGTACACCACGGGGCTGCTTGCGGGCGGCCTGGCGTCGACGAGCTTTTTGAACCTTGGTATCACCATCACGGGCGAGCGCGAGAACGGGACCCTCAAGCGCCTGGCAGGTACTCCAATGCCGCGCGCCGCCTACTTCTTGGGCAAGGTGATGGTCGTGCTTGTCGCTTCCCTCCTGGAGGTGGCGGTACTGATGGTGGTCGGACACTTCGCCTACAAGGTCGCGTTCCCGGACTCGCTCAGTCGGTGGTGGACATTCGTCTGGGTTACCCTCCTCGGAGGCACGGCCATGACGTTGGTCGGAGTAGCAGCAAGTAGCCTTCCCCGCACTGCCCGTTCGGCAGGGGCGGTGCTCAACCTGCCCTTTTTGGTGCTCGAGTTCATCTCCGGTGTGTTCGTGCCCTTCACCTCGCTTTCCCACGGCCTTTACAATTTCGCTGGCATCTTCCCCCTGCGCTGGATCGCAGAGGGCTACCGCTCGGCACTCCTGCCGTCCTACTTCCAGAAGGTCGAGCCTGGGCACGTATGGAACCATGGGGAGATGGCCCTAGTTCTCGCGATATGGTGCCTCTTGGGCCTAGTGGTTTCTGCAAGGACTTTCAGGTGGACAGCTCAGAGCGAGCGATAGCAGAGCCTCCCGAGGCCGGGGGGTCCGGACAAGCGGCTGTGCCGGTAAGAGAGCACGCCGGCAGTGAGTACGCCTGGGAGCGCTTCGGGCCTTGGTGGCAGTCGGAAAGCACGCCAGAGCCATCTCTGCCAGCGTGGTCTTGGCGTTTGACGAGAATGTCGCCACTCTTGTCGTCACCGACGACGGCATCGGCTTCGACCCTGAGCGGGCAGTCGGCTTCGGACGCGGCCAGCTGCGATCGCGTGCGACCCAGGTCGGCGGCCAAGCCGAGATCAGTTCGCGTACTGGAGGCGGCACGACCGTACGAGTCACCATCCCCCTCGTGGCTTTGCTAAGGCCGTTGGTTCCCTTCAGATCAGGGTCGCGCCGAACCTCGAGCGGTCCAGGGGTCGTCGACTTCATCAGCCGGGGGTGGGCGTGCGGTGATGCTCAGGCTGCTCTTGGTGGACGATCACCCTGTTGTGCGGGCAGGCCTTCGGGGGATGTTGGCGGGAGAGCCGGATCTGGAGGTCGTGGGGGAAGCCGCCGACGGCGAAGAAGCCGTGCGGATCTCTGCCGAACTCAAGCCCGACGTCGTGCTCATGGACTTGCGCCCGGGCATCGATGGGGCGGAGGCCACGCGTCGCATCGCCGCGCTCGACCCGGCGCCCGCTGTCTTGGTGTTGACCACCTAGGACACCGACCACGACATCCTTCGGGCGGTGGAAGCGGGTGCCACGGGTTACCTATTGACGGACACCCCCAGAGCGGACCTTGTGCAAGCGTTGCGTGCGGCGGCTAGAGGGGCCACGGTGTTGGCACCCCTCGTCGCTGCCAAGCTGCTCGGCCGGTCGAGGGCGCCAGCGAATCGCGAACTCACGCCCAGAGAACTAGAGGTGTTGGCCCTTGTCGCGAATGGCAAGACCAATAGTGAGGTCGGGCAAGCTCTGTTCATTGGCGAGGCTCCCGTCAAGACCCATCTGCTCCACGCATTCGCGAAGCTCGACGTCGATGACCGGATCGCAGCGGTGACGTCAGCGATTGCCCCCGGCCTGCTCCCTTCGCCAGGCGGGCGGAGCCGGGCGTCGCATCAGTGAGCCCTCCTCTTCGTGAACGACGCCGTGATTGTCCGGCATCGAGGCGCTTGGAGAGGATGCGGAGCGGGTCTGAGGACAGTCCCACGCCCGCGCTAGGCGGGAAGAACTGAGGAAGACCTCCTAGTCAAGCGGCCAGATCCCAGATCGCCTCGCGTGTCGTATGTGGGAAAGTCCCCCTCCGACAGGCGAAAACTCCACGCCTAAGGTGGCGCGGATCTTCTCCTGTTCGCGCAGGCGCTGGTAGGCGAGGCGAAGCCCAAGATCCTGGTAAAATTCACGCCGTTCGTCTGCGTCAGCGTGCCGGAGAAGCGTGACAACGTCGCCGACACGCTGCAACAGATCGCGGAGCTGGTCTTCAGTGACGGGTGGCTCGTCGAAGGCCATCGATGGCCAGCGTCTTTGACCTATCCCCACATCGGGAAGTGCGGGTCAATCCTGGCCACGAGGAGGCCGATCGTCTCTGGCACCGTCGCTGTCGTTGCATGAAACTGCCTGAGCGACCCCCTGGGTCTCGCCGCTTTGTGACATTCGGCCCTGACAGTCGGCGTGACGAAGGCGCACGATGACCGACAACGGCTGGCAGGCGACTACGCGCAGGTCAGCAGGTCTATGTGAATGGGGATCTCGAGCCAGCGAGCGAGGAGGGACGATGAAGGCGAGATACGTCATCGTGATGGGACTGGCGGTCCTGGCGACGTCCTGTTCCACTTCCCTGCCGACGGTGATTCCGCCGACGTCAACGCCAACAACTGTCAGCCCGACTTCAACATCCACAACCGTCAGCACGTCGGACAACAATCCGCCGCCGGTCCCGCACTGCTACTACACCGGCTCGGGGTACGGGACGTGCGAGGGCTATGTCATCCCGGAGCCGGGTACGGTCGTGCTGTTCACGCGCCCGGACAAGGACGGGATCTTCAAGTTGACCGGACCGGCGCCTTTGCAGACCGAGACCGCCGTCGCATGTGGGGATGCAGGCTGTGTCTACAACCATCTCGACTGGAACAGCTCCTACGGCGCGGCAGTTCCCGACGCCGTCGACGGCACTTGCAAGTCGAACACAACTGTTTGCGACGTCCAGATCCCACCGCGTACGAGCTGGACGCCCGTCTTTGTGCGTCAGAACAACAACCCGGCACTTCTTTACCTCCTTTGGAACTCCGGCAAGCCTGGGGCGACCATCAGCGGATATGTCCTTGACAAGGACCAGCAGGCTGTCCAGGGCGCGACCGTCAGTGCCAGTGGCGACGGCGGTGGTAGCAGCCCAGTTGACGCCACGTCAGGTTTCTACACGATCAACGTGAAAGCCGGGCAGTACACCGTCACCCCCTCCGGGGGTCCGAGCAGTGTACTGCCGCCCAGGTTTGACCCGGAGAGCCTGGATCTGTCTGTGGATGCGGGAGCTGTGGCGCACGCCGACTTCACGCTCAACGGCGGCCTGAAGGTGACCCTTACGCTTTCGGAGACAAGTGTGAAAGCCGACGGTCTAACTGTCGTCAAGGGAGAGGTAACGACGGCCGAGTTCGGCAAGCCGGCCGGAGGTGTCACCGTTTCGTTGCGACCGCAGCCGAGCGAGACGGGCGAAGCTGCGGTCACGAGCGGCGTCCGGCTGGCCATCTGCGGTTCCACGGGTACGAGGATTTGGCCGGGGGGCTCCATCTCGAGCCCCCTTGGGCCCCCAGTTGACGTCGTGACCGACGCCAATGGCGTCTACGACTTCACTCTGACCGTGGGCACGACGCCGGGGACCTTCCTGCTCAATGCCTGGGCCAAGAACGCGGCCGGCGAGTTGATAACCACGGATCTGAAGAACACATCGCCCGACCAGACGCTCACGGTCGCACCGCCCGGCAATTGGACGGTCGGTCAGTTCCTCTCCGAGCTTGCCGGGCTCAAGACAGACGCCGCGGCCAGCAAAGTCCTCGCGGCCATGACCAACGATGCTGCCGGCATGACCCAGAGCCTGTCCCAGTTGAGCGGTGCCGGCGGCAAGCTCGGAGGTCTCGCCTATTCTCCCGTGTACGGCGCGTACGGCGGCACCGCCCTTCTCGTCTATCAGGACACGAGCCCGCCACAGGTTGACGCCACTGGTCAGGTGACTGCCGGCGACGGCACTCTCGTGCTCACGCCAGGGCAGTGGGTGGGTACAAAGTTGATCCCGCTCACTGTTCTCAACGTCGTGATCCAGAAGGGACTTCTCAATACGGCTCCGACGTTCCCGCAGTGGGCCAACGGTGATGCGGTGCCAGGCTGGACGCTCACTGCAAACAAGGCCACCATGTGGACGTCGGGCTTCCAGTACAACGGCTGGGCTTACCCGAGCACCGAACCAGGCGTCTGCTACTGAACGGCGCTGGCACGTCCGTAGCGAGAGAGTTTGCGGGTGACGACTCTCGAGGGAAGAGGCGCGCAAGGGTCCAGGTCAAGGTACCCGTAGGCAGAGGTTGGTCACGGCGACGCGGCGTGGAGTCTTGTACCGAGTCCGCCTCCGACACGTTCTCTGGTACACGGACTTGCGGTGCCAGAGACAAGGTGCTGGCAGGGGTCATACTCAACCTGAACCCAGCTCACGGTATACCTCGGCCTTGAGTTTCGGGTCGGCCGTGGCGAGTGCGGCCGCAATATCGCGAAGCCGAAGGACGAGGGAGCGGATCTGCTCAACGGATGATCGACCTTGTCGGCGATTGCGTACTCGGCCGCGAAGCGACAGCGTTATCGGGCAGTTTCGTGCGCGTGGGTGTCTTGCATCCGTCATCCGCACGCCGAGCAACGCACGAGGCCAGAGAGGGGGTACACGCGACCCATCGCGCCCTTTAGTGGCGTCGGACGGTGTGCGTCAGCGGCCATCTGCTCCTGCACGCGGACGAAAGCCTCGGACGACATGAGCGCCTTGAGCCGGATCTTTGTCCACATCTCCATGTCGGTCCCTTCTCCCGTCTTCTCGCTCGACTCCCAGGCGAAGCCTGTGGGCGGGTTCGCGCAAGAACGGGGATGATCAGGTGGTCCTCTTTTCGATCAGCGTCTACAGTCCGAGACCCTGCGTTGACCGAGCAACGAGGAGATACGTCAAGACTGTTGCGATCCGGCAGGCATCATGAGGTACCTCTCTTCCACAAATAGTGCAGTCTCGTGACCGAAGTTGGTTGGCGCACTTCCTTGGTCTCCCGCCGGATCAAGCGGTGACGTCGACGCCCTGTTGAAGGTCCCCACGAGCTTTGGTGTCGACAAGCACCGCCAGCAACTCACCGACCGTCTGGTGCCGATCCGTGTCTCTTCGCAAGGGCACGTGAACCTGAATCCGGTAGCGATTGCGACGGCCGNNCCTTGTCCTTTAAGACGTAGCCAGCCGTCGTCAGGTCGGCGACAATTCCAAAAGCGTTCCGCTCGGTGATGTCTAGGCCAGCGGCGATGTCACGAATACGCACGCCTGGATCTTGTGCGATGCAGGCAAGGACACGGGCGTGGTTGGTGAGAAAAGTCCAGTCTCCCATGGTGGCAGGCTAACATATTCAAGAAAGTA
>PLKG01000108.1 GCA_003140595.1 Acidimicrobiaceae bacterium | reverse complement strand
TTCGGGAACAGCTCACGACCCGTGTTCTGCGACTAGGTTTGCACTCGGTGTCCGCACAAGATGATCTTCGAACGGACATAGAGGTCGAGTGGCAACTCGACGCGCTCGACCTGCGGCCTGTCGAGCGGTGGCTGGCCTTGAGGACCGGTCCGCAGGCGGTCGCAGAGCCGATTTTGGGACTCGGGATCGTGCCGGGCTCCCCGAAGCGACTCGTGGACGTCTATGTCGACACCGAAGACTGGCGGATGGGCCGCGCCGGCTACGTGCTGCGAGTGCGAAGGCGCGCCGGGCGCCTGGAGGCGACGCTCAAGGACCTCTCCGCAGCTACGAAAGGACTGCGCCGCCGCCTCGAGGTGACTCAACCGTTGCCCGCCTCGGGCTTGGCTGGTCTCGACCGCGCCGGTGAGGTCGGACGGCGGGTGGAGGCGCTCGCGGGGGTACGGGTGTTCAAGGAGGTTCTGGAGGTCCGAACGCGCCGACGTCCTTTCGGTCTCGAGATCTATGGAGAGACCGTCGGCGAGCTCGCGCTGGACGACACGGTGATCGCGATCGGGCACGAACGACGGCGGCTCCGCCTCACCCGTGTCGAGGTCGAGGTGCAGCCTGCTTGGGTAGACGCGTTGCAACCCTTCGTGGAGCGCCTGCGGCGCGAGTGCGGCCTCCAGCCGGCGACTCTGTCCAAGTTCGAGGCCGGCCTCATGGCCGCCGGACTCAGTATCCCGGGGCTCCCGGACCTCGGGCCGATCGCTGTGTCCCCGGACTCGACGCTCGGCGAACTTGCCTTCCGTGTGCTGCGCAGGAATGCCACAGCGATGCTGGCACACGTGGCGGGGACTCGCCTCGGAGAGGACATCGAATCGCTCCATCAGATGCGGGTGGCGACGCGGCGCATGCGCGCAGGAATGGACATGTTCGCCTCTGTGCTTCCCGTCAGGGCAGCGCGCTTGCGAGCCGAGCTCGGCTGGCTGGCGGCCCTGCTCGGTGAGGTGCGGGACCTTGACATCCAACTCGGTCGCTTCGACGACTGGACCGAGGAGATGCCAGGTGACCATCGCGAAGCCTTGGACGAGCTGGCCGATCTCCTGGCCGGTCATCGTGTCCTGGCGAGGCAGGCGCTGCTCGAGGCGTTGGACTCGCGCCGCTACGAGCGGCTGGCGTCCGGTCTCGTGGCGATGCTCGCACAGGGTCCCTCCAGCCGTTCCAGCGCAGCACGCGAGCCTGCGGTTGCGACGATGCCCGCGTTGATCGGCGAACGCCACCGTGCTGCGAGAAAGGCCGCCAATCGGGCCAAGCGCACGGGTGTGGCAACCGACTACCACCGTCTGCGCATTCGCTGCAAGAAGCTCCGTTACGCGCTCGAGTTCGCCTCGGGCCTCTACGACGGTGAGCTGAAGGGCTTCGTGCGCCAGATGACCGGTCTCCAGGACGCGCTGGGCTCTTTGCAGGACGCCGAGGTCGCCGCCTCGCGCCTGCAGGTGATCGCCCTGACCGAGGAAGGCGTTTCGCTCTCCCGTGCCGCGATCTTCGCCATGGGCGGTGTCGCGGCGCAGTACCGCAGCGAGGCCGAGCATCTGCTCTGCGGCATGCCAAAGCTCGTAAAGCTGTTGAAGGGCAAGGAATGGAAGCGGGCGGCATCGTTGATGGAACTGCGGCAGAAGGCGGCTGAGCCCCTTGTGGGCCCTCCGAGGGCTGCGAGCACCGGACCCCGGCCGGTCGCGGTCGTGGGTCGTGCCCGCCCCGGGCTTGCAAGGCCAGCCTCTGGCTCCCTCGCCACCTCAGGACCGGGCGCCTCTCCTCTGGTGTCGCCGGGAACCGAGCACGAGCCCGGGTCCGGGGTCGCCGGGGAGCCGCCGCGAGTGCATGGCGAGCCTTTGGGACCTGCGGTCGACCAAGCTCCTGTGCCGGCCGAAACGGTGGCTTCGCCGGCGGCAGACCATTTTGTGGAGAACGACGCGACGACCATCACGCCGATCCGTCGCCGGGTTGCTCCCCGTTGATGTCATAGGACTCGACGCACCCGGCTATCCGGCCAGCCTGCGTTCGATCCCTTCTCCGCCGAGCACACTGTGGGTGCGCGGCGCGTTGCCACCCGCTGCGGCCGTGGCGATCGTCGGAACACGCCGCCCCACGCGCTTTGGGTGCAGGGTCGCTGACGCAACCGCCAGGAGTGCAGCCGCTGCGGGCCTCGCCGTGATCTCCGGGCTCGCTGCCGGCATCGACACCATCGCCCACACGAGCGCGCTGGCCGCCGGCGGAACCACCTATGCCGTGCTTGGCTCGGGAGTGGACCTCCCGACGCCGAGATCGAATGCCGCTCTCGCGGCCGAGATCGTCTCCCAAGGTGGGGGCCTTCTGGCCGAGGTGCCGCCGGGAACACCGGTTTGCCGGCGTCAGCTCGAAGCCCGCGACCGTATTCAGTCCGGGCTCTCGATCGCCGTGGTGATCTGCCAGTGCGATACCTCCTCGGGTGCGATGCACACCGCGCGTTTCTCGGTGATCCAGGGGCGCCTCCTCGTGGTGGTGCGCCCGAAAGGACGCGACGGGGCGGTCAACGCCTACCGCGGAAGCGCGGCACTGGCCGATCCGGACGGCTGCGACCCGGCGCTTGTTCATGCCAGGGGAACGACGGCGGAGCTGTTTCGGGATCGCCGGCCCATAGCCGATGTGGTGATCGAAGACCATGAGCAGCTGGTCGAGCTCTTCGGACGGCTGCGCGCGCTGTAACGTTCCGCCTCCGAGTCGCTGCAGAGCCGCCGCCGGGCTCAGCGCCGGCGCTCGAGGATCCCGCGGATGTACGCTGCCTGACCGACGTGTTGGAGATCGTCGGCGATCACGCTGATGAGCCTGACCCCGAGGGTGACAGGCGGGTCCCACCGCTCGTCCACGACTCGTTCGAGGTCCGCGTCGGTCACCTGCTGGACGAACCTGAGCGTGTTTTGGTGGACGGCATCGTGGTAGGAACCCAAGAGCTCTGCGTCGGCAATGACCGCGCGACTCTGGTCCGGAAGGTGGGCGTAGCCCGTGTCAGAATCCTCCAGCGGCAGGCCGAACCGCTCCGCCCAGCCCGACGAAGTCCAGGCCTGCTCGGTTCCGGCGACGGCCGCGATGTGGTCGTCTTGGACCCGGGTCAGGTGCCATATGAGCCAGGCGATCGAATTCGCCCCATCGTCGAGGCGTGAGGTCAGCTCCGCGACGGTCAGGCCGTCGAGCACCTCCCCAACGACCTCGTCAATTCGCCCGAAACTATCGGTCAAAAGATCGGCGCTTGTCATCTCGGTCCCTCCTCTTCGCATCGAGGTTCGACGGCGTTCGAGGGTATCAAAGGAGTCTGCAGGTCAGTTGGGTCGCTGGGCGTCTTTCACCCGGCATCCGGTGTGCACGGCTCCTCGGAGGCGAGCGAGCTCGCTCATGAGCGTGTCGCGAGCCGAGCCTTTCCCTTTTGCGAGAGGCCACCCCCCGGCGTGAGCGGCGATCGTGCGGAAGATGCCGAAGGTGGCGGTGAGCGGCGCGTCGAGAGGAAGCATGGCGGTAGCCCCGAAGCCGGTCCGGGATTCGACGTGCGCAACGCCCAGCTCGGGCTCGGATTTGTCAACATGACGGTTCGTTTTGGCGCCATCGGAGGTTTGGGAGTTTGAACTGGTCGCAGTTGCGGCTGTAGGGAACTCGGTTCCGCTCAACTGAGAGGCGGGCTCAGCTGGCGAAGCGGCCGGAGTCGCGCTCGTCCCAGAGCCGGCGGAGGGTATTCGGGCTGAAATGCTCCTTGTGCATGTAGGCCCGGGCGCCGCTGGTCCTGGCATCTTCCGGCAAATCGTTGACGTCGTAGGTTGAGCACAAGAACACGATGGTGCCGGGGTGGCCGGCCACTATCTGGCGGGTCGCCTCCAGGCCCCCCATCTCAGGCATGTTGATGTCCATCAACACGAGGTCCGGGTGCAAGGAGTTGGCAAGCGAGATCGCCTCGATCCCGTTGGCGGCCTCACCGACCAGCTTGAAGCCCTCGGTGCGGCGCACGACAGCGCGTGCGGCCAGTCGGAACGGCGCCTGGTCATCGACGACGATGACGGATAGGGGGTTGTCCATCGGTAACTGATTCTCCCATGGCGGGCACGCAAAGACCGGGGAGGTGCCATCGGAACCTGCGGCGTGGCTAGCCTCCCGATTGGGCGCTCAGGTGGACGAGCACGGCCTTCACGCGGCGGTTGACGTCGCGCTCCTCGGAGAGCCCGAGTTTGGAGAAGATCGCGTCCGAATGCTGCTCGACAGTACGCTCACAAGCCCCGAGCGACTCGGCGATCGTCCCATTGGACTTGCCCTTGGGCCATCTCGGCGATGATCTCCGATTTCCTCGGTGTAAGCCACTCGGGATCGGACTTGCGCCGGCTGACCCGGGCCCTTGAATGCTTGTCCACAACAAGCGGGTCGATGACCGAGCCACCGGAAGCAACCACCGTGCTGGTCTGGACCAGCCGTTCGCCTCTGAGACCCGCTCCTTCAAGAGGTAGTCGCGGCCGGCCGAGCCTTCCTACAGGAGTGCCAGCGCGTAGGCGGGCACCGTGTACTGGCTGAGGACGACGCCTACTGTCGGAGGTCGCCGAGGCCCGTGTGCCTTCGTCGGTACCGGTCGGGGGCATCCCAGTGTCGGTCACCACGACATCGGGATTCTGCTCGGCGGCGAGCTTCAACAACTCGGGTGGGCCGCAGGCCGCACCGACGGCCTCGAGGTCGCTGTCGCCGCCGTCCCGGAAACGATCGCGACTACCCTCCGAGGCCCGCGTTGATGCGCGGCGAGTAGGCGAACCCATCGGACCTCTCGTGCGGCGAGAATTAGTGTGGGGTGGTGAGCACCCTTCTCGAACTCGAAGGACTGACTCGCCGCTACGGGTCGCTCAAAGCTCTCGACGGTCTTTCGTTCTCCGTTCCGGCCGGGCACGTGGTGGGCTTCTTGGGCCCGAATGGGGCAGGCAAGACGACCACGATGCGGGCCATCTTCGGTCTCACCGATCTGGACGCCGGGACGGTGAGGTGGAACGGTATCCCGGTCGGCCAGGACCAAAGGCGTCGCTTCGGGTACATGCCAGAGGAGCGAGGGTTGTACCGGGCCATGCTCGTGGGCGAGCAGCTCGAGTACCTCGGGAGGTTGCACGGGATGAGCGCTACGCAGGCCCGGGCCGCCGCCACGACCTGGATGGAGCGGCTGGGCGTCGCAGAGCGGGCGGGAGGCAAGGTGGATGCGCTCTCGCATGGAAACCAGCAACGCGTGCAGCTCGCCGCCGCGTTGCTGCACGGACCTGAGGTGCTGATCCTGGACGAACCACTGGCTGGACTGGACCCGACAGGGATCGACGCCATTGCGGCCGTGCTTGGCGAACAGGCCCGCTCGGGCTGCTGTGTGCTGTTCTCAAGCCATCAGCTCGACCAGGTCGAGGATCTCTGCGAGTCGGTCACGATCATCGATCACGGTCGACTGGTTGTCACGGGAACCGTCGACGACCTGGCCCGCAGTGGTCCGCGCCGCCTGGTGGTGCGCGTGGAGGGGGACCGGGACGCCTCGTGGGCACGCGACATTGCCGGTGTGACCATCTCGGAAGTCGATGGAGGTGCAGCGCGTCTCGTGCTCGAAAGCTCGGTGGACAGCGATCCCGTGCTCCGCGCTGCAATGGCTGCGGGCAGGGTCACCGAGTTCACCTTCGAGCGCCGCCGACTTTCGGAAGTGTTCCGCGAGGCAGTGGGATGAGCGGGGGCATCATTGCGGCCGTCGTGGCCGTCGTCCTGGTCGTGCGACTGTGGAGCCGTCGCAGACGCGCAACGACCGGTCGAGCGCCGACTGACCGCAGGTTGAGTCCCTTCACGAGCGATGTCGCACTGGTGGCGGAACGAGAGATGCGGGAGCGGTTCCGCGGCAGGATCTTTCGCGTCGGGACCCTGCTTGTTCTCGCGGTGGTGGCTGCCGCGATCGTCATTCCCACTCTCGACAAGGGAAAGCCACATCCGCAACGAGTTGGCCTGGTCGGGTCCCTTTCGGCGCCCTGGCGGGACGCGGTCGTGTCTTCGGCCAAGAGTGTCGGTACCACGGTCCACTTCGTGTCGGTTCACGATAAGGACGCGGCTTACGCCGATCTTCGCTCTGGACAAATCGACCTCGCCATCGTCAAGGGTCACGATCTTGTTGTGAACAAGCCGATCGGGGCCACAGACACCTCGACGACGGCTCAATTCGTGCTTGTCCTCTCAAAGAATCTCGGTGTGATCGAGGCGTTCGAGGCAGCCCATCTCACTGCTGCGCAGGTTTCCGAGTTGGCCGGCGCCAGCGCGCTCGCGGTACGCAGCGTCCAGCCCGGGCCAGTCAAGGGCGCGGCGCAGGCTACGTCGCTGATAGGGATCATCCTCATATTCCTGATGCTCACGCAGTACAACACCTGGATCCTGATCGGCGTCATGGAGGAGAAGTCCAGCCGGGTGATAGAGGTCCTCCTGGCTACCGTGCGCCCGATTCAGCTGCTCACAGGCAAGGTGCTCGGTATCGGCCTCGTGGCCCTCATCCAAGCCTCCACCATCGTGGTGTTCGCTCTCCTGTTGGCCAAGAGCGTCGGCTCCGACCTCCTGCACGGAACAGCACCGGCGGTGCTCGTCAGCACTCTGGTTTGGTTGGTCCTGGGCTACGCCTTCTACTGTTGGGTCTACGCCGCGGCAGGTTCCTTGGCCGAGCGCCAGGACCAGGTGCAGAGCCTGGCCTTCCCTTTGAGCGTTCCGATCATCTTCGGATACGTGATGGCGCTCACCGCTGCTAGCTCGGCGAGCCCGTCTTCATTCTTCAAGGTCCTCGCCTATCTGCCTCCGACGGCCCCGTTCGCCATGCCCGTCCTCGTCAGTCTGAGGGCGGCCACGTGGTGGGAGTTCGTTGTGTCGGTGCTGATCAGCATCGTGTGCACTATCGGTGTGGCGAGGCTGGCCACCGGGATCTACCGAAGGGCCATTCTCCGCACAGGCGGGCGAGTGAAGCTCCGCCAGATGCTCACTCGAGCGGCCTAGCAGACATCGAGACGCCGGCGCTGGTCTTGACGCGCGATAAGGGCGCCGGTGTTGTCCCCGGCTTCGCGGCGTCAGAAAGATCCAGCCGGTTTCAAGTGGCCTGCCCACCATGGCCCGCGCCGCTCTCCGGTGGTTCGAGTCTTCTCCTCGGGTCTGACACGCGTGGTCGCCGCCGCAGCTCTCTCAAAGTGCGTACCAGCTGGCCGAGGATCGCGAGCGCCCGCTCACGGCTGAGCCCGCTTGGGGCCTGAGGAGGGAGCATCGCGATCGACCGGCGCAGAATCTCGGCCTCTTCCGGGGACAAGTCGGACACTGCCGAACGATATCGAACATATGTTCGTCAAACTACCGTTCCTAAACACTGAG
>PLKG01000040.1 GCA_003140595.1 Acidimicrobiaceae bacterium | reverse complement strand
CCAAATAGTTTCGTATGAGCCGCACTACGTGTGGCCGGGTGGGTAAGTTGCATTGTCTCACTGGTGACGGTCAGGCATTGCGACGCACTTTTCGTCTCGGCACCATGGGTAGGCCGAGCTCGTGCTCCTCGAGGATCGTCAGGTACTGGGCGACCACATTCGGCGTCATGGCCGTGAGCAGCGGCAGCTCCTCGGGTTCGTGCTTGGCGGCGAGGAGCCTGACCCGCTCGAAGCCGTCGATGTAGCGATCGACCGACTTCTGGGCGTGATAGGTCCGACTGGCGATCTCGGGTGTGGTCAGACCTTCGAGGTACAGGCGGATGATGGCCGCCTTGTGGGTGGGCCACGATCCCATGTCGGCCACGTAACCCCGCATGGGGAGGACCTCGCCCCGTTTGCGGAGGCGGATGACCGTGGCCGACACGCCGCCGTCGGTGTAGCCGGTGACCAAGGACAGATCGACTTGGGACAGCGCGCCGCCCTGGTCGAAGGCCTCGTGGGCCAGGCGACGGACCCGGATCTCGCGACGCTCGAGCGCGGGGACCCCGGCGACGAAGGCATCGATGTCCTCTTGGGCGACGACGGTGAGGCGGACCGGCACCAACCTCGTGTGCGCCATGGTCCTGCCCTTGCGAGCCCGCTCGGTGGCGTGCGGGCACCAGTAGATGAGCTGGCCCGGCTCGAGCTCCTCGGGCTTGGCGAAGTAGTCGCGCACCACCGCGCAGATGTCGACCACGATCGCGCCGGCCACGACCTCGCCCTTGTCGTAGCCGTACTCGTGGAGGAACTTGTAGAGCAACAGGCTCGACAGCGTCCGCTTGGTCAAGCGGCGGCCCATCGCGACCGAGCGCTGCACGGGGGCCGTCATCGTGGGTCCCCCTTTTTCGACCCTCGACGGGCCACCTCCAACAGGTCGGCCAGTCGTGGCGCTGATGGGAACTCTCGACGCGCCCGTTCATAGAGGGCGATGTACTCGCTGATCAACGATGCCGAGCGACCGGAGGCGGCGCGGATCTCGGGAACGGACGCGCCCCGTGCATAGAGCGCAGCGATCTGGCGGAAGTCCGCCAGGTAGCGCTTGATAGCCGACTCGGAGTATCGCGTGCGCAGCTCGATCTCGGTGAACTGCAGGCCCCACAGATAGAGCTGCACGATCTGGGCCTTGTGGCTGACCCCCGGGCCGATGTCGCGGATCTGGCCACGGGTGGGCACGGCGATCTCCACCGCCCGGCATGCGGCAAGATCCCGTTTCACAGTGGCCGTCGACGAACACGTCAGATAGGCGAGGTCTTCGACGCTCAACAGTCCGCCTTGCACCTGGGCCTGACGGGCGAGGCGGGCCAGGCGCTGTTGTCGCATCGCGGACAGGCCTTTGGTGCGCAGCACCTCGTGGTCCTCCGGCGTGGCGAGCTCGAGGGCCACCTGCACCTTGCGACACGCCGCGATCGGCTTGCCCGGTGGCTCTTCAGATGCGACCGCGAGATAACAAAGCTCGCCGNNCTCTAAGGGCTATTTCGCCGAACTCGCTGAAGTAGCGGGCCATCTGCTCGTAGTGCGCCCTAGCCAAGACCGGCGTGAGGTTGAAGTCCTCACATATCCGAGCGACGATCGCCGACTCGGCGTCCTTGGCAGCGAGTCGGGCGGTTCCGTAGGCATCCATGACCAACCTCCGAGGTCGAATCAAGACCCCACGAGAGTACGGCTCATTCGATCCCAGAGTGAATACCGGGTCGCTGGGAAGCTGGCGCGAACAATGCGAGCGGTCGAAGAGCCAATATTTGACATTCGTTCACTTAGACAACTCCTCCTTGTGCTCGCGCTGGCCGTGTCGGTCACCCAAGGGCCGGTCGTGCACGCCGTGGCATTCGCGCAGACGACGACTCCTGCCTGGGTGCGGGTGTCGGTAGCGACGGTGTGGCACCTCCCGTCGAGCCCGCGACCTGTCGACGCGCCGGCGCTCGGTGACCCGGCAGGGATCGAGCACTGGCTCAATCGACTGAGCGTGACCGAGCGACTCGGCCTCGACAGCCGCATCAACACCCAGGTCCTGTTGGGCCAAGAGGTCCTCGTCCTCGCGCGCCGTGGGCGATGGAGTGAGGTCCGGGTCCCCGACCAACGCGGCTCGCGCTTTCCTGTCGGCATCATCGGCTGGGTGCCGAATGTTCAGCTGTCCGCCGTCGCACCACCGGCAAGCTCTCGCGAGGTGATCGTCAGCGTGGCGCGCACGTGGCTCTACGCCGTGGCCAAGGGCATGGTCGTCCGTCGCCGCTTCCTCGTCAGCTACGACACCGTCCTGCCCGTCGTCGGGGCAATGCCGGGCTACCTCGTCCTCGGACTCCCAGGAGGACAAGAGGGGGCGATCGCCGACAATGCGCTCAGCCCAGTGCACCTCGGCGCCGTGTCGGGGACGACCGTCGCCAACCAGGCGCGTCGGTTCCTCGGGCTCCCCTATCTCTGGGGCGGGACGAGCGGCTTCGGCTACGACTGCTCTGGTTTGGTGTACTCGCTCTATGCCCGCTACGGCATGTACCTACCCCGCGACGCGGCCGACCAGCAGCACGCCGGCATCCCGGTCCCGCTTGCCAAGCTTGAGCCGGGTGACTTGCTCTTCTTCGCCGGACCTGGTGGAAAAGGACTCGTCCACCACGTCGCGATCTACGTGGGCGGCGGGCGCGTGATCGATTCGCCATACACCGGGGCATCGGTCGAGATTGTTCCGATGAGGTCCCTCCCCGTCTGGGCCGAGTTCGGCGGTGCGATCCGGCCGACCCTGACGAGCACACCCGCCTGACGCTCTTTACCTTCGCTCCAGTGGGAATGGGAACGTGAAGTTTACGCGGCCAACAACTTGCGTCTGGTTCTCTTTCTCATCCCATGACGCGCTGACCGAGGGTCTCGCGGACAGCGGTTCAGCATCAGTAAAGGAGCGGCTTACTCCACGCGCGGTTTTGGCCGTTGAGCTGGGAACTTGCTGGCGAAGGTCGTGTCGGAGGGGGGACTTTCCCACATACGACACGCGAGACGATCTGGGATCTGGCCGCTTGAGGAGGCCTTCTTCCTCAGTTCTTCCCGCTTACGACGAGGCGCGCACGGGTCCAGATGATGTCTGGTGCGTCCGCTCCCCCACCGGCGGACCCAGACCTTGACGGTGTCCGAGAAGCTGAGATCACACGTCACCGATGAGCATCATCATGGTCATGGGGTCGACCGGCGATTCGACGAAACCATAATGCCGGTAGAAGCTCTTGGCTTCCTCATCCTTGGCGTGGACCAGCACCAGCCGGACCCCGACACTCCCGGCCACCTCGATGGCCTTGAACATGAAGTGCCTGAGGAGGGCGGTGCCGAGGCCCTTTCCTTTGTGCTTGGCGTCAACCCCGATCCGGCCGAGCAGGATAGCGGGCAACTCCTCGGGCTGGTTGCGACCAAACTTTTTCGGGGCGGATGACCGAAGGACCGACGCCGTTGACGAGGCATAGAAACCAACGACGCGTTGCGTCTCGACCTCTATGACCACCCACGTCCGGCTCGTGCCACCGGACTGGTTGCTCAACGAATGGCGGACTAGCCAGTCATTCAGCGCCGGCTTGCCGCAGTCGAACCCGGTTAGGACATCCTCGCTGGACAGTAGCTGCGGCCCCGCGTAACTCACCGGGCTAGGTTCCCTCGAGCACCGAGGAGCTGGACAGAAGCTTGGCCATTTGTGGAGGCAGCCTTGGCGGAGCGGAAACAAGTGCCTGAAGCTCGGACCAAGCAGCGTCGTCGACCATGAACACTCGCCGATCGGCGAGGTCCATCTCGGCCGCCTCGACAGCGTGCCGCAGCACGTAATCGCTCGCGGACTCGCCGCGGGCCTCTGCTGCACGACGCAGGACAGCGTCCTGGGCGGGAGTCAGACGCAAATTGAGACGTTCGGTCTTGACGGCCATGAGGGCATCGTACACCGTTCGACGTACAAGCGGAACGGGTAAGCGCAGGGCCCGAACCAGAATGTAGCTGCGAACCGGCCAGATTCGCCGGGTCGTGGCAGCGGCGAACTGCGACGCGGAGTGGGGCCCGAACTCCGTGCTGCAGCCCCAGATCCTCTCCAAAGTAACGTGCCACAAGTGTCGGGTCGCGGAAATTAGTCCTCTAAATCTGAGGCTCGACCCTCGTCACCGATCACTAATTCAGCCAGGATCTCCCTAGCGAGACGGGCAATCTCTTCAGAGCTGCCCACCAGCATCAACGTCTGAAGGTCGACGGGGGGTTCCTCGTTGGCTGCCAATTCGATCGCGCTAATAGCTGCTTCCCTTGCCTCTGGAAAACGACCCTGCTCCTTGAGCAATTGAGCAAGAGCCAAAGATCCTCGGCTCGATATCGCCGAAACCTCCGAAGCTGCGGCCCTGCGCAGGAGCGACTCGGACTCAAGAAGTGTCTCCTCTGAGCTGAGCTGCGATCCAAGAGTCAGCGCGGCGACGCCGGTGATGGAAGGATCATCAGCCTCCAGCGCTCTGCGAACAAGAGCCTCGGCCTCCTCGGCCTCATCCGTGCAGTAGAGCATCGATCCCAATGTCAAAGCGGCAGTCGCCGCAATCGTTCCGTCGGAGGCACTCAAGACGTACCGGAACATCATCTCGGCTTCATCCCAACGCCCCAGTTGAGCCAGAAGGCTCGCCCTGGCAAGTCGAGCCCGGGTGGAATCCTCTGGGTCTGTAGCCAATTTCTCCAGCTCGAAGTACACGGCCTCCGCGTCCGAAAGCCGGCCTTGCCGAGCCGTGAGGTATCCCAGCCGATACAGAGCCTCCTTCTTCAGCTCGCGGTGACCTGAATCGACCACCTCCCGCAGGACTCTTTCCGCCTCGTCCACCCTGCCTTCTTGCTCCAGCAGTCCAGCGAGATCGAACTGCACTACTACACCTTCGCCGAGGTTGACATCTCCGGTGTCTGCTTCGATCGCGAACCGATGGGCCCTCTCGGCCTCCTTGGCGTCACCCTCTTGCTCAAATATGACGCCGAGAGCTCTTGCCGCTATCGGCACCTGTGTCGCGTCACCCGTCGCGAGAACAGCTCGGTAGGTCTCTTTAGCCTCACCAAGCAGGCCCTGTTTGTATTGGGCAACCGCGAGATTCCTCAGCGCCAACGGGACGAGTTCCGCATCGTCGCTCGCGGCAACGCGGCGGTACATCTGTTCAGCCTCCGCAAACCTACCCTGAGAGCCGAGCAGAACTCCGAGTCTCACGGCCGCATCCGCGGCTGTACTCACATGCTCAGCCTCTGCCGCTCGGCGGTACACGGCTTCAGCTTCCCCGAGTCGTTGTTGGCTTTCTAGCAAGATGGCGAGAGCAGCTAAGGCAAGTCCCGCCTCGACAGCCTCAGTCGAGTCGATCACCTCCCGGTAGGCAGCCTCACCCTCCTCGGGACGCCCGTTGGCGACGAGCAGGCGCGCGAGCCAGCGGGTCGCCCGAGCCGCAGCCCGGTCATGGTCTGACGCGATCGCCTCGCGGTACATGGCCTCCGCCTCGCTCACGCGACCCAGCGAGCCGAGCATCTCGCCAAAGTTGACTCTTGCCATTGGGGAGACGTCTGGGTCGTCCGCCTCTATTGCCTGCCTGTAAAGCCCCTCAGCCTGAGGGTTGCGCCCCCGGTCTTCCGACAAGAGCGCCAGGTNNGGTCGCGGTGTAGCGCGGGTTCCTTAGCGCGATCGCCTCCCTGTAGAGGTTTAGGTCCTCTCTCTCGTCGTCACACTGCCCACTTGTGATTGACCGAGCTATCAGCCTGCCTTCGCCCTGAACTCCTCTTCTGCCCCCGCCAAACCTCGGCGAGCCAGCAGGAACACAACCGTGCCAAAGATGGCCAGCGTGATCACGAGCACCACCATGTTTGTGAGCACTATGAGTACAGCCAGAGAAATAGTCAATACCTGTGGATGGGATCGCGGCGCCCTTCCTTCGATCCTGCTCTCTGATCACCTCCCTCGTGTCGTCTTTTGACCCTTGCGCGCCGCGAACTGTTCCGGCTGGAGGAGCTCGGTGACTGAGATCGGCTCATCACAGCAAGGACAGGTGCCGCCGGGGCCGAGCCTGCGGGCGAAGCTGTGGCACTCCTCGCAGTACTGCTCGCCGATGAGCCTGACCTCACACATCGGGCACTGGTAGACGGTGTCGGGCTTGGCGACGATCGGCTCTCTCGGCGCCTGGCTGCGGCGGCGCCAGGC
>PLKG01000036.1 GCA_003140595.1 Acidimicrobiaceae bacterium | reverse complement strand
GAACAGCGGAACGGTGAAATCAATCTCGCCCCAGCGTGGCGCGTAACAGAGTGACTTCTTGAGAAGGGCGTCCCGCGTCGGACCCAACGATGTCGCCGACTTGCCGAGAAGTTGTGCCACCTCCGCGGAACGGACTGGACCCGGCCCAACTTCTGCCATCGCTCGAAGGTAAGCCCGCTCGGCGTCGTTCGTCCGCCCAATGCGGACCCTGAAAAAGCCGTCATCGAGCTGGGCCGTCGCTAGCGGAATACTCCGCGCGACATCGTCCAGAGTTATAACCGGCCCGCCGGCTAGGTCCCAGGCCTGCTTTCCGAACTCCTGCAGGAAATACGGATAGCCCTTCGACACTTCGACCACAAGAGCGACCGCATCATCAGCCCAGGTCACGCCTTCGTCCGACGCAGGCACGACGAGAGCCTCTCGTGGCTGGTCGCCGGCAAGGGAGTCGATGACGGGGTAGTTGAACATCCGTTCCGCGTACGACTTGGCCTCTCCAGTCAGCGTGGCAAGCGTCGGGAGCCCGGCACCGGAGATCGTGATAGGAAGACCGAGCTGAGACGCACGGTGGAGCCCCATCACCAGTGCCTCGAGGGTGTGCAACGAGACATAATGCAATTCGTCGATCGTGATCAGAACACCTGTTTCGTTGTCCCGTGCGACTTCTCCCAGCTCGACGAAGAGTCCCGCAAGGTCCATGGACAGATCACCCGAGTCTGCGGGACCGAGCACGGCATCGATGTCGATTCCGATTTCCGGGCCGTCAGGTAGGCGGATCGAGAAGGCCTTCAGTACTCCGAGAGCGCGACGGACTCGTTCTCCGATGCGGCGTCGAGCATCCATTGAAAGCAAGACGCGTCGGAAGGCAGCGGCGAGCCTCGCTGGGAGCTCACCATCCTCATTCACTTCGATGTGCTCGTGGAAGTAGCCGCGTGCCTCTGCGAGTTGCTCGAACTCGTTCAACAGGACCGTCTTTCCGACGCCTCGAAGACCGGTCAGCATCAAACTGCGACCGTGCCGACCAGCGAGAAGGCGCTGGAGCGCGATGTCCATCGCCTCGATCTCGCCGTCCCGCCCGACGAGCGCCGGCGGGCGAGTCCCGGCTCCAGGACTGTACGGATTGCGCACCGCGTCCACAGCGCAAAGTATAGGGTTTTTCTCCATCTATAGGAATATCGCTATAAATGTCAGCGAATTCGCGTCCGTCGCCGACGCAGTTCGTTGGGGCAACCTCGGTCGCAACCCTGCGGATCGGGCGGAGCCACCACGTCCGCGCACGGCCGTATCGAAGTCCGGGCGTTGCTCCAGCGCACAGAGCTGTCGGCAAGTGAGGCGTGCCAGGGTGCAGAACAACGGCCTTGCACGCGCGCCGGTCGGCTGGGCGTTCTGGACGGGCCAGGACGAACAAGAGGCCTCGATCGGTACGTGCCCGTCTTTCGATGACGATCGCTCTATGTGCACACGAATGAGGTGATTCTGTTCGCGTTCTACAGATCGGTGGACAGCCCTGCGACAGATCGGTATATGGTTCGAATACTGCCCACTATTGTTCCCGCCTCACGCGGTGTCGTTGGCGGCGATTTCACCCCACTCAACGCGGAGAACGGTCTCCGACACCAGACAGCCCGCATCCCCAGCCGAGCCTTGCTCGCCTTAGGGCTCACCGCACGTTTGATTGTGCAGTTGCAGGCGTGAGTGTGTAGTTCCAGTCACCGTGGAAGTCGTGGCGGGTGAGGGGCAGGGCGGCCAGTTCCTTGTCGGAGACCTCCACGCCGAGCACTCCCTTGCCGTAGGCGAGGTCGACTCTCATGCGGCTCTCTCAGCGAGCTGAGTCACCGAAGCGGTATTCCTCGGTGATCTCGTCGAGCTCTCCTTTCAGGTCCGCCGTCATCTCGAACTCGCTCGCGGCGAGGCTCGCCTCGAGCTCCTCGGGTCGGCTAGTGCCGACGATTGGAGTCGCCCGAGGATCTCCTCGGTCCGTCCAACCGTCGCCAGGCCGCCCCCGAACGGGTAGACGTCAAACGAGTCGATGAAGGTGACACCGCCATCGGCCGCCCGGTCGAGGACCACCGAGGTCTCCTCGTCGCACCGGAACCCGAAGGTCGTTGTGCCGAGGCAGAGCTCGGATACGAGTACGCCGGTCTTGCCGAGCCGAACAGGGTCGATTTCGTCAAGGTATCACTGGCGGCCGGAGGCGATCTTTCCAAGGATCGTGAGACGCATCGGGCGCCCGCTGGTCGAGGACGTCGCTACCCGCCAAGAGGTTCACCAAGTCGCCGATGGCGCGTTCCCGAACGGTGGATTCAGGTAGCGGCAAGTGTGCCTGGATCTCGTAGCGGTCGCGACGACCGGCTTTGGTCTTGAGAACATAGCCAGCCTCAGTGAGGTCGGTGACGATGCCGTAGGCACGTCGCTCGGTGATGTCCAAACCGGCCGCGATGTCGCGCAGGCGCGCGTCCGGGTCGCGGGCGACACACAACAACATTCCCCCGACGGCAAAGCCGGCGTCGTTCAGTTGCTTGCGAATAGTCGTAGAGGTCGCTGATCTTTGTGGGCGAGGTCCTCGGCGCCTGGAACAGAGCGAAGAGCCCCGCTTCTCCCTCGGCCCGGTAACGGGCGAGCAGCTTGTAGATTCAGCTGCGGTGGACGTTGTGGGCCGCAGCTAGCTCAGAGACCGGGCGCCCCTCCCGAAGGTGCGCTTCGACCAGGTAACAGTTCTGTAGATGACCACACCCGAGTCTGTATGGTGCTGACGAGTCGCAAACTCGCTCAGCTGGCCAAACAAAGTTCCCGCTGACCGGGGGTCGCCCTCCCTTGCGCCAGCTCGGCGAGCTGCTGTTTGGCTTCAAAGATGGCGATCACGTGCGCGGCGAGCTGGCGTAGGACCTTGAGTTGAGCAACGCTCAGCCGACGCGGCTTCGAGTCGATCACGCACAAGGTGCCGACAGCAGAGCCATCGGGAGCGACAAGGGATGCACCTGCGTAAAAGCGAATGTTGGGGTCTCCGGTTACGAGTGGATTAGCGGCGAAGCGCTCGTCAGTTGTGGCGTCGTTCACAACTAGCAGGTGAGTCGGGTCCATGATGGTGTGGGCACAGAAGGCAAGGTCCCTTGTCGTTTCCGCCACCTTTAGCCCAACCCGAGCCTTGAACCACTGGCGCTCGGCGTCGACCAGGCTGACCGCCGACATGGGAGTCCCGCACACCTTGGCGGCGACGGCCGCGATCTCGTCGAAGATGGCCTCGCAGGCGGTATCGAGGATTCGATAGCGCTGCAAGACCGCCAGGCGCTTGGCTTCGTTCGCGGGGATCGGCGCTCTTGTGAACATTCCGGTTTCATGACCGGCAACGGTGATGACATGTTGATGTTTGGTCACCCACGCGGTCAGCTCCGCGGCCGGAACCGGTCGGCTCCAGTGATACCCCTGACCCTGGTCGCACCCCATGAGGAGAAGCAAATCCAACGCTTCTTGGGACTCGACCCCTTCGGCCACAACGTGTTTACCCAGCCCGTGGACGAGCTCGATGATTCCATGGACGATGTGGGCGTCGGCATCATTGTCGACTACATCGAGGACGAAGGACTTGTCGATCTTGACCACCGACACCGGTAGCTTGGCGAGATAGGCCAGAGACGAAAACCCGGTGCCGAAGTCGTCAATGGCCATTACGAAGCCCCGCTCCGCCAGGGCGGCGAGCACCGCGACGGCCGCCTTCGAGTCTGCCATGACCGACGTTTCGGTTATCTCGAGAGCGAGGCCACGGTGGCTGATCCCGTGTCGATTGCATACGGCGGTGATCTTGTCCGGCAGGGCGGCATTAACCAAGGAACTCGCCGATAGGTTCACCGCCACTGGTAGATCGATGCCATTCGCCTGCCATTGGGCGTATTGGCCGGCTGCCTGGTCGAGGACGAAGTCGGTCAGCTCGGTCATGACGCCGCTGCGTTCGGCGGCGGGGATGAAGTCGTCGGGGAAGACTAGGCCACGCTTGGGATGTTGCCAACGAACGAGGGCCTCGACGCCGAGCGCCTGCCCTGTGAACAGTCCGACCTTGGGCTGGTAGTAAACAATTATTTGCCCTGCGGCGATCGCGTTCCGCAGCTCGGCGGCCTCGACCTTCAGATCCCCTTGCACTTGGGCCTCCCTGCTCGGGACACACCGCAAGATGTCGGCTCTCGTGCCGACAAAGGTCCGGGGCGCGCCTTTGTCTCCTCTTCCCATGTCGACTAAAAAGGGCTGAACCTTAAGTGGTTCTCCGAGTTTCAGTGCGGCGACAGTGCGATCGTTGGGGATGAGCTAGCGGGCGCGCATCGGCCCCCTACGTTCGCCCACCTGGCTCTGGATTCGTCTGCCCCCGTTCGTCACTTGTCGAGAATCGGTCCTGCACGTCGCGAGCGTCGCATGATTCGACTTGCTCAAGAAGCTGGACGAGTTTGACGATAAATGAGATGTGAGAGCAGTCGGCCGACGCCGTGTGGAACTCGTAACAACGGCCAGCGCGCTGTCGATCACCGTCGTGTTCTTCTGGTGGCTGGTCCTGCACGTCGGTGGTAACAACGGGGTTCGCTACTTTGACGACATCGTCACGGCTTTCGCGGCCCTGAGCGCCTGTGTGGCGTGTCTTTTAGCGGGAAGACGCCGAAGCGGCTCGGAGCGACACTTCTGGGTACTGCTCGGCTTGGCTCTCGGGGCTTGGACGTTCGCAGAAGTGATCTGGGGGGTCTACGACCTCGTCCTTAAAGTGGCGGTGCCCGTGCCGTCGTGGGCCGACGTCGGTTACCTCGGCGCGATCCCGCTGGCGGCAGCGGCGCTGTTGTGCCACCCTGGCATGCACAGCGCAGGGAATCATAAGACGCGGGCGACCCTCGACGGCCTCGCGATCGGTACCGCTTTGTTGTTACTGAGCTGGACCTTCGTGCTCGGGTCGCTGTGGCGTCATACAGACCTCACAACCGCCGGGGGCATCGTGGCCCTCGCTTACCCCTTTGGCGACATTGTCATCATCTTCCTCATCGTCCTGTCCGTCCGTTCGATGACGGTCACGGGACGCCGACCATTGCTGTGGGTCCTCGTGGGGCTGTTCGCAATGGCCATCTCTGACAGCACGTATGCCTACCTCGTCGAAGTCGGCCGATACGCGACGGGCAACCTGGTCGACATCGGATGGGTGGTGGGTTACCTCGCCATCGCGGTAGGCGCGTCGGGCGATGCCAGCCAAACTGTGCGTGCCACCTCCGAAGAGCCGACCGAGGCGTCTCTCGTCTCGCTAGTCACGCCGTACGTCCCCATCCTCCTGGCACTGTCGGTCATCACTTGCGAGATGGAGCTCCACCACCATGTGGACCGCTTCTCGTGGCTGATCGGCCTCGGCCTTGCACTGCTGGTGATCGCGCGACAGGCGCTCCGGCTCCTCGACCATCGCCATGAGTTGTTC
>PLKG01000077.1 GCA_003140595.1 Acidimicrobiaceae bacterium | reverse complement strand
ACCGACCACCGGCGGCTGTAGTCAAGACGAACGGTGTGAGCTGCCAGTGGCGGGCCTCCAAGACCGGTCTTTCAACATCGACAGGCGGCGTGCGATAGCCGTCGACAAGGAGCCGTGATGAATACGGAGGAACAGATCACCCGGTTCATCGAGAGCGAGCTGCTCGAGGGTGCCGGACCCGGTGTCGACCCATTGACGAGCGGGATGCTGGACTCCCTGGCCATCGAGTTCCTGATCGGCTGGGTCGAGGAGGAATTCGAGATCTCGCTCAGCTATAGGGATGTAGTCGCCGAGAATTTCGCCAGCGTTGGAGCTCTTTCTGCCCTTGTGGACTCCAAGCGATCCGGAGCCACAGATACCTCTGAGGGGAAGTGACGATGGACGAGACTCACGACCAGTCGACGTTGACAGCGATACTCACCGAGGCGGCCGCGAGACAAAGCGGGGGGTACTACTTCCACCTAGGCGACGACCCGGTCGCTTTGCCCGTAGCAGAGCTCTATGCAAGGGCGCTCTTGAGAGCCGCCCAGCTCGGCCGGGAGGGCCTCGGGAAAGGGAACATGGTTGGCCTCCTGGGCTCCAATTCCCCGGAATGGGCGGAATGGGCCTGGGGCACCTGGCTGGCGGGATGTGCCCTGGTTCCGCTTCCCGCTCCTGTTCGTGTTCGGGACCCTGCCGCGTTCTCCTCACAGGTGGCTTCTTTGGCGGAAGCGACCGGTTGTTCGATCATCGTCGGCGAGGACAAGTACATGGACCTGCTCGACCACGATCACGTCCGAAGGCTGGACTGGGCATGCGACGCACCGCCGGCTCCAGGTCAGCGAGCAGCTCAAGTTTCGCCTTCCGATATAGCTGTCGTGCTGAGTACTTCGGGGAGCACGGCAGCACCCAAAGGCGTCCGGATGTCTCACGCCAGGGCGCTGGTGTGGGCTCGCGTCAACGCTGCGGAGGCTTGCGAAGGGGCCGTGCCCCGAATCGTCTCGTGGTCGCCCTTCTACCACATCGGCGGATTAGGTCCCCTGTTCGAGGTCGTCACGCCAGTCGACTGGCATATCCTGCCGATGGGACGCTTCGTCAGAGATCCCGCAGAATGGCTCCGATTGGTCGGCAAGACCCGTGCGGTTTCCACCTACGGGCCGTCCTCGGCGTGGGCGGCGGCCTTGCGGGGCTTAGCCAAGCGGTCGGAGGGCGTCGACCTGTCGTGCTTGAAAGGGGCCGTCTTCAATGCGGAGACCGTCGACCCCGACGTGGCCGAGCGCATCGCCGAGGTGTGCGTGCCGCTCGGCATGCAGCCGCGGGCGATCAACGTCCACTACGCATCCTCCGAGGGCGGCATGATCAGCTACACGGAGCCTTGTGAGGCGCTCCGCGTCGACCTTGTGGATCTTGAGGAGCTTGCCAGTTCGTCTCGGGCGTTGGCACCTGAGGTCGGCCGTCCTTTCAAGAGGGTGGTCTCGTGTGGTGTTGCCTACCCCGGGGCCTCGCTGCGTGTCGGATCCCCGACCGAAGAGCTGCCGGAACGCCACGTGGGAGAGGTGTGGGTGCGGGGCGAAGGTGTGACCGATGGATACGTCAACACCAGCAGTGAAGGGCTCATCGTGGGGGGCTGGCTCCGTGTCGGAGACCTTGGGTACATGGCCGAGGGCGAGTTGTTCGTGACCGGCAGGTCAAATGAGGTCATCGTCCGCCTTGGTCAGAAGTACCACCCGGAGGACATCGAGCAAGCGGTGCAGCGCGTGACCGGCATCGCACCTGGCAGTTGCGTCGCCTTTTCGCCACTTGAGGGATATCAAGGCGACCTGATTGTTGTTGTAGAGACGGACACAAGTCCTCGTGATCTCGCGAGCGCCGTGAGCGCCGCAATTACCAACGCGATCGGGCTTACCCCCTCGCAGGTTCTGCTGGTACCTAGTGGCACGATACCAACTACTTCCAACGGCAAGCTTCAGCGGGCTCGTGCAAGAGAGATGCACCACCGTGGAGAGCTGGCATCGCCACCGGCAGACGTCGATTCGCCCGCGACCGATCATTGAGCCTCCTCAAGGCATCTCCCGCCAGGTGACGCCTGCCTGTTGTGGCAACTCTCCGCGATCGGGCTGGCCCGAGGGATCAAGCGGCGCTGCGACGCGGACCCAGGTGCCGGGCTGCCGGGTAGTCGGGGACGACCCGGCAGTAGCCGGAGTCGAACAGCGGTGAGGAGATGAGAAAGTCCGCGGTTGCGAGGTTGCAGGCCACCGGGATGTTCCACACCACCGCGATTCGAAGGAGTGCCTTCACGTCGGGATCGTGAGGCTGGGCCTCGAGCGGATCCCACAGGAACAGCAACAGGTCGATGTTGCCCTCCGAGATCTTGGCTCCGAGCTGAAGGTCCCCACCGAGCGGGCCGCTGTGCAGTCTCGTCACCTTCAAGCCGAGGTCCTCCTCGAGCAACAAGCCGGTCGTGCCGGTGGCGAGGAGCTCGTGCTTGGCCAGGACGCCCTTGTTGAAGCGGGCCCAAGCGCGGAGGTCGTTCTTCTTGTTGTCGTGTGCCACCAGGGCAATGCGGTTGCGCGAAATTGCCAAACGAGCTCCTTCGGTCGGTTCTGGACTCGGCACTCACCTTGCGCTTTTCTGCACGGCTGCGTCCTGCCGGAGCCTGCGACCCGACCAGCGGCGCGTGGCGGGAGGCGGTCTCCCACCACGGCGCGCGTCGGATCAGGCGGTTATTTGGCTCAATACCTCGAAAGTGGTCTCTTCCGGTGGCGCAGTGAAGCCTCCTTCGATGCCCTCGGCCATCTTCGGCGTCAGGATCTCGTCGCGGAACCGCTCCCAGCTCTGTTGCGAGTCGTGGATTGCGATGACGGTCCAACCATCATCTGAAGGCCCAGCAGCGTGAAACACCTGACCATCCGGCAGGCTGCCGTCGCTGGGATGCACAGCAGCCACCGACGCTTCGTACTGCTCCTTGGTCCCGTCCTCGAAGTGATGCACAACCCCGTAAGCCATCGCGTGCTCCCTTTCGGCTCGTTCGGCCCAATCTGTGACCCGAGACATCGCCCCGTTGCAGCAGGCAACCGAACCCTCTGCTCCGGCGTATGTGTCTCGAGCGTCCGCCGGGGCTCGAGGATGATCGTAAGCAAGCGACATGAACGCCATGCGGCCTGCAGCCGACAAGCAGGCGAACTCTTGCACGAAGGCGTGTTGCACTCGATCGACTAGCCGCCTGCCCATCTAGACAGGCGAGCGGACCCTGGACCCTTGCGATTCAGGTCAAGGCGAGTCGCTATCGCATGTGCCACCGTGACTGCCGAGATGCATCCGCGCCACGCGGCTGTCGCGATCGTAGAATCCCGGCGTGCGAACCCAACAGAAGGATTCCTCCGGTCATCGGCAGTCCCGGCGTATTGACCCCCGTTCGCTGTATCCGGTGGAGCCTCTGACCCTTCGCGACGTCCGCGCGATCATCGCTAGCCTCGAGAGAGCCTCAGGCTCGTCAGGTCCTGTCGACCTGTTCGTGAAGCGAGCTTCTCCGTCGAACAGCGGCGGTTCTGCCGCGGCGGCAACCTGACCTTGGAGGTCCCTCCCGGCTGTTCTAGGCCCTAGATCCAAGCGAGACGCGGCCGAGGGAGGCGTCGAGTTCTGTACTGACGCGCTCGTCCTTGGCTGGGGAGCAGAAAGTGTGACGGTTCGTCGTTCGGACCGAGTTCGGTCCAAGACCTCCTGGCCTCTGCCTGGCTGCTAGGTGGCGGTGAAGGCTCTGCCGGCCGTGCGCGTGATGGCCTCGCGACCGGCACAAGATCGCCCGCGTGGGACAGGAGCTGGTCAGGCGTGCGGGTCGGGGAATTTAGTAGCTCGTGTGGCCTGTGAGGCTCGGCCCAGAGCGTGCAGACCTTCCTCGATAGACAGCAGGGTCGTGGTCTTGAATGCGCGCACATCGCCACCGCTGCTGACGGCCATTGACCAGGCAGCGACTCCCCGGCTGTCCGGGAACTCGACGACTCCCATGAGGTCGTAGTCTCCGAAGCAGAAGTACAAGCTCTCGATTGACCCGCCCAGTGCCTCTGCCGAGGCCTGCACCCGTTCAACCACCCTCTGGGGACCACGGCTCATTGCGGCCCACGCCTCGGCGGTGTAACCGACTTGGACGAAGTACTTGGACATGTGGCCTCCTTCGTCGGCACCCAGCCGCTCAACGCGCCGCGTCACAGCGAGGGTGCCTCGCGGCAGCAACACTACCGACTGCGCCTGGCGATCAAAAGTGCCCTGGAGGTAGGCCAGCTCCCGGTGCCACGGGTGAGGGCGGACCCAGCCGGGAACGCGCACCGAATGTTCAGCCGCCAGAAGTACTCCCAGCACCAGCACGCCGGCGGAAGCCAATGCGGTCACCGCTCCCCAGGTTGCCAACCCGTACGCGGCAATCCCCGCCAAGACGACAACGGCGATCTTGACGCCGAGCACCACCTTCCATGCAGACCGTTGTTCGTCCCTCGTCGCAAGAACGTTCCAGATCCCGGTTATCAACAGCACCGCGTAAGCCGGCATTGGATGCGCCCGAAGGCACGTGCAACCCGCTTGGTCGCGTCAGCCAAGGGCCCGCACAGTCGGGGGCAAGCCGGCGACGACGATCTGGCCGCCGACCCACACGGTCGCGGCCAGGACGTGGAGCGACAAGCGCACGGCAGCCAGAGTGCTGGTCAAGGCTGCAAGTTGCACGGCGACAGTTTCGCGGACCGGCGGTGATCCTGCCACGAACACGACCCGGACGAGGCTGGCTGGCGTCGGCTGAAAGGTGCTGGGGAGCGACGGGCCTGGGCCGTCGGGGCACCGGTGCCCTCGGGCGACGGGCTTCGGCGTTCCTGGCAATCATTCAAGGGACGATCGCAGCAGGACGATACTGGGAGTGGGCACGACCCTCGGTTGCTTTGCGAGGAAAAGAGGCGGGGGCCGTGCACCTTTGCCTATCTGCGTGAGCAAGCCCGATATCGGACGTGTCCTGACGCCGATGTGCCGTTAGCTGTCCCCGGGGGACACGCGCAGGCTCGTGTCTCGGCCGACAAGTTTCGACCCAGTCGGAGGGGACGCGGCCCGAGCGGTTGCGGGCCCTGCCTGGCGCATGGCGGGCGCCAAGCCCGCGACGGACGAGCCCCCGACTCGAGTCCCTACACTCGTCGTGAAGATCTCGTAAGGCGAGTGGACGCGGTTGACAGGTTGAAACGCTCTTTGTTGGTAGTAGCTAGTGGTCTCGTTCTGCTGGCCCTGGCTGTACTCATCGTGCTCACGAACGCGGTGGCGCTCGTGGTCACGCTGGCCATCGTGGCCACGATCATCTTGCTGCTTTTCCGGTGGGGCTTGGCAGAGGAGCGCAGGACGAAGGTCGGCGGATAGGCCCGCTAATCAAAGGTCGGCGCCGTGGGGACGCGGCAGGCGCCCGCGGGTCGGTCGTTGCCGTCACGGCGGGACAAGGGGATCGTCGTTTCGCGGGTCCGGCTCCTCCGAGCTGACTGCGGGGCCTCGCTCCCGGCGTCGATTCGCTTGTCGGGACCGTAGTTGCCGTGGTGCGCCAGATGCTCACTCTTCCGGCGGCGGGGATCCATCGGCGCCCATGCTGCAGATCGTTCTGGATCCAGCGTCTCCAGAGGACCTCGCAGTGTGGCTTGGTCCTTGTCACATTGCGTCCGGAGATGGCGGCGGGTGGGTCGTGCGAGGAGGGCCACCACCCGCGGGCTCGGTGACGAGAGGCTCGCGCCGCGGATCTCTTGAAGTCGGAGGGCGGCGGTAGGCTCCGCACCAGTCATGACCCTCACGACGTGCCGGAACTGACCGACCGTCTCGTCCTCATGGCGGGTGGCCGAGTGGAGAGCGTGCGCAAGACGCGACAGGCGACGGCGGGAGACGTACTGGCGATGATCATCCTCGGCCAGCCGGAGTGCACCTCGTCGGCCGCGATCGTCCGCTCGTGGCCTTGAGGATCAGGTCGAGGTTCGCCAACCGCGGCGGCCGGGGCGCGCGCTCTCTCGGCGGCCGCGGAGGCGAGGCCAGACCCGTCGGGCTGTGGCGCAGGGAACGACCCGTCTGGACAGGCGTTGCGCTCCTCGTGGCGGGGGCGTTCTTCATGGAGAACCTCGACGGGACGATCATCGCCACCGCCGCGCCGCGGATGGCCCGCTCGTTCGGAGTCCCGTCAGTCGAGCTCAATGTCGCGATCACGGCCTACCTGCTCGCCCTCGGG
>PLKG01000123.1 GCA_003140595.1 Acidimicrobiaceae bacterium | reverse complement strand
GGTTCCGGCGTGCCGTGGTGCTGGGCCCACGAAGCCAGCGCCTCCACGAGACCTTCGACGGTGTGAACCGCCGCGACGATGTCGACCTCGAGGCCGGACTTCATCGCCGCGCGCGCTGTGACGGGACCAATGCAAGCCACAACCGGAGGCACGCGCTCGGCACCGGCGAGCTCGAGGTAGCCCGTCACTGTCGACGACGAGGTAAAGGTGATGGCATCGGCTCGGTCAACGGCGTCGAGCAAACTGTGGTCCAAGCTCGATCGGATCGTCTGGTAGGCCTCGACCACCTCGACGCGCCACCCCTTGGCACGAAGGCCCTCGGCCAGGACGTCGCGCGCCTCGGCGACACACGGAACCAGCACCGACTCATCCCCGAGGCGAACCGGGCTCGGAAAAGCTTCTACCAGGGACTCGGCGACAAACCGCTCCGGCATCAGATCGGCCCTGACGTCGTGGCCCTCGAGAGCGACGGCTGTGGCGGAGCCGATGACGGCAACCTTGGCGCAGGCGAGTCCCCGACCGTCACCGAGGTATCGCCAGCAGCGCTCCACGGCGTTCGCCGAAGTGAAGACGATCCAGTCGAAGTCCTCGATCCTCGAGAGGGCCCGTTCGAGCCCGACGCCCCCATCTGTCGGATCTGCGATCTCTATCACCGGAACCTCCACCGCGCTCGCCCCGGCCGCGGTGAGCCGTTCCACCAAAGTGGAGGACTGTGCGCGGGCACGAGTCACCACGACGCGCCAACCCGACAGTGGCCCGGCAACCACGCGACTGTTCACAGCACGCCGGATGTGCGTGACAAGATCTCCGCACCCCCGCACCGGTCGCGGAGCTCGACTGCCAGAGCCGAGCCCACCTGGAACGGATCCGGACCGCTCATCGCACGCCTGAGCAGGACCAGCCCGTCCAAGCTCGCGATCAGGCCTTCCAACTCCACCTCTCCGCTTCGGCCGATCACGGCGAGCGCCCCCACCGGCAACTCGCACCCACCCCCTAGTTGGCCCAGGAATGCCCGCTCGGCATCGAGGCGGCGGTGCGAAGCGGCATCGTCGATCGAGCGCGCCGCCTCGGCCACCACGCCGTCACCTGCCCGGCACTGGATCGCGAGCGCGCCTTGACCCACCTGTGGAAGCATCGTCGAGGTCTCCAGAACCTCGGCGGCAAGCGCGGTGAGGCCGAGGCGCTCAAGCGCGGCGTAGGCCATGACGACGGCTCCCGCCTCAGGCACTTTGCCGATCCGCGTACCGACATTGCCCCTCAACTCCTCGAATCGCAGATCTGGCCTCACCCAGCTCAGCTGGGCCCGCCTCCTCGGGGCTCCCGTGGCGACGCGCGCTCCAGGACCCAGATCGGCGAGCGCGCGGCCCACAAGCGCGTCCCTCGGGTCAGCCCTTTGCGGCACGGCGACGATCACGAGCTCACCGGAGCCGGCCGAGGACGGCAGATCCTTCGCGGAATGGACGGCCACATCCGCGCGCCCCTCGATCAGGACCTGCTCGACTTCGGTCGCAAACGCGCCCTGGCCGCCGATCGCACCGATGGGGCGGTCCCTGTGCAGATCGCCGGAGGTCTGGACGACGACAAGCTCGGTCACGATCCGGGAGGCGATCGCGCCCGAGCCGGCCGAGGCGATCGCGCCCGCCACCAGCTCGGCCTGACGGAGTGCGAGTGGGCTACCACGGGTCGCGACCCGGAGCGTGAGCACGGCGCGCTCTACAGGTCGAACAGGCTGCGCAGCGCCTCGGCGAGCCTTTCGCCGCGCGGCGAGCCTGCAGCGTCCTTGATCCGCACCGTCGGCTCGTGGAGGAGCTTGGCTACGGTGCGCTGAGTGACCTGTTCGACGATCTCGCGCGCTTGTGGCCCGAGCGCATCGAGCTGCGCGCTGTGACGTGCGAGCTCGGCGCGACGGATCGACTCGGCCCGCGTCCGCAACGCCGCCACGACCGGGGCGGCTGACCTGGCGGCTGACGAGGTCCGGTAGCGCTCGAGCTCCTCGGTCAAGACCGCGCGGACCGCAGGGATCTCGCCGCGGCGCGTAGACATGTGAGCCTCCGCAAACCGCCGCACGTCCTCGACGTCCAGCAGACTGACTCCTTCGACGTCGGCCACGGCCGGGTCGACGTCACGGGGGACGGCGACGTCGACAACCAAGAGGGGCCTCCCTGGGCGTGATCGCATCGTGCGGCCCACGCGAGCAGCGTCCAACACGACCTCGGCGGCGGACGTCGAGGTCAGCACGATGTCGGCCATCCCGAGCTCCTCGTCCAACCTTGACAGGCTCACCACGTCCGCACCGGACTGCTCGGCTACAGCTGCTGCCCGCTCGGCAGAGCGGTTCGCCACCACGACGCGAGCCGGGGCCATCGGCTGCGCGAGCGCCTTGGAGAACCCGGCGCCCATTTCCCCCGCTCCGATCACGAGCACTGTCCGGCCGACGAGGCCGCCCTCGAGCTGCCCAGCCGCGAGCGCGACTGCCGCGTGTGCCAGAGATGTCGTCCCCTGGGCGATCGCGGTCTCGGTGCGAACGCGCTTGCCTGCCTCCACCGCGTGACGGAACAGCGGACCGAGCACCAGGCCTGCCGCGTGTTCGTGCCGGGCCAGTTCGGCAGCGGTTCGCACCTGACGGAGGATCTCACCCTCGCCCAGCACCGGGGAGTCGATCCCGGCAGCCACTTCGAAAAGATGTGAGACCGCCGCGTCGTCGACCCAACATGAGAGCAGCTCGGACAGCACCTCGGAATCGGTCCCCATGGCAGCCGAATAAGACCGGAAGAAGCTCTCGATGTCGGCCAGACCGTCGTGGAAGCGTTCGACGACGGCGTAGACCTCGGTGCGCAGGCACGTGGAGAGCACGACCGCCTCTGAGATGTGTTCGCTTTCGCAGAGCACGTGAAGAGCCTTGGGCAGGTCACGCTCCGATATCGCGCTCTGCTCGAAGACATCGAGCGACACGTCCCGTTCGTTGATGCCCACGGCAACGACCGCCACGGTGCGGTTACCTCGTTTCTCTCGGGCGACAGCCTACGGCCGTCAAAGCCCCGACAGAGGCGCGTCCTGCGGTTCTGGGGTCACTTCCGGGTGGGCCACGTAGAAAGCGAGCACCTGCAGCTCGACCGAGAAATCGACCTGCCGCAACTGCACCGACGGCGGCACGGCCAAGATCGCGGGGGCAAAGTTCAAGATCGCCACCGTGCCCGCTTCCACGAGCCGGTTACAAACATCCTGGGCGGCACTCGCCGGGGAGGCGATCACGCCGATGGACCGGCTGATGCCGCCGACGACTTTCGCGAGCTCGCAGACGTGGCGAACCGGCAGACCGGCGACCTCCTCGCCGATCTTGCCCGGGTCGATGTCGAACAGGGCGGCCGCTCTGAAATTCTGGGTAGCGAATGTCTGCGAGCGCGCGAGGGCATGGCCGAGGTTGCCCATGCCGACGATGACGACCTGCCACTCCCGGTCGAGGCCGAGCTCACGCCGGACCTGGCCGAGCAGGAAGCTCACGTCGTAGCCGGTGCCGGGCGTGCCGTAGGTGCCAAGGTGTGACAGGTCCTTGCGCACCTTGGCGGCGTTGACGCCCGCAGCCTCTGCAAGCTCGGCAGACGAGACGGTCTGGACCCCGCACGTCGAGAGCGTGAGCAGGGCGCGCTGATATACCGGCAGCCGCACGACGGTGGGTTCCGGTATGCGACGAACGACGCGGTCGGCCATCGCGGGTGATGGTAACGACTTCGTGCTCTCGCTCACAAACCCGCGCTCACACGCGGGCGGGGTTTCGGCTCAGCCGGCTTCTGTGAAACGCTCCGCGAGGTAGCGGTCGACGTCCTCGTCACGCAGCCTGTAAGACTTGCCGACGCGCACCGCCGCCAGCTGTCCCGAGCTGATGAGCCGATAAACGGTCATATTCGAGACCCTCAATGCCTGGGCCACTTCGGCGACCGTGGAGAACCTTGCCTTGGCGTATTCAATCGTTGACAGGTGCATCACCCCTCTCCGCCAGTCACGAATGTACGCCAATGTGGCTGAAGTGCAAAGTGGGAAACCTCTCGGTGCCGCGATCCAATCGGCTCCGGCCCCGAGCCGGGCCACTTCGTCACTCGGTGCGGCCGAGCTCCCTGGACCTGACAGAAGCCGCGGCGACAGCCTCGAGGACAGCAGAGCGGAAGCCGTGAGCTTCGAGGACCCGCAAACCGGCAGCAGTCGTACCGCCGGGTGAGGTGACTGCAGCCCGGAGAACCTCCGGTGAATCACCGGACTCGGCAAGAAGGCGGGCCGACCCGAGCAGTGTCTGCACCGCGAATAGGCGGCTCACCTCCCGATCGAGGCCCTCGCTGACACCGGCGTCGACAAGTGCCTCCGCCAAGAGGAACACGTAGGCCGGTCCAGAGCCGGACAGCCCGGTCACAGAGTCGAGCTGGTACTCAGGAAGGCGTGCGACGACCCCGAGCGAGGACAGCACCCCCTCGGCCCAGGTGAAGTCGCCCTCGGCGACAGAATGGCCACCGGCGAGGGCTGACGCACCGGCCCCGAGCACCGCAGGGGTGTTGGGCATGGCACGGAGGACCACGACACCGCGCCCGAGCCATGACTCAAGTTGGGCGATCTTGACGCCCGCCGCGATGGAGACCACTCGGCTGCAACCCGATCCGGCGATGGTGCGGCACCCCGACTGAGCGTCGGCAGGTTTGACCGCCAGGACGGCGGACTCCGCGGCTACCCCGGACTCGGTCACGAGGACCCCCGGAAATCGGCGGACGAGATCGGCCCGCGCGGATGCGAGTGGCTCCACGACAGCCAGCTCCTCGGCGGTGGCCCAGCTCGACCGGATCAGACCGCCAACGAGCGCGTGACCCATCTTGCCTCCGCCGACGACCATGAGACGTGTCACGGCGCCAGGCTCAGCATTCGACGAGCGATCGCGAAGTGAGGTCGGCGTAAAGGCGGCGAAGTCGGCCGGCAGTTATCGACCAGCTGTAGTCGGCCGCCATGGCTGCCCCACATGCCCCGAGCTCAGCCTGTAGCAACGGGTCTGCGCAAATGCTCGCCGCAAACCTGGCGTAGGCCTCGGCGTCACCGTCCTCGACCAGGTAGCCCGTCCGCCCGTGTTGGACGAGCGTCGTAAGTCCCCCGACCGCCGCCGCCACGACCGGAGTGCCGCACGCCGCGGCTTCGAGAGCGACGAGCCCGAACGACTCCGCACGCGAAGGCACGAGGCAGCAGTCGGCCGCCCGGTAGTAGGTCGAGAGCAGCTCATGTGGCTGAGGTGCCACGAACCGCACGCAACCGCCTAGGCCGGACGCCTCCACCGTCGCGTGCAGGGTCGCAACCTCGGCATCTCCCCGCGGGCCACTCGGACCGCCGACGACGACGAGCCGGGCGTTCGGAACCGACCGGACGAGGAACTGGAACGCTTCGAGCGCCACCTCCGCGCCCTTAAGGGGCTGTATCCGTCCCACGAACAACAAGAGGGGGCCCTCGCCGGACATGCCGAGAGCACGTCTCGCGTGTGCGCGGTCGCCGGGAGAGAAGAACGCGTGATCGACACCGAGCGGGACGACCTCGACGCGGTCGCGGTCCGCGCCGTAGAGCTCCACGAGCTGGTCGACCTCGACCGAGCATGAAGCGAGGAGGGCGTCCGAACAGCCGATGATCTGCGACTCGGCCTGCGCCCTTCGGCCGGCCTCCGCGCTCTCGACCTCCTCGGGACTCGCCTCGGCCTTGACGCGGTCGAGAGTGTGGAACGTCGACACGAGCGGCAACCCGAGACGGTGCTTGATCGCATGACCGGCCAGACCCGACAGCCAGTAGTTGGCGTGGATCGCGTCCACGGGTGCTTCACTCGCGCCGAGCAGAGTGAGAGTCGGGTTCGTCATCCGGTCGATGACAGACTCGGTGAACTCCTCCACGTGGTCTTGAAGCGTCTCCTTGGCGACTGCGGTCGGTGGCCCGGCCGTTACGTGGTGCACCGCAAAGCCGGGCTCGACCGCGACGACGTCGGGAAGATCCTTGGACCAGCGCCGCGTGTAGACGTCGCAGGTCACACCTCCCCGGGCGAGAGCCGACGACAGCTCACGGACATAGACGTTCATGCCGCCGCCGTCCCCCGTGCCGGGCTGGGCCAAAGGCGACGTGTGCATGGAAAGAACGGCCAGCTTGCGCATCATCTGCAGCCTAATGACCAAGTCTCGACGTCAGGCCCGTGGCTCCTGCCTCACTGTCTCGCCAAGGCCGTTCTCCCGACGGAACGACAAATAGATTCGCACCAGCGCCTGGCGCTGCTCCTCGACCAGGTACGGGTCCATGAGGATGTGCCTCACGACGTCGTCGTCTCGGCGCTCGTCCTCGAGGATCCCCGCTCTCACATAGAGCGTCTCAGCCGAGATCCGAAGGGCCTTCGCGATCTGTTGGAGGATCTCGGCCGACGGCTTGCGCAGCCCACGCTCGATCTGGCTCAGGTAGGGGTTGGAGATGCCGGCGATCTCGGACAGTCTCCTGAGCGACAGCCTGGCGGTGTTCCGCTGCTGCCGGATGAACTCGCCGAGGTCCGCCCAACGGTCGGTCGAGTCGCTCGCGGACATCCGGAGTTCACCTGAGCAGGGTGTCAGCGTCCGCAGCTCCGACTTTGTACCGTTCGACGATCGCCGTCTGGAGGAGGTCGATCTGATCATGCAGCGTTCGGCGCCTCATGGAGACGCTGGTCTCGGCGGAGCGGAGCAACTCGGCGAGTGCGCGCAGTTCCTCGTCGCCGTACGCCCCCAAATTCGCGCCTGGCAAGGCTGCCTGGCGCGAGTCGTCACCTTTGCGCTCAGCGACGAGAACCTCTACCACGAGATCCTCGAGCGCGAGCTCTGACTGTTCGGTCCATCCTTCTGCAACCCCGGCCATCGTGAGGCGTTGCTCGTGTGCATGCTCTTGGGGCGGTGCGTTGGCACTGGTCCCCGCCAGGATCGTCGGCAAATCCTCGAGCATGCGTCCCGTGTCGCCGCGAACACCTTTGCCTCGCGCCTCCAACTCCGCCGCGACAATGTCAAGCTCGCCCTGGAGCAGTCGCCGGACGTAGGACAACGCGACCTCCGCGCGCTGGCACGCGTCGCGCCGAACCCTGAGCTCGCCCACCTCAACCGCCTCCAGGTCGCTGGTCAGCTCAGGTTCCAGGAGTCGGTCGATATCCTTCTGGTGCAGGGCCATCTTGCATGAGCGTACCCCTGCCCGAGCCGAATTGCCCGAGCAGCCCGACCCGGGTGGGTGGGAAGTAGCGGTACACGGCTCTGCCGATGACAGCTGAAGGTGCCACAAGCCCGAAACTCCGGCTGTCGCGGCTTGCGACTTGGTTGTCGCCACGGACCTCGAGACCGGCCGGGAGAACTGCCACAACCCTCTTCACGAGCAACCGGGAGGGCTCGTCGGGGTCGTGCAGAGCCACGAGGTCGCCGACGAGCGGACTGCCCGCGCGCACAACCACAAGCCGATCACCGTGCGCGAGCGCCGGCATCATGCTCGCGCCCTCGACCTGTACCCGCTGAAAAAGCCTTCGCGTCACGAGGACTGTCACGACGACACAGGATCCGAGGGCGGTGCACAAGACCCGGCTCGAGGCGAGGCGACCAGGCCGGCTCCCTGCCCGGTCGTCAGAGGGCCGGGGATAACGTGAGCGGCTCCTAGTCATCGATGACCAACCAAGGAGCCCAAGCATGCACCTCACCTCGCGTTTGCTCACCCTGCTCGACCGCATGAGCAGCCCGGCGACCGTCCACGCCCACTGTGACCTGCCGTGCGGTGTCTATGACCCTGCCCAGGCGCGGATCGAAGCCGAATCGGTCAAAGCCATCATGGAGAAGTTCAACGCCTCCACCGACGAGGTCTTCAAGACCAGGGCCATCCTGATCAAAGAGGAGCGCGCCGACCTCGTCAAGCACCACCTCTGGGTGCTCTGGACGGACTACTTCAAGCCCGAACATCTGGCGAAGTACCCCGAGCTTCACACCTTGTTCTGGACAGCCACCAAGACAGCCGGCGAGGCCAAGAAGACGACCGACGTCGCTGTCGGCCAGAAGCTGCTGGACCAGATCGCCGAGATCGACCGCATCTTTTGGGAGACCAAGAAGGGCTGAGCGGCACTCGGCACGCCGCTTGAGAGGGTTCTCGCGGCTCACCCTCCAGACACCGGAGGCAGGACCGCCACCTCGTCGCTGTCGCCTACCGGCATCTCCCGGCTGGCCGGCTCGCCATTCAGCCAGACCGCACTGAACGCGATGACGGCGTCGAGACCTGTCCCATAACGCGCGACCGCCGCGTCGAGCACGTCACCTACGGTGACGCCGTTGAAGCGGGCCTCGCTCGTGCCGGCACAATCGCGTGCCTGAGCGAAGAAGCAAAGCCGCGCCAAGCCGTCAGGTCCCTGCCGCCGTGCTCGGCACGACCGCCGGCGCGTGATCCGCGCAGCGCCGCGTGACAGGTGACTGTGCGAGACGCTCTTCGCCGATCGCCCGCCCGCAGGCCTCGCACAGGGCGTAGGTGCCCTCGTCCAAACGCCGCAGAGCGCGCTCGATGTCCTGGAGCTCGCCCTCGGCGCGGTCGAGCGCCCGGAGATCGCCTCGGTCCCCACTCTCCATGGTCATGATGGTACCGAGGGCCGGCACCTCAGGCGGGGAGACGTGCGACCGGCCACGGGCTCAGTCATAGTCGAGCCACCTGCGAGTCGCACCCACGACCTCCAGCCCCGGCCGTGACCAGATGTAGCGCTCCACCGCGTCGAGGGTCTCGACCACGACCCGCGCACTGGCCGCGGCCGCGGCCACCTCGACCACTGAACGCTGGTGCAGGTCCTGGTAGGCAGTCTCGGCGACGGCGACGGCGAAACGCGAGCGGGCGCCATCGGTGACGGGGCGGAGAACGGCACGTTTGTCCTTGAGGGAACGGCAGGCGGGAAAGTGGAGCTCGACCACGAGGGCACCGATCACCGATCAAGCATGCCCGACCCGCTGCTCGGGACGGGACCGCTTCCCAGCACCCTCCCCTTTGCCCCGGGCGCGCGATCTCCGCCCAGCTCAGCTTGGCGGTAGCATCCTGGCCCAAGAAGGCACCATCTTGCCGCGCCAGTCGCGGTACCGACGAGGAGAACACTCCGCAATGGCACAGAGTGGCAACCGTCCCCCCCGGCGCAGCCAACCCACGAGGAGTGGAGGCACCTCGCCGGACGAGGTCAGCGCCGCCGACGGTAACGGGCTCGACGAGTCCGCGGCCGAGAGGGCGCGTGAGCGCCTCGCGCAGCGCGACAGCTCCGGTCAGAAGAGCCAGAATGCGTCTCAACGAGCACGCTCAACTGCGCCGAGCGCGCCGCGGACCAAGGCGCAGGTGGCAGCTGGTCAGCGAGTCAGGACGGGCGGCCCCGGATCACGACGCGGGTCGACCAAGGCGGCCCCGAAGCGCTCCACCGCCATGACGGCGGCGGTGTTCGGCACCGTGTTCGTCGTGCTGGCGATTCTGGTCATCGTCCTCGTGTCGGTGACAGGAAAGAGTACGAAGGTCATCGGGTTCGGGATGAAGCCTGCACCCGCGGCCGTCGTCAACGCGATCAGAAGTGTGTCGCCGGCGGCGCTCACTCAAGCCGGGTCCACGATCACCTCCTCTGGGCCCTACACCGGTTCGATCATCGCTCTCAAGAAGCAGCCTCTGGAGACCAGTGCCGGAAAGCCGCTGATCACCTATGTAGGTTCCAACTACTGCCCGTACTGCGCAGCGAGCCGCTGGCCGCTTGTCATAGCCCTCTCCCGCTTCGGAACGTTCAAGAACCTCCGCATCACAGAGTCCGGGAGAGCTTCGACCGAGCCCTATCCGGGCACACCCACTCTGAGCTTCTACGGCTCGACCTACAAGAGCCCGTACTTAAGCTTCCTTGCCACCGAGCAGTGCACCGACATCGTTTCGTCGAGCACCTCGACAGCGGTGCGGGACTGTAGCGGCTACAAGCCGCTCCAGCCCTTCTCGGCACTAGAAAGCAAGATCTTCTTCAAGTACGACTTCCCGCCGTATGTGACCAGCACCAATGAGGGCGGCATACCGTTCGTGGACTTCGCCAACAAGTTCTTCGAAGACGGTGCCTTCATGGATCCGTCCATCCTCGACGGCTTTACCCACGTACAGATCGCACAGAGCCTGGGCAATCCCGTTGCCTCGCCTGCGCAGCCGATTCTCGTCTCGGCCAACTACTACACGGCTGCGATCTGCACACTGACCAAGAACAAGCCTGGCTCGGTCTGCGATATGCCGGTCGTCAAGCAGGCAGCCAAACACCTGAAGCTGTGAGCCCCCAGAACACCTCACGGCGGGCGCGCACGGTCACGCCGGTCAAGCCACGGACCAAGCCTCGGGCGGTCCCGAACATGGGCCGGGCACGCGAGGTCCTTCGAGGTCAGCCTTGGCGATGGATCGCCGTCGGGGCCATCTGTCTTGCCGGGGTCGCCATCTCGATCTACCTCCTGATCGTGCACTACGACCGGGGTGCGCTCATCTGCCACACGGGCGGTATCGTGAACTGCTCCAAGGTGCTCACCAGCTCGTCGTCAGTCATCTTCGGCATCCCCGTGCCGATCTTCGGGCTCGTCTTCTTCGTCGGGATGGGCGTGATCTGCCTTCCCGTCGCGTGGCGCTTCGAGGCCGCCTGGCTCGCTTGGGGGCGGATCGCGGCCGCCGTCGTGGGAATGGGGATGGTGATCTACCTGGTCGCCCAGGAGGCACTCGTGCTGCACGCGATCTGCCTGTGGTGCACCGGAGTCCACGTGCTGACGTTCGCGATGTTCCTGATCATCATCAGTGGTTGGGAGGACACCGGCTACGCTCAGTCTCGATGGGAGGACTGAACGCTTCACTCCCGAAGCTAAAGCCGCTCGGGCCCACGTGTCGATGAACTAGTAGTGGCCACCGTCCTGCCTCTCGAGCCCATAGCAGTCGGCATCGTCGTAGCCGTGGTCTTCTTCGCATGGGGCTGGGCCCGCGCAGCACGGTTCCGCTCCGAACGCGGCAAGTCTCCCTGGGCCATACCGCCGACGGTGTGGGGCGCCATCCACGTCGTGGCGCTGCCGGTCGGCTGGCTCATCTATGCGGCCGCGTCGCGAACCACAAAGGTCCCGGACTTCTCGCTTACCCACCGGCCGGACTCGGCGAACGCCGACACAGCCGAGGAGCGCGCGAGGCTCCGGAACGTCGGTCGCGAGCTGCCTTTGCTGCGGCCGCCGCAGCCTGAAACACGGGGCTGGCACGCCGATCCCCTGGAGCAGCGTTCCTTCCGGTTCTTCGACGGGAAGCGATGGACACGCGATGTCTCCGACGACCCTTCGGGCAAGGCAGCCCGGGCCATCGGAGACCCACGAGCCGACCTGCGACGGCGCCTTCGAGGACTGCCTCCGCCGGCGGACCCAACCCCCTCGTGGCACATCGACCCGCTTAGCAGGGGCAATTACCGCTACTTCGACGGTCTGGCGTGGACCGACAAGGTTCACGGGGCCCGTTCGTCCTGATGCTCGCTCCGGGGGGAGGGCTCGAACCTCCAACATCCGGCTCCAAAGGCCGACGTTCTGCCGATTGAACTACCCCGGAAGGAATCTCCCGCCCGCATTTTTACAACAGTTAAGGCCCTCGCCCGCCACCTCGCGTCACATCCGGCGACCAACAAGAGCCCGAGCCGCCGGCCCGAGGGGCCGGCCCGCAGACGCCGATAGGCGAGGCGGGCCCGTTTTCGGCTAGCGTGCAGCCAGCCATGGGATCACTTATCAAGAAGCGCCGCAAGCGAATGCGCAAGAAGAAGCACAAGAAGATGCTGAAGCGCACCCGCTGGCAGCGACGCGCCGCCGGCAAGTAGTACCGCAGCGGGGAGCTGCCCGAAGGTCCCTCCCCGGTCTAATCGCCAGGCTGCCGGCCCGGCCGCGGAATGCTCACAGGTGAGCGGTGCTCGCTGCCACGACAACAACGCCTTGGGCGCGCTCGGCCCGCACCGCACGCTCAAGCTCGCCCGCGAGATGCGAAGCCAGGTTGGGGTCGCGCTCGAGATACCACGTGCCCCCGCTTCCGGCCAACCGCGGGCGTTCTCCCGCGACCGCCGCGACCAGGTCTCCCCACCAGACCAAGCGTGGCTCGACGGCGAGGGCGGCGGGCTCGAGATCGTTCCCGTTCTCGCCGGCCGGCCCACCTAGCTCGTCCCAGGCCCTATAGACCTCGAGAGTCGACACGGCCAATGCCGGAGTCAAGAGTACGGCCGTGAAAGCCTCGAACGCGAGTGGCTCGACCACTTCCCCGATGCCGGTCACCAGTGCCCTCCCGCCGACAACGCAGAACGGCACGTCTGCGCCCAGTCGCGCCGCAACCGCTGGATCGAGCGCTCCCGCCCATCGAAGCACCGCTGCCGCATCGGAGGATCCGCCTCCTAGTCCCGCCCCGGCCGGGACGCGCTTTAAGAGCCGCACGCGCGCGCGCCGGCCGACGATGGAGAGCGCCCGGACGACTAGGTTCTCCTGTCCCAACGGGACTGCGCCCGGCACCAAGCCGCGCCGGTCCGCGGCTTGGCCGTCGCCCCGGACCCAGGCCACTTCGTCGACAATCTCGAGGCCGTCGCCCCCATCTTCGATCTCGAGCTCGTCGGCGAGATCGATCGTCGCCATCTCCGCCTCAAGCAGGTGGTAGCCGTCGCGACGGACGCCGACCACCCGCAACGAGCGGGTCAGCTTGGCGGGTGCTAGGAGGTGATCAGTCGACGGCATGCGCTCAGCTTGCCCCACTCCTCGATGCCGAGCTCCTCAGCCCGGCGACGGCCGTCGATCCCCGCTGCCGCAAAGGTTGCCTCGTCGACCAGTCCATCGAGTGACCGGCGGAGCATTTTCCGCCGCCCACTAAAGCCGGCCCGTACAAGCAGGTCGATCTCCGCGTAGCTCGCGACAGTGGGGTCGACTGCCGGCGACTCGCGGCGCACGAGCTCCACCAGCACTGACTCGACGTTGGGACGGGGCAGGAACACGCCAGGCGATACGCGACCAACGAGTGCCGCGGTGGCGAAGTAGCCGACCCTCAGCGACACGGCGCCGAAGCTCTTCCGGCCCGGAACGGCAACGAGACGTTCGCCTGCTTCTCGCTGGACCATCACGAGCATGCGACCGATGGCAGGCACGTCATGGAGAAGGTCGAGAACGAGCGGAGTCGCGACGTTGTAGGGCAGGTTGGCCACAAGCACCCAGCGAGGCGCAGCCCCGAGCAGTCCATCCCAGTCGCATGACATCGCGTCTGCCTCGACGACCGAGACCCCCAATGGCTCGACCATTTCGCGAAGGATCGGGACTATGCCCCTGTCGACCTCCACGGAGGTGACGGTGGCCCCTGTCGCTGCGAGCGCGACGGTCAGAGAACCGAGCCCGGCACCTATCTCGACTACGTGGTCTCCGCGACCCACCCGCGCAAGCCGGGCGATGCGCTCCACAGTGTTCGGATCCGTGACGAAGTGCTGGCCAAGCGCCTTCGAAGGATGAAGGCCGTGCTTGGCCAGCAAGCGCGCGATCTCACTTCGTCCAGGCGGGCGCCGGAACCCGACGGCCGGGACTCCACTCGCGGGCTCGACGATCTCAGACTCCGAGCCCGTAGGCCTTCTCTGTGTTCAACCAGGTGACGGCAGCCAAGACTTCGGGCTCGAAGGCTTTCAGCTGCGCCACGGTGTCGCCGACGACGGTGACGTTGCTCGGGCTGTTGCGGCGCCCGCGATGCGGGACCGGGGTGAGGAAGGGCGAGTCGGTCTCGATCAGGAGGTGGTCGAGCGGGCAGTGTGTGACGACTTGGCGCAGTTCGGCGGCGTTTGCGAAGGTCACGATGCCGCTGAAGGACAGGAACCCGCCGATCCGCAGGCACCGCCTCGCCTCCTGCTCGCCTCCGGTGAAGCAGTGGAAGATCGTCCTTGAAGGCACTCCCTCGTGCTCGAGGATCGAGAACGTGTCGTCCCACGCCTCGCGTGTGTGGATGACGAGCGCGAGATTGTGCCGGTTCGCGAGCGCAACCTGAGCGGCAAAGACCTCCCGCTGCGCCTCTCGTGGTGAGTTGTCGTAGTGGTAGTCGAGCCCGCACTCGCCGATGGCCACGACACGGGACCGGCGCAACCCCTCATCGGCGGACAGCTCGTCGAGGAACTCGGTCACCTCGCCCAGCCCGGCTCTGGCGTCGTGCGGGTGCAGTCCGACAGTCGCCCAGACCTCGGTGGTGCCCACACCAGATGCGTAAGGCGCGGACGAGCCAGGAGCGACTCCCGAAAGCTCGTTCGCCAGCGTCACGGCCCGTCGCGACGACGCCGCGTCGGTCCCGGCGCACACGACCCGCCCCACACGCGCCACCCGAGCCAGCGCGAGCGTTTCGGCCGGATCGGGATCGTCCTGAAGGTGGCAGTGGCTATCGGTCCAGATGGCCGTCTGCTGCGGCACCGACACGGGCAAGAGCGACGAAGGCGTGGGCTCGGCAGCGGCCTCATCGCCTGCACTCGTGCCGGCCTCGCGTTCGGCCCGCCGGGAGCCCGAGAGCCGGCGACGCAGCCACGAACCCTCCTGTTGGTCCTCCTGTCCGGTCCCTTCGCTGGAATCGTCCACGTTGCCTCTTTCGTTCAACTGTCAACGCTACGCCGCGGGAACAGCGGCGCACCCTTCATGACAGGGAGGTTCCCCGGGTAGCTCCCCCATGCGAGGCTGCCGTTCTCCCCCGCAGCGCCCGGCTCGTCGGGCCTGCCCGCCAGGCCGATCCGCTTCCAGATCTCTGCTGCAGCGCCTGGCATCACCGGTGACACGAGCACTGCGACGATCCGCAGCGCCTCGAGGGCGTCGCCGAGCGCGGCGTCGAGGGCGGGCCCGGGCGGCAGCTTCCACGGCTCCGCCGTCTCGAGCTCGGAGTTCGCGGCACGAACGAGTCGCCAGGTCGCCTCCAGAGCTTCGTGAGCCGCGAACCGTTGCCAGGCGTCCCGGCAGGCCAGCACTACCTCGGCGGCAACCTCGCTGAGCCTGACACCGGGCGCTGCAGGACGCGGAGCAGGTCCGGTCCCGCCACACTTGCTTGCGACGACCGCCGCGACCCGAGCGAACAGATTGCCGAGATTGTTCGCAAGGTCAGAGTTGTACCTCGCGATCAGCCCCTCGTAGGTGAAGTCCCCGTCGGAGCCCAGCACAACGTCGCGAACAAGGTGGTAGCGGAGCGCGTCGACCCCGATGTCGGCGGCAAGCTCCACCGGGTCGATCTGGTTGAGGCGCGTCTTGGACATCTTCTCGCCACCCACCAGCAGCCATCCATGGACGATGTAATGGGCGGGGGGGTCGATTCCAGCAGCGAGGCACATCGCCGGCCACCACACGCAGTGAAACCGGATGATGTCCTTGCCGAGAAGATGATGCGCCGCCGGCCACCACTTCGCGAAGCGCTCAGGGTCTTGGCCGTAGCCGATCGCGGTGATGTAGTTGACCAGGGCGTCGTACCAGACGTAGAAGACGTGCGCGCTGTCCCAGGGAACTCGCACGCCCCAGTCGATCGAGGTCCTGGTGATCGAGATGTCCTGCAGCCCGCCCTTTATGATCCCGAGCGCCTCGTTACGTCTCGAGTCGGGGAAAATCGCGTCCGGATGACTGTCATACCAGTCGACTAGCGTCTGCTCGAAACGGGACAGCTCGAAGAACCAGTTCTCCTCGGTGAGCCACTCCACCGGCCGCTCGTGCACCGGGCAGAGCCGGCCCTCGAACAGATCGCTCTCGGGGTAGTACGCCTCGCAAGACACGCAGTACCAGCCCTCGTACAGCCCCTTGTGCATGTAGCCGTTGTCGTGGATCGCCTGCATGAACCTCTGAACGCTCAGGGTGTGACGGTGCTCGGTCGTGCGGATGAAGTCGTCGTTCGAGATGTCAAGGGCCGCCCACGACCCGACGTAGCGGCGGCTGGTCTGATCCACCCACTCCTGGGGCGTGAGCCCCCGCTCCTCGGCAGCGCGAGCATTCTTCAAGCCGTGCTCGTCGGTTCCTGTGAGGAACCAACAGTCGTCACCGATCAAGCGGTGCCAGCGCGCCAGCACGTCCGCGTTCACCGTCGAGTACGCGGTGCCGAGATGGGGCGCGTCGTTGACGTAGTAGATCGGCGTGGTCAAAAAGAAGCGGTCGTGCACGCTCTCAAAACTACTGGCCGTGGCGAGAGAGCGAAGACTCGTACGCAAACCTCTTCGACACACCGAACTCTGCGGCCACCTCGGCAGCGGCCTGCCGGCGGCTGGCGCCGGCGCCCATGCGGCGCGCGACCTCGCTCTGGACCTCATCCTCGCTCGGCGCGGGGCTCTGCCCGACCGTCGCGGCTGCAACCACGAGCACGTGCTCCCCGCGTGGCGCACTGCCCGCGAGGTGCTCGCATGCCTCGGCGAGTGTGCCCCGCCAAGTCTCCTCGAACAGCTTGGTCAGCTCCCGACAGACCGCCACCTTCCGATCGCCGCCGCAGTGTTGCGCGAGGTCTTGCAACGTCGAGGTGACCCGCTGCGGCGACTCGTAGATCACGCTCGGGTGCGACGCCGCCGCGATCTCGGCGAGACGCTTGGCGCGCTCGGGCCCTTTTCTCGGCAGGAAGCCTTCGAATCTCCAGCGTGCGGTCCCGAGCCCGGCGACCACGAGAGCACTCACCGCAGCCGATGGTCCGGGAACTGTCGTGACCTTGTGGCCCGCGGCGATCGCCGCGGAGATCAGGAGCTCGCCGGGGTCGGACAAAGCCGGTGTGCCGGCATCGCTGACGAGTGCGACCTTCTCGCCCCGCCCGAGACGCTCCAGCACCTCCGCGACCCGCTCACGCTCATTGTGCGCGTGCACCGAGAGCAGACGGGTCGCTCGTAGGCCAAGGCGTGCAAGCAGCTGACCGGTATGGCGCGTATCCTCGCAGCACACGACATCAACCGCCTGCAGGCTGGCGGCAGCCCGAGGCGAGAAGTCACCGAGGTTGCCGATAGGAGTCGCGACGACGACCAGCTCACCGTGGTTGTGGACCTCCCCGCTCATCCCTTGATCTCCAGGCCGTCGCCCGGGACGAGCTTCCAGCGCTCGAAGGCGCCGGCCTCCGCCTCCAGCACGGAGCGAACACCACGGCGCGGAAGGGCGACCCGGTACGGCAGCATGGTTGTGGTGCCGATGACCTGAAGATCCTTGCTCAAGAACGCGACGTCGATTGCGATTCTCATCCCGATGGTGTGCACCGACCTCGTGCGGCGCAACAGGAGGGCACCCTCGAAGTGCCGCTTGCCGAGCAGGCCCCGCGACCGGGCTGCGAGCGACGAAGCGATCTCGACGCTCGCGAGCACCTCTCCGTCGCGCAACAGCCATGCCATGTAACGGTCTCCGTCGCTCTCCAAGCCAAGGAAGGTAACCCAACGCTACCGAACAGCCGCCAGCTCGTGGGAAGAGGCGACAGCGTCAAGCAACTACACTGTCCCGTTCGTGTCCAAGAAAACTGTGAAGCGGAAGCTCCGCAAGAAGAAGAAAGCCAATCACGGCAAGAAGCCGAACTGCGGTCGCGGCTGACCTTCACGCCTTCCAGTTCGAACCCAACCGCCCGAGAACGCCCGCGAGAACCGACGGCCTGTCGGAAATGATGCCGTCCACGCCGAGGCTCACTAGGTGCTCCATCTCGCCGGGATCATCGATGGTCCAGACGTGCACCGCGAGCCCGCTCGAGTGTGCGGCCTCGACGAAACTCTCGTCTACGACCACGAGAGGGCCGAAGCGCGCCGGGACCTGGAGCGCGACGTAACGCTCGAGGTCCTCCTGCGGTGGCTCACCGGCGTGCAGCCGCCGGTAGAACTCGGTCGTCGCATCAGTACCGGCCGCGATCGCGATGTGAGGCGCGTACTTGGCGAACTCGCCGACTGCCCGGTCTGAGAAGGACGCGACGACGACGTCAGTTTCGCGGCCGTGGTCGCGCAGTACCGCCGCCAGGGCCTCCTCATAAGGGGTGACCTCTGGCGCGCTGCGCTTTATGTCCAGGTTGAGCAAGACACCGGGGAGAGCCTCGAGGACCTCTGAGAGCGTCGGGACGCACAGGTCCCGATCTTCGGGTGCCCTCCCGCGTAGCACGTAGTCCTGCGGCGGGCGCTCCTTGACCGCACCCTCGCCCTGGCAGAACCAGTACGCGTTGTCGAGATGTGCGATCTGCTCGGAGGTACGTTCCGCGATCTCACCCGTCGCATTCGTCGTCCGATCGACGGTGGGGTCGTGGCAGACGACGAGCTCGCCGTCGCTGGTGGCGTGCACGTCGAGCTCGATGCCGGTCGCTCCGTGCTCGAGCGCCCGCCTCATCGCATAGAGGGTGCTGGACGGTCCCTCCTTGGCGCCCCCCTGATGGGCGTAGGCGATCACCCGACGTTCGAGCCAGGGATTGTCCCTCACACCCGCTGTCTACCAGCTGAATGCGGCTGTCGTGCGACCGGAGGGGTAGCCTCGGCTGGCCATGATCGATCACATTCTCCTCGACGTGATCGCAGCCCTCCGCGAGGCCTTCGAGGGTGCTCTTCTTGAGCAACAGGCGGTCGAGGAGCGCTTCCAGGTCGACGTCTTCCTCGGCGACGTCGCGTTCGAGACCTCTTACAGCCTGCCCGGCGAGGACAGTCCGCCGCGCGTCAGGGCCGATCTGAGCCTCGACTGGCCGACGTGGAGCCAGAGCGCCTATCGGTCGTGGTCGATCGGCGAACCTCCCGCCGAGCCACCCGAGCTCATCGTCGAGATCGCGCTCAGGGTGCAGCGGCTCGCCGCGACGCCTGATCCGGCGGTAGTGCTAGCGGCGCTGGCCGGTGAGGGACCCGAGTTCGGCTCCGAGCGCCTGGAGCAGTCCGGGCCGATGGTCGAACAGCTCTACGAATCGGCTTCGGACATGCCCGCCTGCGCGATCGAGGTCGCCTACCAGGGCAGTGTCCGGCTCGAGGAGCCGCTTCTCGACGACCCCACCAAGCTCGACGGCCAGGTCGCGGGATTGGCCCGCTGGGTTGCCTCGGCCCTAGTGCGCCTGGCGGATCTCGACCTGGCTTTCCTGCCGCCAGACGAGGACAGCAAACGGGTCTGACCCACCAGTTCGAAGCGCGCGAACCTAACGCGCTGGGTTTCGGGCTTTGCTACCAGGGCTCTATGAGTCCGGCCTTTCCAGCCAGGGAGCGCAAGGAGACCTGGGGCTGCGCGCCGAGATGGGAGACGATCTCGCCGGCGGCGAGGGCTCCGAGCCGGCCCGATGTCTCGAGCGGCGCGCCCCGGATGATGCCATAGAGGACACCCGCGGCAAACAGGTCGCCCGCCCCGGTCGTATCGACCACTTTGCCAACCGGCGGAGCCCGGACGACTGCGCGCTCTCCCCTGCTCAAGAGCACCGCACCACGCGCGCCGAGGGTCACGGCGGCCATGAGCCCAGGTCTCTCCAGAGCATCCAGGGCTCCTGACAGGTCGTCAGCTCCGGTGAAGCGGCGAGCCTCCTCCTCGTTGGCGAACAGCAGGTCCACGGCGTCCCGCACGATCTCGTTCAGGAACTCGGCATGCCGTTCGACAAGGAAATGATCGGACAGGCTCAGGGCCACGAACCCGCCGCCGGACTTCGCGAGCTCGATGGACCGCTCGAGTGCTGCGGCGGTCCCGGGCGAGTCCAGCAGGTAGCCCTCGATGTACACCGCCGCCGCGGTCCCTACGAAGACCTGCTCGACGGCCGCAGCGTCGATCACGACGCCTGCGCCCAGATTCGTCGCCATCGTCCGGCCCGAGTCGGAGCTGACCAGCACAAGGCACTGGCCGGTGCGCAGTTCGACGGCGCCACGGCTCAAGACGCACCGAACACCGACCCGGGCGAGGTCGCGCTCGTACTCCTCACCGAGAATGTCATGGCCGACGGACCCCACGAACGCCGGGTGCGCGCCCAGGGAGGCGAGACCGACTGCAGTGTTGGCGGCCGATCCCCCGGCCATAAGGACCCAGCCGTCCACGAGCTCGGCGATCCTCGCGACCTCGTCGCCGCCGATGAGGGTCATGGCGCCAGGCTCGACTCCGGCCACCTCGATCGTCCGTGCATCCACAGTGGCGACGCGGTCGACGATCGCGTGCCCGATGCACACAACATCGGTCTCGCGACTGGAGAGGTCCCCGGACCAGGCGCCGGGGCCGGTGCACGACAATCCAAGCTCAGACACGAGTCCTGACCGTACTCGGTGAACCGCGGTACCCGGCCAATCGGGCCGGACACGGCTAATCTTCGCTCTTTGTGACTTTGAACACAGACGAGAAGGACTTCAGGCTCCCCCGCGATGTCGTGCCGACGCGTTACGAGCTGACAATCGCGCCTGACCTCGGCGCTGCGACATTCGTCGGCCACGAGAGGATCAATCTTGACGTGTCGTCGGAGACACGCTCGATCGTCTGCAACGCCAAAGAGCTTCAGATCTCCCGCGCCACGCTGAACTGGCCCGACGACTCGAATCACCGGGTCGGGCTCGAGATCTCCTTCAACGAGGACCTCGAGCGGGTCACCTTCAGTGCACCGCGGCAGATCCTTCCTGGTTCCTACATTCTCGAGTGCGAATTCGCGGGCATTTTGAACGACAAGCTCTGCGGCTTTTATCGCAGCACCTTCCGTGACGAGGCCGGCGAAGAACAGGTGATCGCGACGACCCAGTTCGAGTCGACAGATGCGAGAAGAGCGTTTCCCTGCTGGGACGAACCGGACCGCAAGGCGGTGTTCGCCGTCACCCTGGAGGTCAACGCGGACCTGCTCGCGATCTCCAACGGTGCCGAATTCCGCTCGACGGAGCTTCCCGATGGCAAGTGCCGGCTCGAGTTCACTGAGACCATCCCGATGTCGACCTATCTGGTCGCCTTCGTAGTCGGCCCTCTCGAAGCGACCGACGTCGTGGACGTAGACGGGATCCCGCTGCGCGTGGTTCACACCGCAGGCAAGGAACGGTTGACCAGCTTCGCCCTCGAAGCCGGCGCGCACGCGCTCGGTTTCTACGCCAAGTACTTCGACCAGCCGTACCCCGGCGACAAGCTCGACCTCGTCGCGATCCCCGACTTCGCCTTCGGGGCGATGGAGAACCTCGGATGCGTGACGTTCCGGGAGGCCGCCCTGCTCACCGACCCCGCGACCTCGTCTCGTGACGAGCTCGAACGCGTGGCCGGAGTAGTCGAGCACGAGCTCGCGCACATGTGGTTCGGCGACCTCGTGACCATGGGCTGGTGGAACGGCATCTGGTTGAACGAGGCGTTCGCGACCTACATGGCCCTGTGCTGCCTGGACGACTTCAAGCCTGAGTACCAGTGCTGGGTGGGATTCAGTCGCGATCGGGAGATGGCCCTCTCCCTCGACGGCCTTCACACGACGCGCCCGATCGAGTTCCCCGTGCACACGCCCGACGAGGTGGACTCGATGTTCGACGCCCTCACCTACGAAAAGGGCGGCAGCCTGCTCCGTATGCTCGAGCAGTACCTCGGCACGCAGCGCTTTAGAAACGGCGTCCGCCGGTACCTTGCTGCTCACCGCTACGGCAACACCGAGACGACGGACCTGTGGGACGCGATCGAAGAGACCGCAGAGGGACTTCCGATACGCGCGCTCATGGACTCGTGGATCTTCCAGGGCGGGCACCCGCTCGTGACAGCGAGCGCGGACGGCTCCGAAGTGCTGTTGACTCAGGAGCCCTTCTCCTACCTGCCAGCAGCGAACAGGCCGCCAGGTTCACAACCGAGTGCCATCGGCTCGAACTGGCTCGTCCCGGTGGCGATGCAGCATCGGGGTCGCGCAGATGAGTCCGTCGCTTCAGGATTCGACTACGTGCTGTTGCGCGAGGAACCCGTTCGCGTGCCTGGCGGACGAGGGATGCTCGTATTCAACGCCGGAGGTTGTGGCGTCTACAGGCTTCGCTACGAGGACGAGCTGCTCGACGCCGTCCTGGTCGGCTTCGACCGCCTCGTGCCGCTCGAGCGGTTCAGGGTCGTCGCCGACACGTGGGCCTGCACGCTGGCCGGCTCGGTGCCTGTTGAGCAGTTCCTTGGGCTCGTGAGACGTCTCGGGGGCGAGAAGGACCCGAGCGTATGGACGATGGTCACCGGCGCGCTCGGGCTGCTGGACTTCGCGGTTGCGGACCGAGACCGTCCGGCGCTCGAGGCGTTCATCCAGTCGTTGCTCGGACCAGAGCTCGAGCGCGTCGGCTGGGACCGCCAGGACGACGACGACAGTGAGGCGGCGGTGCGCCGCGGTGTTCTCATCGGAGCCTTGGGCACGATCGGAGCCGATCATTCGGTGCAGGCCGAGAGCCGGGAGCGCTTCGCCGTCCTCCGACAGGGCGCGTCGCTGGACGCGGACAGTGCCTCGGCGATTCTCCACGTCGTGGCGACCCGTGCAGGACGCCAGGAGTACGACGCTCTCCTCGCGCATTTCCGCGCCCCGTCCGACCCGATCGAGGAGCAGCGCTACCTCGACTCACTCAGCTACGTACGCGATCTGGATCTCGTGGCGGAGACCTGCGAACTGTGCCTGAACGAGATCAGGAGCCAGGATGCTCCCTATATCCTGCGACGGCTCCTGACCAACCGCGTCGCGGGTCCCCAGGTCTGGCAGTTCATCTCCGGCCACTGGGACACGCTCCTCGAGCGCTATCCGGCGAATTCGATCACGCGGATGATCGAGATCTCGCGTCTTTGCCAGCTGGACACCGACGGCGCGCCCGGGCTCTCACGCACAGTCACGGAGTTCTGCGCTGCGCACCCGTTCGGCGGCCAGCAAAGGTCCGTCGACCAGAGCCTCGAGCGCCTGGCAATCAACGTCCGTTTCGTGCTCGAGCACAGGTCGCTTCTCGGGGCCATTCTCGCCAAAGCGTGAGCTTCGGCGGTAGATGTGGATCTCGCCATCGCGGCGACGACATTCGCGCTCGTCATCCCGGCGGAACTTCCTGACAAGACCTTCATCTCCTGCCTCGTACTGTCTTCGCGTCACAGAGCGCTGCCGGTCTGGGTCGGAGCCTTCTCCGCGCTCGTCCTCCAGTCCGGCATCGCCGTGGTGGCAGGAGGCCTACTGGCCCTGCTACCCAAGCTCGCTGTGCGGTCGGTGGTAGCGGCGTTGTTCCTTGGCGGTGCGCTCTACCTCTTGCTGACCACCGAGCGCGGCGAACAGGAGCGGGCCGAACAGCTGGCCTCTGGTGAAGAGCGCTCGCTGGCCGAAGGACAAGCGAGCTTCTGGCGCGTCACCGCTATCACCTTCTCTGTGGTCGCTGTGGCGGAATTCGGAGACATCACCCAGGTGCTGATAGCTAACCTGTCTGCGCACTACCGGGACCGTCTGGCCGTGTTCTCTGGCGCAGCTGTCGCCTTCGCTCTGGTTTCGGTAGTAGGCGTGCTTGCCGGCCGCACGATCACGCGCTGGGTGCCACTTACCGTCGTCCGGCGCATCTCGGGCCTCGCTCTTTTCGGCTTTGGCATCTACTCTGTCGTCTCGCTGGCCACCAGCTGAGAGGAAACTCGGATGAGCGCTGGCGCGAGACACGAACGCCTGCTCGAAGCGGCTCGCGAAACCAGAGGGTTCATGCCCGACGAAGAGGGGCTCGCGCTTGCTCTTGTCGCCGAGCGTTCGACCCTGGCGGGCTTCTCGTCGGTCGTCGAGGTCGGTTCCTACTGTGGCCGGTCTACGCTTTATCTCGCGTCGGGGATCGCACGGGCGCTGAGCCTGGGCGCGGCGTCAGCCGTGGTCTTCAGCGTCGACCATCATCACGGCTCGGAGGAGAACCAGGCGGGCTTCGAGCACCACGACGACACGCTCGTCAACCGGGAGACCGGCAGGATGGACACACTGCCGTTGTTTAGGCGGGCGGTGGAAAAGGCCGGTGCAGAGGACCTGGTCATCGCAGTCGTCGGTGACTCGCCGACTATCGCTGCTCGCTGGAAAGCCGACGCCGGCTTGGTCTTCATCGACGGAGGACACGGCGAGGCGCCTGCGTGGGCGGACTACCGCGGCTGGGCCCCTCACGTCTGCGAGGGCGGCTGGCTCGCGATTCACGACGTATTTGCCGACCCGGCCGACGGTGGGCGCCCCCCGTTCGAGATCTACAAGCGCGCGCTCAGCTCCGGCGAGTTCGAAGAGGAGCCAGGGGCGCAAACCGGGAGCCTGCGCGTGCTCAGGCGCCGATCCGGCTCGGCGTCGAGATCGAGCCCGCACGGGAGCGACCCGTCGACGAACAGCTGACCAGCCGGGCTGATCATGTTAAGACAGTCCTCGGCCAGTACGACGGCGGCGGCTGTGTACGTCGACCGCTCGCGATAGGGGTAGGTCGAATGCTCCGGGTACACGATCCCGGTCGTGTAGGACCCGTCTGGCCAACGGTGCTGTTGTGCCCATCCGAGCAGGGCCGCGGCCACCTCGCGCCATCCGGCTGCAACAAGGGCAATTGCGCACTCAGCGGTCTCGGCGGCGGTCACCCACGGCCTGTCCGAAACGCAACGCACGCCGCGTTGGTCGATCACGAACTCGGACCATCGCTCCTCGATGCGTTGCCGCGCCGTCTCGGCGTCGAGCGCTCCGACGAGCACCGGGTAGTACCAGTCCATGGCAAACTCGTCCTTGCGGGCGAACCTGCCTGCGCTGTGGGCTATCGCGTGGCGCAGGCGGCCGGCGGCCAGCTCCCAGTCCGGGTGCTCCCGGTCGAGCTGGCAAGCGCACGCCATGGCGCAGCGGAGGCTGAAGTATGCCGAGGAGGAGCCCGTCAGCAGCCCGTAGCTCGCCGGCGTCCCGTCAGGGTCGACCGACCACACGAGCTCGCCACCGGGCTTCTGCCAGCTGACGACGAAGTCGATGGCGCGCTCGACCGAGGGCCAGAGCTCCTCGAGGAAACCAGCGTCGCGTGTGACGAGAAAGTAGTGCCACACCCCGGTCGCCAGATATGCACAGACGTTGGTGTCGAGGCGGGGCTCTTCGATCTGTCCGCCAGCGAGATAGTAGGTGTGCCACGACCCGTCGGGACGCTGGGTCGCGCGGAGCCATTCGTACGCGCTCTGTGCGGCTTCAAGGGCGCCGCCCACGGTGAGCGCCATGGCAGACTCGACGTGGTTCCACGGGTCCGCGTGGCCGCCCGAAAACCACGGGATCATGCCGTCTTTCAGCTGCACGGCACGAATGGAGTCGACTGTGTCCGCGATCGAGCGACCGCCGGTCACCTGCCGCGACGGAGTGATCATCGATCCGCGTGCCTCAGGTAGACGACCAGGCTCTTGCCGAGAAAAGGGTTGAGCATCTTCTCGGGCACCCGGGTAATGGGAGTGTGAGCCGTTATGTCCCACACGAGAAGCCTGTGGTAGCTGCGAACGGCGGGACAATCCTCCTTCTCCAGACCGACCAGGCACCGCAGCCACCAGTAGGGGCTGTGAAGAGCGTGAGCGTGATGGGAGCCGACAACCTCGAGGCCCGCCTCCCCCAGCCGGTCGAAAAGCTGGCTCCGGCGGTAGATCCGCAGATGCCCGCCCGGGACGCTGTGGTAACGCTCCGAGAGCGCCCAGTTGACAAGCTCCGGACCGTAGCGGGGCACGCTGATCGCGAGCGACCCTCCAGGACGGAGGACGCGGGCGATCTCTGCCATCGCCGAAGAGTCGTCGGCCAGGTGCTCGAGCACTTCGGCACAGATGATCTTGTCGAAAGCCCCGTCAGAAAATGGCAGCTCCAGCGCGTCGCCCATCACGGCCGCACCCGCGCCACCTTTTCCGACCTCTCCTGCCTCGGCCATCGCCGCCATCATCGCTGTGACGCCGTCGATTTCGTCCCGGCTTGCGTCGAGCGCGACGACAAACGCACCGCGACGCAGACAACCGAAAGCGTGCCGGCCCGCACCGCAGCCCAGGTCGAGCACCCGTTCTCCGGGACGCAGGCCGAGGCGGTCGAAGTCGACTGTCAGCACGCCAGAAGCTCGAAGTACTGCTCGGCCGTGGCTCGAGCCGTGACCGGCCAGGTGAAACGCTCGGCGGTGCGCTTGCGACCGGCTGACCCGAGGCGCTGGCGCAGCTCAGGATCGCCGAGGGCCGTGAGCATGGCCTGGGCAAGTGATCCCGGATCATTCGGAGCCACGAGCAGCGCCGAGGCGCCGCTCGGCCCGGTGACCTCCGGCAAGGCCCCGCCGGTCGTGGCTATCAGCGGGACGCCGCAAGCCATCGCCTCGACCGCCGGCAACGAAAAGCCCTCGTACAGCGACGGCACGACGGCGATCTCGGCCTCGGCGTACAGATCGACGATCGCCTGGTCGCTGAGCCCGGAGACGAAGCGGACCGCGCCCGTGAGAGCCAAGCGGTCAAGCGCCGCAGGGATCGTGCTTCCCTCTCTCAAGCGGCCGACGACCACGAGATGGGCGTCGTAGCGCTCAGTGCGGAGCTTCGCAAGCGCCTCCAAGAGCGGGATCAGCCCCTTCATCGGCACGTCGGCGCTCGCCGTCGTCATGATCCGGCCCGGCACGCGCCGAACCGACGGCATGGGTCGGAAGACCGCGCCGTCCACCCCTACGGGCACGACCGCCAGGCGGTCGAGATCGACTCCGAGCTGTTCCGCGATGTCGCGCCGCGACGACTCCGAGACGGTCACGATCCTTTGCACCTGCCTGGCGACGCGTGCCTGCATCCGGACGAACCCATACCAGCGCTTAAGGGTCAACCGCCGTTGCCACCTGTCGGCGTGGGCGAGGTCCAGCTCACGGTCGACGGTGATGGGGTGGTGGATGGTCGCGAGGACCGGCCAGCCGTCGTTCATCATGCCGACGATCCCAGAGCCGAGGGACTGGTTGTCGTGGACGAGATCGAAATCCCCGAGCCGGCCGGCAAGCAGGCGGCGCGCCCTCAAGCTGAACGTCAGCGGCTCGGGGAAGCCCGCCGTGCACATCAGCGCGAACTCGAGAAGGTCAACCGCGGAGGTGAACTCGCGAAGTCTCGGAACGCGAAACGGGTCCGGTTCACGGTAAAGGTCCAGGCTCGCCACCTTTACGAGCTCCACCGACTCGGAGAGCTCCGGATAGGGGGGGCCGGAGAACACAGTCACCGAGTGGCCGAGCGCTGCAAGCTCGCGCGTGAGGTGGCGGGTGTAGACACCCTGGCCGCCACAACGCGGGTTCCCCCTGTACACGAGGTACGCGATGCGCAGCCGGCGAATCCGGTCTGCCTCTGGCATGAGCGTCTAGCCTCCCCCGCACGAACCGGATAAGCAAAGCGAGCGTGACGCGGCGGTCACAAACCAGACCCTTCCCAGCCCGGCAGAGTCTTCACTACTATGGAGCCGTGCGGATCGCCGTGTGCCGATCGCGCTGGGCCTTGCTCTGATGGCCGCCGACATCATCCACCTTTCCGGAATCGTCCATAGCCCGCTGTTGGGCAGCGACGGGGAACGGATGGGCCGCGTCGAAGACGTCATCGCGCGCCAAGGCGATCAGGCACATCCTCCGGTGAGCGGGATAGTCGCGAGAATCGGACGGCGGGAGCTGTTCGTGCCGATCTCAATGATCGGAAGTGTCAGTCCCGGATGCGTCCAACTCCAGGGCGAGACGCTCAACCTCGCCCGGTTCGAGCGGAGGCCGGGCGAGCTCCTGCTGACAAAGGACCTCTCGGGACGCCATCTGATCAACATCGTCGGTGCCCGGCTCATCCGCGCGAACGAGATCGAGATCGCCATGGTCGATGGCACCTTCGAGGTCATCGGAGTCGACCCGACGAGCCGGCCCGTTCTCCGCAGGTTGCTCCCGCGCATGCTCGCCCAACGCATATCGGCCAAGGCAATCGTGGACTGGGAGAGCATCCAACCGTTCGTCTCTCACGTGCCGACGGCAATGCTCCGCATCCCGTACCGCAAATTGGCCCGGCTGCACCCCGCCCAGATCGCCGATCTCGTCGAGGCCGCGTCACATGAGGAGGGTGAGGAGATAATCAACGCCGTCGGCCAGGACCTCGAGCTCGAGGCCGACGTCTTCGAGGAGCTCGACACCGAGCACCAGCTCGAGTTTCTGAGCACCCGGACTGACAAGGACGCGGGTCGGCTGCTCGCGACGATGGAACCAGATGATGCCGCCGACCTCATAGCCGATCTCGACCAGGACCGCAGGCTCTCTGTGCTCGAAGCCCTTCCGCAGCCGACCCAGACGAAGGTCCGGGCACTGCTCAGCTACAACCCTGAGACTGCTGGCGGCCTTATGAGCCCTGAATTCCTTGCCCTGCCCGGGGACACGGTCGTTTCCGACGCTCTCGAGGAGATCCGCCGCAGCCCCGTCGCGCCCGAAGCGCTCTCGATCATCTACACGATGGACGAAGACGGGCGTCTCACCGGCACCGCGTCGGTCGTCCGGCTGGTGAAGAGCCCGCCGACGGCGCGCATCGGTGAAGTTGCCGACGTCGACCCGGTTGCGGTCAGGGCCGACGCTGACCTGCACGCGATCGTCCGGAAGATGTCCGACTTCAACCTCGCGGCAGCTCCTGTCATAGACGATCAGCACCGGATGATCGGCGTCGTCACCGTCGACGACGTACTGGAGCTCCTCCTGCCTACCGGGTGGCGTCGGGACTTCGGGATGACCGCAGCCGACGAGTGAGTCGGCCGAGTCCAACATCGCCGGTCGGGCCTATGGGTCAGATGTCGCCCAAGAAGCTGAGCGGGTAAGATCCTGCTGCAAGCAGCCATGCCTTTCCCGGCAACGGTGAGCTGAGTGCACCCGGCCGTGCCGGGGTGAAGCCGGTACCCGTCGGCACCACTCGTTCAAAGCAGGCTGACAATGGGCCAGGAAATGGAGCACCCCTGAGTACCGACGGTTGGTTATCCGACCAACTTCGCGTGCACGCTGCTTCTGAGCAGGAGCGACCACCAAGCTGAGCTCCTCCTGACCTCAGGTGTGCGTGCGCGATCAGCCACGCCTACGCACACCGACGACGCCCACGGCGGCGCGAGAGGTCACCATGGCCAAGAACCTGCAACCTGGCGACGAGAAGGGGCCCGAGGAGCACTCTTCGGCAGCTCTCGACAGCGCGCACGTGGGCGACATCCAGGGAGCCTTCGGCACCATCCGCGAGCACGACCTCGCGGCTCGGCGCTCGTGGGGCAAGAAGCTCCTCACACTGCTCGCCATCGTCGGCCCCGGCCTGATCGTGATGGTGGGCGACAACGACGCCGGGGGCGTCGCGACCTATGCCCAGGCCGGTCAGAACTACGGCCTCACTCTGCTGTGGACCTTGCCTCTGCTCATCCCGGTCCTGATCGTCAACCAGGAGATGGTCGTGCGGCTGGGGGCGGTGACAGGCGTCGGCCACGCCCGGCTGATCAAGGAGCGCTTCGGGAAGTTCTGGGCAGCCTTCTCGGTCGGCGACTTGTTTGTCCTGAACTTCCTCACGATCGTCACCGAGTTCATCGGTGTGAGCCTTGCCCTCGGCTACTTCGGCATATCTCCTGACATCTCGGTCCCTATCGCCGCGCTCGGGTTGATCGCCATAACCTCGACCGGCAGCTTCCGCAGCTGGGAGCGTTTCATGTTCATCTTCGTTGCGGTGAACTTCCTCGCCATCCCGCTCGTGATCCTGGTCCACCCCCACGCTGCCCCGATCGTGCGCGGCTTTCTCGTCCCCGGTGCCCAGGGAGGGATGACCTCGACCGCGGTGCTCTTGATAATCGCGATCGTCGGAACGACGGTCGCTCCCTGGCAACTGTTCTTCCAGCAGTCCAACATCGTCGACAAGCGGATCACACCACGCTGGATCAACTATGAACGGGCAGACACCTTCCTTGGTTCGATCGTCGTGGTGATCGCGGCCAGCGCGCTCGTGGTAACAGCCGCCTTTGCGTTCCGGGGCACCGGGCTCGCACGCCACTTCACCAACGCAGCAGGCGTAGCTAGTGGACTCGACCACACAGTCGGACACGGAACGGGAGCGCTCTTCGCGCTCGTGCTGCTCAACGCCTCGATCATCGGAGCTGCCGCTGTCACACTTTCGACTTCATATGCCTTCGGCGACATTTTCGGGATGCGGCATTCGCTTCACCGCAGCTTCGCGGACGCGAAGCAGTTCTACATCCTCTTCTCCGCGCTAGTGATCTGCGCTGCGGGCATCGTCCTGATCCCCCGCGCGCCGTTGGGGCTGATCACGACCGCGGTTCAGGCGCTGGCGGGAATTCTCCTGCCGAGCGCGACAGTCTTCCTCCTCTTGCTCTGCAACGACAAGGAGGTTCTCGGGCCGTGGGTCAACCGCCCATGGCTGAACGCATTGGCAGGGTTGGTCGTCTCCGTGCTGCTGGCGCTGTCGCTCATCTTGATGACGACCACCGTGTTCCGGAACCTGGAAGTCACCAAGCTCGCCCTGGTCCTTGGAGCGATCATCGTGGCCGGGTTCCTCGGCGTGGGCTCGTGGGCGCTCCTTCCTCACCAGCGCGCCAAACGCCGCCTCGCCGTCCAACTCATTGCGGCCGCTGCACGCGAGACCAAAGTGCGGCGTGAGACCTGGAGGATGCCTCCGCTTGCCCTCCTCGCTCGACCGGTTTGGTCCCGCGGACGCAACTGGTCAATGCGGGTCCTCAGCCTGTACCTGGTCCTGGCGGTGCTCCTCCTCGTCGTGAAGGCTGTGCAGATCGGAACCGGTCACTGATACTCCTGTCGGCACCAGGACGAACGGTCGGGGGTATCCTCCCGAAGTGATCAAGCCTCCAGCCTGTGGTGCGCGGTGAACCCACTGAGCAAGACGAACCAACCGCCCGGCCGCCTCCGCTCAGAACCAGGGCTCACGCCGGAGGACCTCCATGCCATCGAAGGGCTCGCGACCGCCTGCGTCGCTGTAGATGGTGGACGACTCAAGCTCGAGTGGGGTGTCCTCGAGTCGAGACCTCCCGAGCAGAAGAACGACTTCCTCTGGATCGGCGAACACGGCCTGGTCGGCTTCCTCGGCATCTACGGATATCGCGCGGACCAGGCCGAACTCTGCGGCATGGTCCATCCCTCGGCGCGCCGACAGGGTGTCTTCACACGATTGTTCGAGGCAGCAACTGCCGAATTGGCGAGCCGCTGCGTGAGGAAGGCCCTTTTGGTCGTGGACCGCCTCTACGATGCCGGCTCCGGCTTCGCCCGATCCGTCGGTGGCACGATCGAACATTCCGAGCACAGGATGACGCTTAGGCGCGAGCCTGCCGGAATCGTCGCCGATCCGGTCATCACCGTCCGTCCCGCCGAGCTCGCGGATGGGCAGTTCGTCGTCTCGTGCCTGGCGCAGGCGTTCAACTTCCCCGCCGAGCTCGAGGCCGGCGAGCTCGAGACCCTCGCCAGGCGGTTCCCCGGAACACTTGTCGTCGACTACTCCAACGAGCCTGTCGGAACTGTCCGGGTCGACCGGAGCGCGGAAGCGGCCGGGATCTACGGCTTTGCGATCCTGCCGGAGTTCCAGGGCCGCGGGATCGGCCGACAGGTGCTGTCGAGCCTCGCCCGGGAGCTCCGCGCCGAAGGCATGGCACAGATAGGCCTCGAGGTGTCGTGCAACAACGACAGCGCCCTACATCTCTACCTGACCTGCGGCTTTGACGTCACGGGCACCGAGGACTACTACGCGGTGCAACCGGGTGGTCCGCACCTAGATACCGAACGGGCCGTCCACTAGGCAATTTGGCTCGCAAGGGGAAGTCCGGCATCAAGGTCGATCTCCGGGGCCGTGATCCCGAATGCACCCAGCTGCGACGGGGTGCCGTCATATCTGTCCCGACCAGTCGCGTCCGGAGCGGCGTGATTGAGCGAGGCGCGCGCCGTCTCGAGATGCAGCAGGCGCTGAGCACCGGACGCTGACCCGATGGCATCCACGGTCTTGGCCATGGATCGCAGCCTGCCCTGAGGCAGATCCCACGATCCGTGGCTCTGGCCGCCATTGGGCGCGTAGATGACGACCTGGTTGGATGCGAGGTTGGGCCCGGCCCAGCCCAGGACCTTGGCGTAGCGTGCGGCCGCGACGATGACCGCTGCGGTTCGGACGCCGCGGGGTGATCCGATCGAATGGCCCAATCTGCCGCATCGGGCACTCCTCCAAGCCCTAACGTGGCCTTCATGCGCTATCGAACCCTTGGAGGAACCGGCATCCAGGTCAGTGCCTACTGCCTGGGCGCCATGATGCTCGGCGAATGGGGCAACAAGGACCACGAAGACGGAGTACGGATCGTGCACGCCGCCTTGGACGCGGGCATCAACTTCGTCGACACCGCGGACGTGTACTCCCACGGCGAGTCGGAGGAGATCGTCGGAAGGGCCCTCAAGGGCCGTCGTGACGAGGTCGTTCTCGCCACGAAGGTCCACGCAAACATGGGGACGGGCGAGAACACGTCGGGCAATTCACGCCGCTGGATCCGCTACGAGGTCGAGCAGAGCTTGCGCCGCCTCGGCACCGACTGGATCGACCTTTACCAGATTCACCGCCCGGATCCCCGAACCGATATCGAGGAGACCCTCTCGGTGCTGACGGACCTGATCCGGGAGGGGAAGGTTCGCGCGATCGGTTGCTCGACCTTCCCAGCGGAGTTGATCGTCGAGGCACATTGGGCCGCTGAGCGGCGCGGCCTCGAACGCTTCCGATGCGAGCAGCCCCCGTACTCGCTGTTCGCCCGCGGGATCGAGGCGGGAGTGCTCCCCGTCTGCGAGCGCTACGGAATGGGGGTCATCGTCTGGAGCCCGCTTTCGGGCGGATGGCTGACGGGCAAGTACCGTCACGGCAAGGAGATCGACATGGCCTCCGGGCGGGCCTCGCGAATTCCGCAGCGCTTCGATCCCAGCCTGCCGGCGAACCAGCACAAGCTCGACCTGGTCGACCAACTCGAAACCGTGGCCGCCGACGCCGGGGTATCGCTCACGCACCTCGCCCTTGCCTTTGTCGTGTCCCACCCGGCTGTGACGGCCGCCATTATCGGACCGAGGACGATGGACCAGCTTCAGGATCTGATCGCCGGTTGCGAGGTCACCTTGGACGACGCCACGCTCGACCGTTTGGACGAGATCGTCCCGCCCGGGACCACACTCAATCAAGCCGATGCCGGCTGGCAGATCGAGGCACTGACTCAGGCCTGGCGGCGTCGCCGGCCTGCGGACTCACGCGCTGCCGGCTGAAATCACTCCCAGCGCGGGACATAGCCTCCGCGGCCCATGGAGGCGCTCTCGAACGGATCCATGGATTCGTCCACGCCACCTGTGACCTCGGTCACCCACGGCAGGCGCTCTTTCAATAGGCGCTCGACGCCTCCCTGCAGCGTCACTGCGGAGATGGCGCACGACCCGCAGGCACCTTGGAGCTGCACCTCCACGACACCGGTGTCGTAGTCGACCCCGACGATCGCGATGTCGCCACCGTCGGCTTGGACGGCAGGACGCATGAGCTCGACCAGATCATCGAGAGCCTCTTTGCGCTGGTTGCGCTCAGCTGCGCCGATCGGCTCGCGTTGGGAGCCAGTCGACATCCCGACGTTGACCGCGACCGGGGACGCCTCGTTCGCGGGCGCATCCGGGGTCGCCGGCCTAGTTGCGTCTTCGTGCATCGACCGACCTCCTTTCGTCTGCGCTGCCTGGATCAGCCTTACCCACACCGATGATAAGAGGTCGTAGGCTTCAGCCATGCAGCTCGTATTGCTCGCAGCCGGTCACGGTCGCCGTTTCGGGGGACTGAAACAACTTGCTCCAGTCGGGCAGCACGGCGAGGCCCTCATGGACTTCACCGGCCGCGACACGGTCGCCGCCGGTTTCGACGGCGTCATCCTGATCGTGCGAGAGGAGATCCAGAACGAGCTGATGGACCACATCGGGTCATTCTGGCCGGCCGAGTTCCCGGTGGTGCCGGTCGTCCAGGGGGCGATCGCCGGCACCGCCCAGGCGGTGGAGTCGGCACGGCCCTTTATCGACGGACCGTTTGGCGTCGCCAACGCCGACGACCTCTACGGCGCGGCGGCGCTGGTGACGCTCGCGGATCAGCTTCGCGACGGCACCCCAGGCGACCACTTGCTCGTCGGCTACCACCTCCGCGATACGGTCCTCACCGACAGCCCGGTTACCAGAGGGCTCTGTGAGACAGACAAGGACGGGTTTCTGGCACGTATCGTCGAGCAACGCATGCAGCGCCTCTCCGACGGCGCATTCGATGGATCTCCTATCGCAGGCCCCGATGCAGGCCGATTGCAGCGCCTGAGCGGTGACGAGCAGGTGAGCATGAACCTGTGGGGCTTCGCGGAGTCGATCCTCGACGAGCTCGACAGTGCTCTCGACGCCTTCGATCCCGAAACGGCACCCCACGACGAAGGCAAGCCACCAGAGCTGCTCCTGCCCGACGTCGTCGGTCAGATCGTTTCCGGAGGACGGGCACGTTTCAGGGTCGTGCCGTCCAACAGCCGTTGCATCGGGCTCACGCACCCCGACGACCTTCCGCTCGTCCGCTCACTCATCGCAGAGGGCATAGCCGGCTGAGGCGTCCGATGACGCCGTCGCGCCGGCTCGTGCTTGCTCTCGTCGTCGACCTGGTCCTCGTCGTGGCCGAAGCCACCGGTGGGGTGTTCGCCCATTCGACAGGCCTCGTGGCGACCGCCGGGCACGATCTGGCCGACGCCGCTGCGCTAGGGCTGGCCCTCATCGCCACGCGGTTCGCGCTCAGGCCTGCGACAGCCGCAAAATCATTCGGGTACCACCGCGCCACCATCCTTGCGGCACTCGCGAACGCAACAGCGATAGTAGTTGTCGGCCTCGGCGTGGTCGCTCTCGGCGCATACCGGCTCGCCCGCCCGGAGAACGTGCACGGCGGGCTCGTGGTGATAGTCGCGGCAGCGGGGTTGCTCGGGAACGCGGTCGCAGCCTTGCTGTTGCGCGAGCACACCAAGGACCTGAACCTCCGGGCCGTGGCACTGCATTTCACGGGGGATGCGGCCGCCGCGCTCGGGGTGATCGTGGCGGGCACAGTGATCTTTGCGACGGGGCGCTTCGAGGCAATCGACCCGATCATCGCGCTCCTCATCACCCTGCTGATCGGTGCCGAGGCCTGGCGACTCGTGCGCGCGAGCCTGGACGTCCTGCTCGAGTCGACACCACCGGACCTCGATGTCAGCGCGGTCGCGTCGGCGATCTCGGCAATCGAAGGAGTGACGGCAGTCCACGACCTTCACTGCTGGAGCCTTTCGAGCGAGATCAGGGCTCTCTCGGCCCACGTCGTGCTCGACGGGCACCCGAGTTTGGAGGAGGCCCAGGTCGTCGGGGAACGGGTGAAGACCTCGGTCCAAAGTCGCTTCCGTGTCGCGCACGCGACCCTGGAGATGGAATGCGAACCCTGCTCCGCGGACACCGCAGACGCCTGTGCAGTCGATACCGCCGACCGCGTCGACTTGGGCTGAGGACAGCGACGGGCCGACGCCCGCGCTGTCGCGCCCGTGTGCCGGTAGCGTTCGAGCCGATGTGTGGTCGTTTCGTCGCGAGCCGTCCTGTCGAGGAAATCGCCCGCCTGCTCGAGGTGGACAAGGTCGAGGTCCCTCCAGAACTTCTCGTCCCCCGTTGGAATATCGCCCCGCAGGCGACGGTGCTCGCTGTGACGGTGTCGCCACCGGAGCCGAGGCGGCGACTCTCGGGATTTCGTTGGGGCCTCGTGCCGTGGTGGGCGAAGGACCCGTCGATCGGCGCGCGGGCGTTCAACGCCAAAGCCGAGACTGCCACGGTCAAGCCGATGTTCCGCAGCGCCGCCGAGCGGCAGCGCTGCATCGTCCCCGCCGACGCCTTCTACGAATGGGCCCCCGCGACCAACGCGGACGCCGGCCGGCGCAAGCAGCCCTGGTGCTTCCGGGCTTCGTCGGACTCGGGGCTGCTCCTCATCGGCGGTCTCTGGCAATGCTGGAGACCCGGGGGTGAAGAGTCCGAAATGTCCCTGTACACCTGCACAATCCTCACCACCGAGGCGAACGCGCTCGTCGGCAATGTCCACGACCGTATGCCGGTGCTCATCGCGGAGGAGGACCTCGAGGAGTGGCTGTCGCCCGAGCCACTCCCGTCCGGTGAGTTCAATCGCCTTGTCAGACCTGTCCCGCCCGATGTCCTTAGGAGCTTCCGAGTGTCGACCAGGCTCAACGACGCGCGCGAGGAAGGACCTCAACTCGAAGAGCCCATCGCTTCGGAGCTAGCCGAAAATACGCCCCGGCGCGGTGACGCCCGACTGTTCTGACCGGCGGAGGCGGCGGCCAGCCGCCGCTAACCTCAGTCTGCCCGGGCGTTCATCCCTGCTTGAGCGGCTCGGGCTGACGGACCCGCTCGATCCGCCGGCGCCTTGCGAGCGCCCTGCGCGTGACCTCCGCGATCCCGGGGCCATCAAGGCCAAGGCGCGCAAGGATTGCGTCAGGCTTGGCGTGCTGCAAGAACTCCGTCGGGACGCCGAGCACGACCGCGCGCGGTCCCTCCAGCGCCTCGGCATCTGCCATGCGATCAGCCTCTGCGACCAGGTACGCGCCAGCGCCCCCATGAGCCAGCCCGTCCTCTGCCGTGACGACGAGTCTCGCGCGCGCCATCACCTCCAGCATCTCGGGGTCCGCCGGGCGGACGACCCGGACATCGAAGACGTCTGTCTCGATTCCGTCGTCGAACAGCTCCTCCGCGGCAACGAGCGCAGCGCGCGTCATCTTGCCGACACCTACGAGGACAACTTCGCCGGTCCCGGTTCGCAGTCTGCGAGACTTGAGACCGGTCCCCGGCTCCGCGAGCGGTCCCAGCGAGGGCGTCTTCGGGAACCGGATCAAAGAGGGTCCATCGAGCTTGAGCGCTGAGGCGAGCATCGGCGCGACCTCGGCTGTGTCAGCGGGGCAAAAGATCGTGCAGCCGGGTATCTGCAGTGCCTGGACGAGGTCGTAGATGCCGTGGTGGCTCGGCCCGTCATCCCCGGTCACCCCCGCCCGGCCGGCGCAGATGACCACGGGCAATCCATGAAGCCCGATGTCGAGGTTCCACTGGTCGACCGCTCGGCCGAGAAATGTCGAGTACACGGCGACGACTGGGCGCAAGCCAGCCATCGCCATCCCTGCCGCAGCAGTGAACGCGTGCTGCTCGGCGATACCGACGTCGATGAAGCGCTTCGGAAAGCGGTCCTGGAACGCGAGAAGACCCGTAGGTCCGGGCATGGCGGCTGTGATCGCCACGATGCGCTCGTCTGATGCCGCGAGATCCAACAGTGCCGACGAAAAGGCCTCGGAGTAGTTCTCCCCGGCATCGAGCGGGCCCGGCAATCCGTCGTCGTCGGTCGGCCCACCTGGTTGCGACGCGGGAGCCTGCCGGGAACTTTGGCGCGCCGAGATGTACCCGCTCGGACGGCTCGCCGGTAACGGCGAGGGAGGTGCTTTCAGGTCGTGCAGGCAGGCGATCTCGTCGGCCTCTGCAGGCGCATAGCCCTTCCCCTTGGTGGTGACGACGTGAAGGACGATCGGACCTTGCCAGCTGGCAGCACGGCGGAGAGCCTGCTCGAGCCCACCGACGTCGTGTCCGTCGATGGGTCCCGTGTAGCGGATTCCGAGCGTCTCGAAGAACATGCGCGGTTCGACGACCTCCCTGATGGCCGCACTCAGCCCGTGGAAGGAGGTGAACGCGAGCGAAGAGACGCCGCCCGGAAGGTCCTCCACCAAGTGCCGCACGCGATCACGGACCTGCAGATAGCGCGGGTCCAGCCGTAGGTTGGTCAATGAGACCGACAAGCTGGAAACCGTCGGCGCGTAGCTTCGGCCGTTGTCGTTCAACACGACCAGCACTCTGGCTCCGGAATGGCCGAGGTTGTTCAGCGCCTCATAGGCCATCCCACCGGTGAGAGCACCATCCCCGACCACCGCCACGACGTGACGGGCACCACCTGTCGAGTCGTCCTTGTCCTCGAGACTGAGAGCCGTGGCAATACCGTGCGCATAACTGAGAGCCGTCGATGCATGGGAGTTCTCGATCCAGTCATGGACGGACTCCGCCCTCGATGGGTAGCCCGAGAGCCCACCTTCCTGCTTCAGGCCGACGAAGCCGTCACGGCGCCCCGTCAGGATCTTGTGGATATAGGCCTGGTGCCCGGTGTCGAACAGGAGGATGTCCTCAGGGGAGTTGAAGACCCGGTGCAAGGCGAGTGTGAGCTCGACGACACCGAGGTTCGAACCGAGGTGCCCACCGGTACGCGAAACGGCCGCTACGACGAAGTCGCGGATCTCCGCCGCGAGTTGTTCGCACTCGACGAGCGAAAGGGCCTTGAGATCGGAGGGTGAGTTGATGGAGTCGAGGATCATGACTGAGTGCCTACCTTCAGGTTACCGGACCAGCGCAGTGCGAAGCTGACCACCCGGTCATCCGACCATACGCGACGCGGTCGTCCCCGTCACGGCGGGGACCGTCCTCGTTGTACGCCGAGCGCCGCGGCACTTAGGCCCGCGGTCCGCGGTCACGTGCCACCAGCTGCGCAATGAACCTCACAACTCGTTCGCGGGTTGCCTCGGCACTCTCGATCGCGGGGACGTCGCCGTCGAGGTCCGCGATGACGACCTGGCGGCTGCGCTCGAGCTCCGGACGGAGCTCCACGACGACCGAAGCACCGCGCCACCTGGGCTGCTCGAGCAGGAGCAGGAAGGCGAGAAGCGACTCACGCTGCTCTCCGACGCACTCGTAGGGCTTGCGTCCCGAGGCAAACAGGTCCCGGAATCCCTCGACCTGCCGCGGGTCATCGAGGAGGTTCTCACCGAAGATCGCCACGAGACGCTCAGGCTCGAGAAACGGCGCCAGCACGAGGAAGACAAACCGGCATTTCGGGCACTGCCCGCACCACAGGTCAAAGAGAGTGCCGGAACGATAGGCCTGATTGCAACTAATGAACCCGGAGTGGTAAGCGGGCAGATCCGCGAACCACCTTGCAATCTCGATCTCACCGCACGAGCGCAGCGGCGACGAATACTCGACGGCACCGCAGACCGATTCTCGGATGACCGACCGCAGCCCGAGCTCGCACTCGGTGCTCTTGCTCCACTGGTGGTTGACAGCGACGTCGCCGACGAATGAGGTTGCCTCATCGGCCGAGCGTTCGAGCGCCATGAGCGTCGTGTCATAGCCGTAGACGTACCCCGCCGCCACGACGATCAATGACACGATCGCTGTGATCGGCACGTGGCCGTTGAGGGCCCCGGCCAGGTTGAGCTCGAGCAACCGAGGCGAGACCGTCCTCGTAATCGAGGCAAGCGGTAGCCCGGCGGTGTCCGCCGTGCGATACATGGCGGGCCGCGGATTGATCGCTACCAGCCATGTCGCTAGCCCTGGCGGCGGCGCCGCCGCCTTCACGGCCTCGACCACAACGATCGAGTCCTTCCCGCCGCCTATAGGCACGGCTATCCCCTCCCCGGGAGCGTCGTTACCGTGCCCGCCGGCGAGCGGAAATGCGTCGCCCGCCGGTCCGAGGTCGGGTTCCATCTCCACATCAAACTGAAGTGGAACCTGCAGTCGATTCGCCACGGCGAACTCGCGCAGCCCTTTGTCGTACAGGTCCTGGACGAAACCTGCCTCCTCACGGCTCACCGGACCGGTTTCGATGACGATCCTTCCCGGCGCCGCTGCCTTGTAGTAGCTGACGCCGGCAGCGAGATGCACCAGCCGCAGAGCGCTCTCGATACCGGGCCCAGCGTGCGAAGCGAGCGGGCGCCCGCCGAACTCGACTATCTCCTCGAAGCTGTGGGTGTCGTCGAAGGCGTAGTTAAAACGAGCAAGGTTGCGGGTGGCGTCGAAATCGAAGCTGACGATTCTGAAAGTCTCGACTCTCCCCAGCTCAGGAGCTGTCACGGAGCCTCAGTCCCGCTCGAACGTCCGTCCCTTACACCGGCGACTCGCCGGAATCGCGTGCTTCGATCGAGATAAGAGCCCTCGTCGCGTGGAGTCGGCGACGCGGGCGAGAACAGCACGACGGTGATGTCCGGACGAGATGACGCGAGGCCGACTGCAGCCTCGAGCGACGGTACCGCTTGGCGTTGAGCACTGCTCGAGATGTCGTCGAGCGCTGCTGCGATTGCCGCGCCGGCCTCCCCGATCCAGAACACGACAGGTTGGGGAAGGGCTGAGTCGATCGTCCGGGCAAGGGGTGCGTAGTCGAGTCCGCGGTCGTGTCCACCAACTATCAACGCCACCTGTCTTCCGGCGAGAGCCTTCACTGCCGCAACGGTCCCCTCAGGATTGCTTGCGAGCGCATCGTCGATGTAGCTGATCCCATCGATGTCGCCGAGCGGCTCGAGCCTCGAACGTGGCGCGGTCACCGAGCAGAGCTCTCGTTGGAGCCGATTCCGGTCAGGCAACTCGCCGGTCAGAAGGAGAGCAGCCGTAACGGCCCCGCAGGCATTGAGGAGGTTGTGCTCCCCCAGCAGCCGGAACTCTCGCAGGTCCAAAGGCCCGAGGCCGGACACGACGACGCTGGCCCTCCCAAGGCGCACCGGACCACTGTTGCCGTAGAGGACCCTGCCGGCCAGCGTTGCGCTCCTGGCAACTGCCTCGTCACAACATCCGTTCACGGCAACTGGAACATCGACGCGATAGGAGAACAAGCGAAGCTTGTCCTCGTAGTAGTTCGTGAGGTTGCGATGCCAGTCGAGGTGATCCGGTGCGAGCAGGGTGAGCACCCCTACCGAAGGCGACGTCGTCGCGTCAGCGGCCTGAAAACTCGAGAGCTCTACGACGAACACGTCGTGCGCGTCGTCGTCGTAAAGCTCGGTCACGGGACGGCCGAGGTTTCCGGCGAGAGCGACGTCGAGGCCGTAGGCGCCAAGGACCGCGGCGGTGAGCATGGCGGTAGTCGTCTTGCCCTTGGACCCGGTCACCGCTACGACTCGCCTGTCCTGGAAGTCTTCCAGGAAGAGTGCTGTCGGAGTCGTCACGACCGCACCGCGGCGGGCGGCTGCAGCGAGACGCTCGTCATAGCGCGACACGCCCGGGGAGTGGACGACGAAGTCGAAACGCCGATCCTCGAGGACCGACGGCGACAGCACCTCGAACTCGGCTGACTCAGCCTCGACTGCCTGGCGAGGACCGGTAAGGCCGCTGGGGTCGCCTGCAATGTCGTCGACGACGACAAGTTCGGCGCAGGTCGGACCGACGCGCCGAGCGAAGCACTGACCTTCCATGCCTGCCCCGAATATCGCGACGCGACTACCAGCTAGCGCCGCGATACCTCCTATCAGCGGCACGCCGCGATCGTACACAGGCCTCCGGACGACCGGAGCGGATCGGGCGAGCGCCAAGGTAGCGTTGCAGCGTTCACAGCCAAGCAGTCGGGTTCCGAAGGGTGGCAACCATGATCACTGAACTATCCGTCGCCGCATCGTGCCGGCGGCCGATGGACCCGTCATGATCGTCGGTATCCCGGCTGAGGTGAAGATCGCCGAGGGCCGAGTCGCGATCACGCCCGATGGAGTCCGAGGGCTGACCTCGCTCGGCCACAAGGTGCTCGTAGAGACCGGAGCCGGCCTCGGCTCTTCCCTGAGCGACGCCGATTTCGCCGCCGCCGGTGCCAGCGTGGTCGACGCGGATGCTGCATGGTCTGCCGAGCTCGTATGCAAAGTCAAGGAGCCGCAAGAGTCCGAGCTGGCGTACCTGCGTCCCGACCTCGTGCTCTTCACCTACCTTCACCTCGCCGCCTACCCCGGCGTGGCCAAGGCCCTGCTCGAGTCCGGGACGACCGGGGTTGCTTATGAGACCGTGCAGCTCCCCTCTGGCGGCCTACCTCTCCTCGCGCCGATGAGCGAGGTCGCCGGCCGTATCGCGACCCAGGTCGGCGCCCACTTCCTCGAGGCCCCGCACGGAACGCGAGGCATCTTGTTAGGTGGCGTCCCCGGAGTGCGGCCTGCTCGTGTCGTGGTCATCGGCGCTGGCCACGTGGGGTGGAATGCCGCGTGGATCGCGCAGGGTATGGAGGCTGAGGTCCTGCTCCTCGACCGCGACATCGATCGTCTGCGCTGGGTCGACCAAATTCACCAGGGTCGCATCATGACCCTCACATCGAACCGCGGGTCGATTGAGCGCGCTATCTCCGAGGCGGATCTCGTCATCGGTGCAGTCCTCGTCGCCGGCGGGCGGGCGCCTGTCGTGATCACCGAAGAGATGGTCGCCGGCATGAGAGTGGGAGCAGTCATCGTCGACGTCGCTGTCGACCAAGGTGGGTGCGTCGAGACGACGCACGAGACGACGCATGAGGCCCCCACCTATTTCGTTCACGGCGTGCTGCACTACGCAGTCGGGAACATGCCCGCAGTGGTGCCGCACACATCGACGTACGCCCTCACCAATGCCACGTTTCCCTACCTCGTCGAGCTCGCCGAGGAGGGAGTGCACAAGGCCGCGGCGGCCGATCCTGTGCTCCGCGGCGGCGTCAACACGATGCGCGGCCATTGCACGAACGCGGCGGTGGCATTCGCCCTTGGCCTCGACTGGGTCGACCCGATGAGCCTCGTATAGGGCTGAGGCGCGCGGCCTGGGTCGACGAGCGAACACCCGCTCGGAAGTCCAACGCCGTGACAGCCGACTGCGGCGCGACGACGGTGCTCAACCGGGCACACGACAGTGTCCGACGGTGCATCAGGAGCCTCGCTGTCGGCAAAGCCAGAGGGCAGGTTGGTTGGCCTTCGATGATGGTTGGGCGACCCAGGGATCCCCGGCGTCGGTTCGTTTGTCCTCGCCGTCTGCTCCCAACACAAGGTCCTGGTCGCGCACAGCTGGCTCGAGGAGCAACGACCGGCCATTTCCCTGATTTGGGAATCGCCGACTTGCCCTACGGAGAGCCGTCCGTCCGTCGGCCGCCGTTGCTTCAGTCGCGCGAGCTCGGTCTCTCCTAACGCCGCGCCCCTCGACCAGAACGAGGAAATCGGAGACCCTCAGCATCCGCAGGATCTGGCGTTCGACCGGGCGGTGACCCATGGGGTCGTGAACCACATGCGGGCT
>PLKG01000165.1 GCA_003140595.1 Acidimicrobiaceae bacterium | reverse complement strand
AGCATCGGCATTCGGAGTTTGATTGGGGTCAGTAAGCTTGTAGGCCCCCTAGCCCATTCAGTGCTCTACCTCCGATGCTGAACATCTGACGCTGCACCTAAATGCATTTCGGGGAGAACCAGCTATCACCGAGTTTGTTTGGCCTTTCACCCCTTACCACAGGTCATCCCCTCTGTTTTCAACCAGAGTGGGTTCGGCCCTCCACGGGGTCTTACCCCCGCTTCAGCCTGCCCATGGCAAGATCACTCGGCTTCGGGTCTACCGCATGCGACTGAACGCCCTGTTCAGACTCGCTTTCGCTCCGGCTCCCCCAATCGGGTTAACCTCGCCACACACGGTAACTCGCTGGCTCATTCTTCAAAAGGCACGCCATCACGGCCGGCAACAAGTTGCCGACGACGCTCTGACTGTTTGTAAGCCAACGGTTTCAGGTACTATTTCACTCCCCTCCCGGGGTGCTTTTCACCTTTCCCTCACGGTACTAGTTCACTATCGGTCGCCTGAGAGTACTTAGCCTTTCGAGGTGGTCCTCGTAGATTCACACCGGCTTTCCCGGATCCGGCGCTACTCGGGATTACTGGGCGGAGACTGCGTGTCTTTCGTGTACGGGGCTCTTACCCGCTATGGCGCATCGTTCCAGCATGCTTCCACTAGACAGCAGTTTTGTAACTCCGTGAAGGGTCTGATGCCCCTTCTTCCAGGTCCCACGACCCCGAACCAGCAACGCCATCAGGCTTTAGCACTGGTCCGGTTTAGGCTGATCCCGTTTCGCTCGCCGCTACTCAGGGAGTCGCTGTTGCTTTCTTCTCCTCGGGGTACTGAGATGTTTCAGTTCCCCCGGTTCCCTCTGCCGGTCCTATGCATTCAGACCGGAGTCACACCCCATGACGGGTGCGGGGTTTCCCCATTCGGACATCCACGGATCGAAGCTTGGTAGGCAGCTCCCCGTGGCTTATCGCAGCCACCCACGTCCTTCATCGGCTTCAGGCGCCAAGGCATCCACCGTTGGCTCTTTGTAGCTTGGAGATATTTAAAAGATGCTCGTGCTCGCTATGGAGTTCTCAAGGGGCACAGCGGCACGCAGCCGGCGCTCCCTGACAGCGGAACAGGAACAGCTGGGCCGCGCTCACGACCGATTGCAGGACTCCCTCGAGCAAGCTCTCGGGCTTCTACCACAAACGGGCGGAACGTAGCCGACTAGCCAGTGATCGACTGGGAGTGCTCGGCCTCGGCGAACCGGGACCGACCGTGACTCCTTAGAAAGGAGGTGATCCAGCCGCACCTTCCGGTACGGCTACCTTGTTACGACTTAACCCCAATCACCGACCCCACCTTCGACGGCTCCCTCCACAAGGGTTGGGTCACCGGCTTCGGGTGTTGCCGACTTTCGTGGTTTGACGGGCGGTGTGTACAAGGCCCGGGAACGTATTCACCCCGGCGTTGCTGATCCGGGATTACTAGCGACTCCGACTTCANNTTGTACCGGCCATTGTAGCATGTGTGCAGCCCTGGACGTAAGGGGCATGATGACTTGACGTCGTCCCCACCTTCCTCCGAGTTGACCCCGGCAGTCTCCTACGAGTCCCCGGCATTACCCGCTGGCAACATAGGACAAGGGTTGCGCTCGTTGCGGGACTTAACCCAACATCTCACGACACGAGCTGACGACAGCCATGCACCACCTGTGTGGGATCCGAAGATCAGCGCATCTCTGCGCCTTACCCCACATGTCAAGCCCAGGTAAGGTTCTTCGCGTTGCCTCGAATTAAGCCACATGCTCCGCCGCTTGTGCGGGCCCCCGTCAATTCCTTTGAGTTTTAGCCTTGCGGCCGTACTCCCCAGGCGGGGCACTTAATGCGTTAGCTGCGGCACGGAACCCGTCGATAAGGCCCCACACCTAGTGCCCAACGTTTACGGCGTGGACTACCAGGGTATCTAATCCTGTTCGCTCCCCACGCTTTCGCTCCTCAGCGTCAGTACCGGCCCAGATCACCGCCTTCGCCACTGGTGTTCCTCCTGATATCTGCGCATTTCACCGCTACACCAGGAATTCCGTGATCCCCTACCGGACTCTAGCCAGGGCAGTATCGAGTGGCGTCTCCAGGTTGAGCCTGGAGGTTTCACACCCGACTTACCAAGCCGCCTACGAGCTCTTTACGCCCAATAAATCCGGACAACGCTCGCCCCCTACGTATCACCGCGGCTGCTGGCACGTAGTTGGCCGGGGCTTCTTCTGTGGGTACCGTCAATTTCGTTCCCACTGAAAGGGGTTTACAACCCGAAGGCCTTCATCCCCCACGCGGCGTTGCTGCGTCAGGCTTTCGCCCATTGCGCAAGATTCCCCACTGCTGCCTCCCGTAGGAGTCTGGGCCGTGTCTCAGTCCCAGTGTGGCTGATCGTCCTCTCAGACCAGCTACCCGTCGTCGCCTTGGTGAGCCGTTACCTCACCAACAAGCTGATAGGCCGCGAGCCCCTCCCAAAGCGGAAACCCTTTCCTCACAAGCCCATGCGAGCTCGTGGGGGTATCCGGTATTAGCACCAGTTTCCCGGTGTTATCCCGGTCTTTGGGGCAGGTTGCTCACGTGTTCCGCACCCGTTCGCCACTGAGTCTTCACCAGTGTTGCCACCGGATGGGCTCCGTTCGACTTGCATGTGTTAAGCACGCCGCCAGCGTTCGTCCTGAGCCAGGATCAAACTCTCCATCGAGATCTCGACGCCGGTGAGACCGGCGTTTCAATCTGGAGAGCTGGTGTCTCGATACGGTGAACGAGACACCAACTGGCACAAGAACAGTCTTGTTGTCCGTTCTAGTGCATTGACTTCGTGACCGTCGGTACCGTTGAGGCCCCGACAGCCACCCGCACTGGCTTTTGGCTGTTCCTATTCCGTTGTCAAGGAGCGACGACGGAGCACACTTCCTCACGGAAGGAGGTGCCACCGCGCTTTGTGCGCTTGCCCTCTTGGGGCGGCGGCGCACATCACCTTCCAGGATGCGGACCCAGAGGCCCGCCTGGAGGTCGCTCGGAACAGGTCAACCCCGTTCTGAGCGGCTCCTGAGCGTAGCACGGTTGGCACCGGTGTCAAGCTCCGAGGCATTGCTCGCGGCTCGCGTGCCCATCTTGCACCGCTCACCTGGACCCGGGGTTCGCACCCGGTCTTTGGTAGGAGAAAGCCTAGCGGTTCGGCCCGCGTCGGGACACATTGACTTCGCCTGGGACCCACCATCGCCAGGGCTCGTCACGGGCCGCACAATTCTTCGAGAGGCCAATCCTCGTTCCCACCGACAGCTCGCGTGAAGGTTGAGTTCCGTCGTCCAACAGCACCAGGCCTTCGCGGCCACTGACCAGGTCGTATCCATCTGAGCCGCGATCGAGGCCGAATGCCTGGCATAGCTTGGCGGGACCCGAACAGAGGTCTTCGACACGCCACGGTCGCTTTGCACGCCGCGACATGTCATCGTGGTTGGTGCCCGTCTGGTTTCCCCCGGCTGTCTCGGGGCGCGGGCGGCGACGAGCCGCCATCTCTTCGAGTCCACTGAGCGGCGCGAGCGCGCGGAGAAGTACTGCTCCCGGCTCTCCTTCGGGCCAGCACACGACGTTCGCGCAGTGGTGCATGCCGTAGGTGAAGTAGACGTAAAGGTGCCCCGGCGGACCGAACATCGTCGCGTTCCTCGTGGTCTTGGACCTGAACGCGTGCGATGCGGCATCCGAAGCACCTCGGTAGGCCTCCACCTCGACAATGCGCGCCTCGAGCTCACCGCGCCGCAGCAGCTTCCCAACCAGCTGCGGCGCGACCAGCACGGGGTCACGCTCGAAGAAGGCACGCGGGAGCCGAATTGCATGCCTCAGCTTCGGCGACACAACGCTCTCTCGGTGCCAGTCATGCCTTCCGCTCGGCCAGCCGGGCTGCGTCGCTAGCCAGGCGGTGTCGGAAGCGCTCCAGTTGGACCGCGACCGCGTCGGGTCCGGTGCCGCCCGGCGTCGTCCGGCGCTGCAGGGCAACAGCTGGATCGAGAAGCTCCAGGGCTGCCTCACCGAAGCCCGGATGAGCCTCCACGAGCTCGCCAAGCGGCACACCGCGTTCGACAGACTCGCGGACAAGACTGCCAACAAGCCCATGCGCGTCTCGAAACGGCACTCCGGTTGCCACGAGCCATTCCGCCAGGTCGACGGCTGCGAGCCCCGGCCCGCTGGCCGCAGTCTGCATGCGGTCAAGGTCGAACGTCGCGGTGCCGAGGACGCCATCGAGTCCGACCAGGGTGAGCACGACTTGGTCCAAAGCATCAAAGAGCGGCTCCTTATCCTCCTGGAGATCCCGGTTGTACGAGAGCGGAAGGCCTTTTAGCGTTGCGAGGAAACCGGCGAGGTGCCCTACCAGCCGGCCGGCCTTGCCACGGGCAAGCTCAGCGACGTCGGGGTTCTTCTTCTGGGGAAGCATGGAGCTGCCCGTCGCCCAGGCGTCGTCCAAGTGAATAAAACCGAACTCCTCGCTCGAGAACACCACGATCTCCTCGCCGATGCGCGAGAGATGAATCGCGAGCAGCGCAATGTCGAACAAGGTCTCAGCCACGAAGTCTCGATCGCTGACGGCATCGAGGGAGTTCTCGAAACGGCTGGCGAACCCCAGCTCGTCTGCGACCAGGTCAGGATCGATTCCTAGTGACGAACCCGCGAGCGCGCCGGCACCAAGAGGCGACACGTCGAGACGCCGCCAGGTCGCGAACATCCGGTCGGTGTCGCGAGCCAGTGCCCAGCCGTGAGCCAGCAGATGGTGAGCGAGCAGCACCGGCTGGGCCCGTTGCAGGTGCGTGTAGCCGGGCATGTAAGCGTCCCCGGCGCCGGTGGCACGTCGCTCCAGGGTCCTTTGCAGCTGTAGCACGTGACCGATCACCCGTGCGAGCTCCGCACGGGTGAAGAGCCTCAACGCCGTCGCCACCTGGTCGTTCCGGCTTCGGCCCGTATGCAGCTTGGTCCCGCACTCAGGGGCGAGCTCGGTCACCCTCCGTTCGATCGCAGTGTGGATGTCCTCGTCGGTGGCGAGATACGAGAAGCTGTCGCTGGCCAGCTCGTCGCCCACCTGATCGAGCGCCTCGACCAGCAAGTCCGCCTCGCCAGCGGTGAGGATCCCCGCTCTCAAGAGACCGTGGACGTGTGCAACCGAGCCCCTCACGTCGCTGGTGGCCAGCCGTTTGTCAAAGGCCAGGCTAGCTGTGAACACCATCAGGGCATCGGCTGGGGCAGCGCCCATCCGGTTTGCCCACAGGGTCACTCGGCGCCTCCTTGGCGAGCCGACCAGGTCTGGATCCCGAGGCCGAACAACCGTACGAAGCCTTCGGCGTCCTCGTGGCGGAACGCGTCCGCGGTGTCGTAGGTAGCCAGGTCATACACGTAGAGCCCGAGCGGGCTGCGGCGCCCGACCACTTCGGCTCCGCCGCCAGGACTGAAGCGGATCCGCACCTCGCCGGTCACACACCTCTGGGTAGAGGCCATGAATGCAGACATGGCCTGCCGTAGGGGCGAGAACCACATGCCGTCGTAGACGAGTTCGGCGAAACGTGGCTCGAGGCGTGCCTTCTCGTGGGCCACGTCGTGTTCCAGGGTCAGCCCTTCGAGGTCGGTATGCGCCATGACAAGGGCGAGCGCAGCCGGGCACTCGTAGATCTCCCGGCTCTTGATTCCCACGCGTCGGCCTTCGACCATGTCGACGCGCCCGAAGCCCGACGACCCGGCCACGCGCCCGAGCTCGCCAACGAGATCGACGAGGCCGAGCTCCGCCCCGTCGAAAGAGACCGGAACGCCCTGCTCGAAGCCGATCGTCACCTCGATGGGCTCTGTCGCCACCGGCACCGTGAGAGAGAAGACATCTTCCGGAGGTGCGATCCAGGGGTCCTCCAGGACTCCGCACTCGATGGCACGCCCCCACAGGTTCGCGTCGATGGAGTAGATCCGGTCCTTGCTCACCGTCACCGCGATGTCGTGGCGCTCGGCGTAGTCGATCGTCTCTTCGCGACTCATGCCCCACACGCGCACCGGAGCCAGCGTCTCGAGGTCCGGCGCGAGGGCGCGCGTCCCGACCTCGAAGCGGACCTGGTCGTTTCCTTTCCCGGTGGCGCCGTGCGCGACGGCGGACGCGCCGTGACGACGGGCGGCGGCAACCAGGTGATGCACGATGACCGGGCGCGACAGGGCCGAGACGAGCGGATAGCGACCCTCGTACAATGCATTGGCGGCCAGAGTCGGCATGGCGATGTCCGCCAGCAGTTCCTCGCGTGCGTCCACCACCTCGACCTCGACGGCCCCAGCCGCGATCGCCCTCTTTCGCAACGCTTCGAAATCGACATCCTGGCCGACGTCAACCGCGACAGCGATCACTTCGTATCCGAGCTCAGCACCCAGCCAGCCGACCGCGACCGACGTATCAAGACCGCCCGAATAGGCGAGCGCTACCCGCTTTTTCACTTCATCCCTACCTTTCTCGGTTTAGCCGGATTCGATTGGGGAGCCTCCGGCGAATGAACTTGCGGTCCGTCAGGACCGGGCTCCTGTGATCTCTTCGAGGCGTTGGCAAAGCGCCTCTCCCCCAAAGGGCTCGGTGGCCACCACCAGCACCGTGTCGTCTCCGGCAACTGTGCCGATCGCTCCCTCAAGCCCGGCGCGGTCGAGTGCCGAGGCGACCACGTGGGCGGATCCGGGCGGCGTGCGGAGCACGACCAGGTTGCCCGAGGCCGCCATCTCCACCACCCACTCCCCAAGCACGCGTCGCAAGTGATCGACCGGAGCGATCTGGTCCCTCGGAAGCTCCGGCACGGCATAGACCAGCCGGTCCATGCCGGGAACTCGCACCTTCAACGCGCCGATCTCCTCGAGGTCGCGCGACACCGTCGCCTGGGTGGCGGCGATTCCCTCCTGTCCCAGTAGCTCCACCAGTTGTTCCTGGCTCGAGATCTCCTTCTCGGCAAGGAGGCGGACGACCAGATGCTGGCGCCGCGCCTTGGTGGGTCGTCCGTTCGTCATCCCTGGCCGCCTTCTCTTGTCCCCGCGCTGCTCGCCGCCAGTGCCGCACCGAGTATCCCGATCGCCTCGTCCACCTCGGCCCGGCTCACCGTAAGGGGCGGCGCGAACCGCAGCACCCCTGGTGCCGGCGCGTTCAGGACGAGACCGAGCTGCAGCGACGTGCGCGTAACCTCGGCCGAGTCGAGCCCCGGTTCGACAACGGCGGCCAGCAGTAGGCCCTTGCCCCGGACCGATGCGACTCCGTCGCAGGCTTGCAGGCGTTGGGCCAGGTAGGCGCCGGTTTGCTCAGCCAGCCGAGGAGCGTCGATCGCCTGCAGCTCTGCCAAGGTCGCGACCCCCGCCGCACAAGCAAGCGGTTGGCCGCCAAAGGTCGTCCCGTGATCACCGGCGACAAAGGCGGCGGCGACATCGCGGCGCGCCCAGCATGCGCCGATCGGCATCCCGTTGCCGAGTGCCTTAGCGACGGTGACGACGTCAGGACGAATCGCCTCGTGCTGGAACGCGAACCAGCGGCCCGTGCGGCCGAGCCCTGTCTGGATCTCATCGAGCATGAGGAGGATCCCCCGCTCGTCGCACACACGCCGCACCGCCTTCAGATAGCCGTCCGGCGGGACCACCACGCCCGCCTCACCTTCGATAGCCTCGAGCAGCACTGCGGTGACCGTTGGTGAGGCGACGGCGTCCTCGAGTGCACCCACGTCGCCGTAGGCCACGCTCCGGAACCCTTCCGGGAGCGGACGGAACGCCTCGTGCTTCTTCGGCTGCCCGGTAGCGGCGAGAGTCGCAAGGGTGCGCCCATGAAATGACCCCAAAGCGGAGATGACGACATAGCGACCGGGTCCGCCCACGCGGCGGGCAAGCTTGATCGCGCACTCGTTGGCCTCGGCGCCGGAGTTCGTGAAGAAGACCTGACCCCCTGCTGCCGCGCCGTCGCCCACGAGGCGGTCCAGATCGCCGGCCAGGCGCTCGTTGAGCTCATTGTGAAACAGGTTGGACACATGCATGAGGCGTGCGGCCTGCTGAGCGATCGCGTCCGCGACGCGCTTGTTGCAGTGGCCGAGGGACACCACGGCGATGCCTGCGAGGAAGTCGAGGTACCTGCGACCCTCGTCGTCGAACAGCTCTGTGCCACGTCCGGAGACGAAACGGACCGGTGCCGGCGAGTACGTCCCCATGAGCGTCGGTGAACCCGGCTCAGCGATCACTTCGCAACCACCATCGTCCCGACGCCCTGGCTGGTGAGAAGCTCGAGCAGTATCGCATGGGTGACCCTTCCATCGAGCACGTGGGCCGCGGCCACTCCGTTTCTCAGGGCGTGAGTGCACGCGGTCGCCTTGGGCACCATGCCATCGGCGACGGCGCCTGAGACCACCATCGCGTCAAGCTCGTCGGCGCTGAGTCGGCGGAGCAAGGTAGTCGGGTCGCCCGGGTTCGCGCGGATTCCCTCCACGTCGGTCAGGAAGGCGAGCTTCTCGGCCCGGAGCGTCTCGGCGATCGCCCCCGCGACCGTGTCCGCGTTGATGTTGTAGGCCTGACCGGCCCGGTCCGAGCCGATGGTGGCGATGACAGGTACAAGCCCCTCGGCGAGAAGACGATGGATGATGGACGGGTCGACTGCACCGACGTCACCGACGTAGCCGAGCTCGGGATCTCGAGGCTTCGCCGTGATGAGCCCGGCGTCTTCGCCCGACAGGCCGACCGCCAGCGGACCATGAACGTTGATCATCCCCACGATGTCGCGGTTCACCTTGCCGACGAGGACCATCCTGGCGATCTCGAGGGTCTCCGCGTCGGTCACACGAAGACCGTCACGGAACTCGGGCACTTTGCCGAGCCTCTTCATGAGCGAGCCGATCTGCGGACCGCCGCCGTGCACCACAACAGGAAGGATCCCTATTGATCGCAGGAGGACGACGTCCTCGGCGAATCGCTTCAGCGCCTCGGTCTCCCGGTCGGCTGCCTGTTGACCCGGCGAGGCTGTGGTTGCAGGGAGAATGGGTGCCGCTGGGCCATCGCCGACCATCAGCGCGTTGCCGCCGTACTTGACGACGACGGTGCAGCCCGCAAATCGCCTTATGTAAGGCAGCGCATCGCAGAGCACCGCGGCCTTGACTGACGCGGGCAGCTCGACCTCGGTCACGACATTCCTTTGTTGAGCTCGACGTAGGCGGGAGTGAGATCCGCGCTGATGACTGTGGCGGAGCATCCTCCGAGGCCAAGGTCGCAGACGACCTCGAACTGATCTGCTTCAAGCACGTCTCGAAGCACCTTCTCGTCGTGATCGACGGCCACGCCGTCTAGGCAGACGGTCACCGGACCGTATGCGACCGAGACGCGATCGGGGTCGAATGGCGTCCCTGCCGAACCGAGCTCGCTGACGACCCTGCCCCAGTTCGGGTCTTCGCCGTACCAGGAGCTCTTGACGAGCTGGCTCTCGGCGACGCGCCTGGCAGCGCGCCTGGCCGACTCGGAGTCGGGCGCCCCGAGGACTCGGACCTTGACCACCTTGGTTCCGCCCTCCGCATCGGCGACCATCTGCAGAGCGAGATCGTCGCACGCGGCTGTGAGGGCTTCGGTCAGTGCTTGCACTGTCGCTTCGGGCCCAGCACCGCTCGCCATCACGATCACCGAGTCGTTGGTGGACGTGCAACCGTCCACCGTCATCTCGTTGAACGAGTGCCTTACGGCGCTGCCCAGCGCCGCGTTCAGCACCTGTGGGGACGAAGTCGCATCAGTCGTCAGCATGGCGAGCATCGTCGCCATGTTCGGTGAGAGCATCGCGGCCCCTTTGGCCATGCCGCCGACAACGAAGCCATCCGCCTCGACCAGAACCTCCTTGATCCTCGTGTCGGTCGTGAGGATCGCCTTTGCAGCGGCCGCCGCGTGATCCGGCGATTGCCCACGGCCCGCTATCAACGTGGGCAGTGCCCCCTCGATGCGCTCCACGTCAAGGCGCGTGCCGATCGTCCCCGTCGAGCAGACGAGGACATGCTCCGCGCTCACCCCGAGTGCTCCAGCGGCGAGGCGACACGTGAGTTCGGCCGCGAGGCGACCCTGCGAGCCTGTCGCCGAGTTCGCACAGCCGCTGTTCAAGATGACCCCCACGCCAAAACCGCCGGTTTCTGCGAGGTGGGCACGAGAGACCTGCACAGGCGCAGCCGCCTGGAGGTTCGAGGTGAACGTTGCTGCGACCGGCACCGGTCGGGCACCCTCGCTCGTCACCAGCGCGAGGTCGAGCCGCCCGTCCGGCTTGATTCCGGCGGCTGTCGCGGAGGCCACAAAACCTCGTGGCGACAAGACCGTCACGGCACCAGGCCCAGGGTGGGCAGCCCGAGAGTCTCCTCCAGGCCGAGTGCCACGTTCGCCGCCTGGATCGCCTGTCCCGCGCCCCCTTTGACGAGGTTGTCCAAAGCGGCCAGCGCCACGACGTGCCCGGTTCGCTCGTCGTAGCGGGCCGTGACCTGGACCATGTTGCAGCCGTAGGTGTCACGGGTCGGACGCGGCACACCGCTCACCTGCACGAAGGGCTCGCCACGGTACGCGTCGTGGAGCGCTTCGAGGGCGTGCGATCCGGCGTGAGCGTCCACGGCTCGGCCATAGCAGGTAGCGAGGATCCCGCGGGTCATCGGGGCCAGGTGCGCCGTGAACAGGATCTGCGCCCCGATTGCTTGCTCCATCTCGGGCGTATGACGATGGCTGAGCAGCCCGTAGGCGGAGAAGCTCTCGTTGACGACAGGATGGTGCATGGCCGCCGACGGTGAACGCCCGGCGCCAGAAGTCCCGCTCGCCGCGTCGACGATGACCCCGGTCGGTTCGATCAGGCCTTCTTTCACCAAAGGCGCGAGTGCGATCGTGGCTGCGGTTACGTAACACCCCGGCGCGCAGACGAGCGCGGCACCCGCGAGATCGTCGCGGAACAACTCCGGTAGTCCATAGACGAAACGGTCGATGAGCTCCGGAGCTCGGTGCTCGAACCCGTACCAGATCGGGTACAGCGACGGGTCACGGAGCCGGAAGTCGCCTCCGAGGTCGACCACGAGCGGCGCGTTCTCGGCCAAGGCCGGGAGCAAGTCCTGGGACCGACCGGACGGCAACGCGACGAACACGGCGTCGAGACCCTGCAACTCGACCGGGTCGAGTGGCGAGAACGCCAGATCGCGATACGCAGGGGCGAGGTTCGGGTACAGCCCCGCCACTTGCATACCCGCCGAGCTGTCCGCTTGTGCCACCTCGACCTGAAGGCTCGGGTGCCCCGCCAACAGGCGCAGCAGCTCCGCTCCGAGGTATCCCGACGCTCCGGCGACTCCGATCTTCATAGTATGAGCATACAATCATATGAGTATCTATGCAATCGGCAGGGATCTTCCACCACCTGCGCTCTTTGCGGGCCAAGGGAATTGCCCAGACGCGAACAGCTGTCAGGCAGTCACGTCCCGCCGCACGAAAACAAGCAACGTGACCAAGACAGCACCCAGCACATATGCCGACACGGTCATCAGGGCCGGTTCGAAGGGTGCGGTGGTGGTCCCTCCTTGGGCGATGGACTCGAGCAGTTGCGCCGGAAGCCACCGCGCCGTGCCTGGGATGGCGTCGGTGAGAATGGTCTCCACAGGCAGCAGGATGGCGAGGCCGGCAGCGATCGCGATCACCGACGATCGCAGCAATACGCCGGCGATCATGCCGATGATCGCGAATCCGCAGGCCGAGATGGTGAGGTCTCCGAGCAGGATGCCGAGATCGCCCATCCCGGTACCCGAAGTCCAAGCGCCGGTCGGGATGCCACGCAGGTGCGCCATCACGAATGAGGCACAGATCGCGACGATGGTCGCCACGACCACCGCGCCGATGAGGAAAGTCAGCACCGCGAGGCACTTGCCGGCCATGAGCACGCTTCTTCGCGGTTGACGAACGAGCAGGTTGCGCAGTGTCCCGTGGGCGAACTCCCCGCCGAACTGGAATGCTGCGATGGAGAACGAAACCGCGCCCAGAAGAACGCCCGACTGGGTGAGTCCCTGGCTGAGCCCTGAGGCCTGGGCCAACTGGCCAAGAGTCAGATCACCTCGAGCATCCGGATGATGCAAGGCCCCGGCGATCGTCACGATCGTCGTCAGGACGATTACGCCGGTGATGGCCCCGTAACTGCCGTACCAGAGCCGCCTGCGGCGCATCTTGACCCATTCACTCTCGAACGACTTCCAGATCATCGCCGTCCCGCCTCAGGCGTCCAAGCCCCACGGGCACCTTGATCGCCACGAGGGAAGTCGCTTGCCCGACGCATCTGTCCGTAAGAGCTCCGGGTGATCTCGAAGAAGGCCTCCTCGAGTGTCGAGCGCCGCTCGGCAAGATGAACGAGCGTGATCCCGTCTGCCATCGCGAGACGGTTCAGTTCGCCCGCCCAGTGGCAGTCCGCGGCGATCTCGAGAGTCGTGCTCTCGCCCTCTCCGACCATGCGCGCGCTCCGGCCGACGCTGCGCACCAGTCGCAGAAGCTGCACCGCGTCCTGCACCGTCTCGGTTCGCACTATCAGCTCGGGGGCGCGGGCGGCCAAGAGCTCCTCCACACCTCCTTGAAAGATCAGCCGGCCCGCTTCGATGACCACGAGGTGCTCGCAGATCTGCTGGATCTCTGCGAGAAGGTGCGAAGACACGAATACGGTCATGCCGTCGTCGGCGAACGACCTGAGCATGGCACGAATCTCAGCGATCCCGTGAGGGTCCAGCCCGTTGGTGGGCTCGTCAAGTACGAGCAGCTGCGGGCTGGGAAGCAACGCGGCGCCGATGCCCAGTCTCTGACGCATGCCGAGCGAATAGGTCCGGAACGGATCGAGGGCTCGCGGACCTAGTCCGACTCGCCTAAGGACGGCGTCAACCCTCTTTGTCTGGATGCCACCAAGGCGGGCGAGCACCATGAGGTTCTCGCGTCCCGACAACGCCGGATAGAAGGTGGGTCCCTCGATGAGAGCACCCACACGCGGGAGGTACGCGCGGGAGTGACCGAGCGGATGGCCGAGAACCGTGCCGCGCCCCGACGTGGGGCGTATGAGACCCAGCAGCATCCTGATAGTTGTGGTCTTCCCGGCGCCGTTCGGGCCCACAAAGCCAGTGATCGAGCCGACGGGGATCCGCAGGTCGAGCCCGTCGACCGCGAGACGCCTGCCGAAGCGCTTGCTGAGCCCAAGCGTGACCACGGCATAAGAGTCGATTGTCCGATCGATGGCTGGCACGACCGGATCGGCCGCGAGTGCTGCCGCGCTCACATAACGATGAAACCACAATTTTCAGCCGAAGTGACGCAGGGGCGAAGACATCTTGGTCCACCTCGTCCTGCGAGCATCAAAGCATCGCGAAAAGGCCCCGAGTCACTGGGCCGTCGAGGTTCGTGCGAACAACGACCGGCCGGCTCGGCCTCCTGCTCAGAGGTCGATCGCGGCCCGAAGTTCCGCCACGAAGCCAGCCGCGCCGTCAGGGCCCGCACCTTCGAGGATCCTATGGACGAGGGCTGATCCCACAACTACGCCGTCTGCGACCGCGACGACATCTCGAGCCTGCTCCGGATTCGAGATCCCGACACCTATGACTACCGGGATGTCCGTCTCCTCTTTGCAGCGGGCGGCGACTGTGAGCGCTGTGGCTCCGAGGGACTGCCGTTCACCGGTCACACCCATGACGCCGACGCCGTAGACGAATCCCCGGGATCTGGCACAGATCGCTCTCAGCCGCCGATCAGGAGTCGTTGGCGCGACCAACAGCACGGTCTCTATCCCGGCACTGTCCGCTTCCTCTCCCCAGCCGTCCAGCTCGTCCAGCGGGAGGTCAGGGACGATGGCTCCCGAGACTCCCGCGTCTGCGAGCGTTCTGGCCATACGACGGTGTCCTGCCCGAAACATGATGTTGTAGTAGGTCATCACGGCGAGAGGTACGCCGGCATCCGCCCGCGCCAGAGTGGAGATGATCCCGAACGGCGTCGCACCGCTATGGAGCGCCTCGGCCGAAGCCCGCTGGATGACCGGCCCGTCCATCACCGGGTCCGAGAACGGGATCCCGATCTCGATCGCGTCGGCTCCCGCAGCAGCGATCGCCCGCACAATCTCCACCCAGTCGCGCCCGAGGCCACCGGTCACATAGGCAATGAGTAGCTTGCGCCCGGCATCGCGGCGGTCCCTGAGAGCCTTCTCGAGGACGCCCGGGACCGGCGTCGTGCCGGCCGTCACTGCATGAGCTTTCGCACCAGGGCCACGTCTTTGTCGCCCCGGCCCGACAGCGTCAACAACACGGCCGAACCCTCCGGAATCGACTTCCCCGCTTCTCTGATGATCCATGCGAGGCCGTGAGCCGGTTCGAGGGCAGGGATTATCCCTTCGGTTTCGGCCAGGAGGCGGAATGCCGCCAGCACCTCGGAGTCCCCCGCCGAGGGATACTCGGCCCTGCCCACGGTTCCGAGATGAGCATGTTCGGGCCCGATTCCGGGATAGTCGAGTCCGGCCGATATTGACTGCGCCTCGAGGATCTGTCCGGCCTCGTCCTGCAGAAATCTGGACCGCATGCCGTGCACAACTCCGGCGACACCGTTGCTCATGGCGGCCCCTCCGGCCGCCTCGACCCCGACGAGCCGCGCATGGGTGTCGACGAATCCCGCGAAGGTGCCGGCCGCGTTCGAACCACCCCCGACGCAAGCCACCACTACATCGGGGTCGAAACCGAGCATCTCGTAACACTGCGCCCGAGCTTCGTCCCCGATAACTCGCTGGAACTCGCGGACCATGTAGGGATAGGGGTGGGGACCCATGACCGATCCGATGCAGTAGTGCGTCGTCTCGACCGTCGCGACCCAGTCGCGTAGGGCCTCGTTGATGGCATCTTTCAGTGTGCGGCTGCCCGAGTCCACAGCACGGACTTGAGCACCGAGAAGCTCCATGCGGAACACGTTCAAGCCCTGTCGCTCGACATCGACCGCGCCCATGTAAACGAGGCATTCGAGGCCGAGCAGCGCGGCCGCGGTCGCGGCTGCCACACCGTGTTGCCCAGCACCCGTCTCGGCGATAAGACGGCGCTTGCCCATGCGCTCGGCCAACAGCGCCTGGCCGATCACGTTGTTCAGCTTGTGCGAGCCCGTATGTGCCAGGTCTTCGCGCTTGAGGAGCAACCGGATGCCGAGGCGCTCCCCCAGTCTGCCGCACTCGGTGACCGGCGTCGGACGGCCCCCGTAGTGCTCCAGGAGGTCGTCCAAACGCGCACGGAACGTCGGATCGGCCCACGCGACTGCAAAGGCGGCCTCGAGCTCCTCACAGGCCGGCACGAGCGCCTCCGGCACGAACCGCCCGCCGAACTCGCCGAAGCGCCCCCGTCGATGCGGGCCGCGCATCAGTTCCTCCGGCAGGCTCAATCGTCCACCTGCCAGTCATACGGGGCCGCGTCATCGGTGTCGTACGGCTGGGGCTCGGCGGCGCGAGCAGCTTGCACGAAGGCCCGCACCCGTCGGGCGTCCTTCTTCCCGACGCTCGCCTCCACGCCCGAGGAGACATCGACACCCCAGGGATGCACTCTGCCAATGGCGTCGCCGACGTTGTCCGGGTCGAGGCCTCCGGCCAGAACCAGTCGGCGACCCCTTGGCGCGCCCTCCGCGAGTCGCCAGTCGAAGACCTTGCCCGATCCCGGCGACGGCGCGTCGACGAGGACGATGTCCGCGCCGTACTCAGCCGCCCGCTGAAGCCGGTAGTCGCCTGCCTGAAACGCCTTGATGACAAGCGGCACTCGGACCGAGACGTAACCGCAGTCCTCGAACGTCTCGTTCCCGTGCAGCTGGGCAGCATCGAGACCGGAACGGTTCACGATCTCGACGACTCGGCGGGGCTCCTCGTCTTTGAACACCCCGACCGTGCAGATCTCAGGAGGGAGCCGGCGGGTGATGGCTGCCACCGCGCTCGGACTCATCTGGCGGGGCGAGGGGGCGAACACGAAGCCGACGGCGTCGGCCCCCATCGCAACAGCGATGAGGGCGTCCTCCTCGCTGGTGATCCCGCAGATCTTCACCCACATGATGTGGTCCGCCCCACAAGCTCAGCCGTGAAGGCCCGGCGGTCGCCCGAGCGCATGAGCACCTCGCCGACCAGGACGGCATCGAAGCCGGCCTGCGCGAGCGCGGCCACGTCGGCAGCCGACTCCACGCCGGACTCGGCGATCTTCAGTACGCCTGCAGGAACCTGACGGGCCACACGCATGGCCCGAGCCCTGTCCACCTCGAAGGTGTGCAAGTCGCGCTGGTTCACCCCTACGAGCGTCGCCCCTGTCTCGAGGGCCCGCTCGAGCTCAACCTCATCATGCACCTCGACGACAGCGGCCATGCCGAGCTCTCCGGCGATCCGGTGCAGCCCCGCCAGCTCTTCGTCGTCCAACAGCGCAACGATGAGCAGCACGGCGTCGGCACCCATGATGCGGGCGTCGTAGAGGTCCGCCGGCGAGACCGTGAAATCCTTGCGCAGTACGGCAAGCCCGACCGCGGCGCGGGCCAGCTTCAGGTCCTCGGCGCTTCCGCCGAAGTAGGGGGAGTCGGTCAGCACCGAAAGACAGGACGCACCGCCGGACTCGTACGCCCGGGCGACATCTGCCGGATCGAGATCCGGGGCGAGCTCGCCCTTGGACGGCGATCGGCGCTTGATCTCAGCAATGAGTGAAATCGTCGCCGCACCCGAACGCGTATCGCCTCGCGCGGTCAGGGCCCCGGCGAAATCACGGGGCGGCGGCGCAGCGTAGGCCTCCGCTGCGAGGTCATCTAGGCCCCGCCGGTCTAGCGACGCCACGTCGCGGTGCCACGCCCCGATGCGGTCGAGATATGTGGCCACCAGCACGAGCCTACCGGCCGCTTGGGGAAACCTCCCGGACCTTGCGCTGGCTGTGTGCTGTCCGGGATTTCCCGAGATGTTCCTCGGCGACTGACCCGGCTATGAGCGGCGACTGGGAGAGCACGAACAGGCCGACGCACATGACGAGAAGTGACACGGCGTCGATGGCGAGAGTACCCAGTCCGCCGCGCAGGTCGTCGTCGAACAGACCGACGCCGATGATGACGCTCACGATCGGGTCGACGATGGTGAGCGTGGCTTGGGACGCAGTGATGGGCCCGGCGTGAAAGGCGTCCTGGGTGAGCACGAGCCCTGCCAGCCCCGCGACGATGATGGCGTAGGGCTGCCAGTGCGCGAAGATCTGCCAGAACCCGTTCGAGAACAGGATCGTCGTGGCCTTGGTGAAGGCGGCGCTCATGGAGAACGCGATCGCCGCCGCGGCGCCGAACCAGGCCGACCGCCACGACCGCGAGGTCCGCGACCTGAGGCGCGTGCAGGCTACGCAGATCCCGATCGCCGCGGTGCACACCGCGATCACGATCACCCAGCCACTCGCGGTGGGAAAGGAGGTCCCTCCACCTGTGTTGCTGATGGCGAGGAAGCTGGCCAGTCCTGCCACGGTCAGGACCGTCCCGACCGCCTCGCGCCAACCGAGAGGCGCGCCGAATGACACTCGCAAGATGACGACGAGGAAGACGAGCTCGGTGACCATGAGGGGCTGGACCACGCTGAGCGAGCCGAAGCCGAGAGCTGTGGCCTGAAAAAGGAATGACCCGATCATCGCGGCGAATCCGACGTACCAGATGGGACGCTTGAGCACGTGACGCAGGAGCTTGAGGCCGCGAAGCCGGGCGTCGGGGGCGGTCTCGACTCCGAGTCGCTGGAAGATGGTCGTCAGCGCGTTGCACAGCGCCGCAAGAACTGCCAGTGGGATCGCTGCCACGGCCTCTGTCTACCCGATCTAGAGCGGAAGTTCTCGAATCTCCGCGTCGGCGCCACCGGGAGTCACTTTGGCCACGGCCGGGAGCACGACGTCGCGCCGCACGTAGGCCAGAGCGACGGGCGACGCGAACCTCGGTGACCAGGCGACGCTCGTGAGACTGCCGAGCTCGCGGTCCATACCGGTGAGCGTGGCACCGCCCTGGCCTTGACCGGCCGGGTCGATCACGACGCCCCGGAGCTTGCGCGCCACGTTTGCGCCCCGGGAATCGAGGCGGGCGACTAGCTCCTGACCCGTGTAGCAACCCTTCGTGAAGCTCACGGTGTGCTCGACTAGAGAACCTGCCTCCTGCGGGATCGTCTTCTCGGTGAGCTCGCGGCCCATTGCCGGGACGCCTGCCTCGATGCGCGCCGCTTCGAAGGCCGCTGGGTCTCCGAGTGGTACCTTCAGCAGCGGCCAGCCGGTCGTTGCGGCCGTGGCCATCACGTCAAAGCCCGCGAATCCGGGCCATGTGACCGGGACGGCGATGATCCAACCAGCGCTCAGGGTGTCGCCTCGAATTTCGGCGGGCGCCGTGCCTGGCTCCAGCTGCGAGCCCGCAAGGCTCGTCGCCGAATCGGGGCCCCGGACCTCGAGACACCGAAGGGTCCCGCTCTCGAGCTCGGCCCTCACGCGCAGTCGGAAGCGCCGGAGCCGCTGTTCCAGCAGCTCGCCGTAACCGGTCTCGGTGTCGAGCAGAACGATCTCGTCGGTGAGCATCGTGGCGCGGCAGTACGCGTCCACCTTTCCCTGGGGAGAGAGGACGAGCGTCTCCGCGGAGTGACCCGGACCGAGAGCTGCGAGGTCCTGGCTCACTTGGCCCTGGAGCCAGGTGCGTGCGTCCGGACCTGTCACGACCACGACGTCGCGCGCGGTCTCGAGCGCGCTGACAGCCTCGCTTATGCAGGCGTAGGTCTCCTCAAGACCCAGCACTGGCGTCTGGCTCAAAGCTGCTTCCTCTCCCCGGACAATTGGCGAGCCCCGGCGACCGCCGCCAGCAGGGCGGCAGCCTTGGCCGCGCACTCCTCGTCCTCGGCGGCCGGGTCACTGTCCGCGACGATGCCGGCCCCCGCCTGCACCGAGGCCTTCCCGTCCGCCGTCGCTACCAGCGTCCTGATCGCGATCGCGGTGTCCAGGTTGCCCGAGAAGTCGACATAGCCCACCACGCCCGCATACGGCCCGCGCTTGGTCGGTTCGAGCTCGTCGATTATCTCCATGGCCCGTACCTTCGGTGCGCCCGAAACCGTCCCTGCAGGCAGCGTCGCCCTCAAGACGTCGACCGGACCACGGCCCTCGACCAGCTCGCCCGAGATTTCCGATGTGAGGTGCATCACGTGGCTATAGCGCTCGACGGTCATCATCTCCTCCACCCGCTCGGTACCAAAGCGCACGATCCTGCCGACGTCGTTGCGCGCGAGGTCGACGAGCATCACGTGCTCGGCGAGCTCCTTCGGGTTCTCCACGAGCTCTGCCTCGAGCCTGCGGTCCTCCTCCTCGTTCGAGCCGCGCCGGCGGGTTCCCGCGATCGGGCGGGACACGACACGACCGTCGAGGAGCTGGACCATCGGCTCAGGGGACGCTCCGACGACCGAGACGCCCCCTTGGCGGAGAAAGAACATGTAAGGGCTGGGGTTCACCTGCCTGAGCACCCTGTAGACCTCGAAGGGGTCACAGCCCAGCTCGAAATCGAAGCGCTGCGACAGCACGACTTGGAACGCGTCGCCTGCGCGTATGTATTCCTTGGCGGAGTCGACAGCGTGGCGGTAAAGCTCGGCGCTCGTGCCACGCCGGACCGTGCCGGCCGGGAGCCTCGCCCCTGGTGACGGCGGCGTTGCGAGCCGTTCGTGCCCCGGCTGCTCGAGATCTCCCCGGATCGCGTCCAGACGTTGCAGCGCGTCCAAGTAGGCGGGCCGGAGGGCTCGGGTGTCGCGGCTTTCGTGCTTGTCATCTTCGAGAAGCACGTTGTTGACGAGGGTGACCCGTTGGCGCCAGTGGTCGAAGGCAGCGAGCTCGCCGATCACAGAGACGACAGCGTCGGGATGACCGAGGTCGTCGGGCGGTGGAGCCCCGAGCCGTTCGATCTCACGGACCACGTCGTAGCCGAGATAACCGACCAGGCCCCCGTGAAGTGGTGGCAGCCCCGCGATCGACGGCGAGCGGAACCTCTCGAGAAGCGACTCGATGCAGGCGAGCACACCGCTGTCGAGAGGAACCGAGCCCGGAAGCGAACCCTCTGTCACCTCTACCCGGCGCCCGCGCGCCACCAGCGTGGCCGCGGGCGATCGCCCGACGAAGGAGAAACGGCTCCAGCGCTCGCCGTGCTCGACCGACTCGAGCAGGAAGCCGGGGCCGTCGCCGACCATCGCACGAAATGCTCCGATCGGCGTGAGGGTGTCGGCCACGAGCTCGCGCCAGACCGGTACCACCGAGTAGTCCCGCCCGAGCTCGCAGAAGGACGCAAAATCAGGGCTGGCCTCGACTGCGCCGTGCTCGGCGGACAAGATCGGGCCGGGACTCGAGCACACCTCCGGCCCGGTGCCGGTCACGGCAGCGAGCTGCCGAACCGATTGTGGAAGCAGCTCCAGTCGCCGGTGTGACAAGCTCCGCGACCTTCCTGGTCGACGGTGACGAGCACCGCGTCGCCGTCACAGTCGTAGGCAGCAGACCGGACCCATTGGCGATCGCCCGAAGTCTCGCCCTTGCACCAGTACTCCTGCCGGCTCCTGCTCCAGAACCAAGTGCGGCCGCTCTCAAGAGTCCGGCGCAACGCCTCGGCATCCATCCAACCGAGCATCAAGACGTCACGGGTCGAGCGGTCCTGCACGATCGCGGCCACGAGCCCCTTCTCGTCGAAACGGATGCTCGCGATATCCTCATCGGTGTAGCGCACCGGCGAACCTGTCACAGGTACAGCCCTGTCCCGTCCTCCAGCCGCTCCGATGCGACCGCCGGGATGTCGCGTTCGCGCAGTATCACGTAGTCCTCGCCCTGGACCTCCACCTCGAAGCACTCCTCGGGGTTGAACAGAACGCGGTCTCCCGCGCGGATGGAGCGCACGTTCGGGCCGACCGCAGCCACCTCGGCCCACGAGAGGCGATGGGCCACCGACGCCGTGGCCGGAATGAGAATGCCGGCACGCGACCTTCGCTCGCCCTCGGCCGCCGGAACGCGCACCAGCACGCGGTCGTTCAGCATCGTGATCGGCTGCTTCACGTCGTCAGAATCTGGCTTCGACCGGCTCGGCTCGAGTAACTCCACGACCGAAACGGTACTGCGGCCGACGGTCGCCCGTGGCCCTCGAGCGACCACAAGTCGACTGAGGGACCTGAGGAACTGGGAAAACGGGGAGCAAGGGCGGCATCAAGGCCTCGAGCGGTACACCGGCTCGAGCCGACTCGGCATCATAGAGACGTGGATCGCGTCCTTCTGCTCGTCCCTTCGGCCTCCTATCGGGCCTCAGACTTCCTCGATGCCGCGAGCGCCCTCGCGCTGCAGGTGATCGTCGGTTGCGACGAGGAGCTTGTCTCGGCCGGGGCGTCACTGAAGCTTGCACTCGATGATCCTGACCGTGCCGCAGACGCGATCGTGGCGCTCGACAGCCTCACGCCGCTTGACGCGGTGGTGGCCGTGGACGATCAAGGCACGCTCGTAGCCGCCCGGGCCGCGGAGAGGCTGGGACTTCGCGCCAACCGGCCCGAGGCGGTCGGCGCCGCGCGGGACAAGCTCCGCATGCGCACGCTGCTCAGCCGTGCCGAGGTGCCCCAGCCGGCCTTCGCAGCCCTGTCTCGGAATGCCCGAGCTGCGGAACTGGCCAGCCTCGTCGGGCGGGTCGCTCTGCCGTGGGTGGTCAAGCCGACGTCGTTGTCGGCGAGCCAGGGCGTGATCAGGGCCGACTCGGTCCCCGAAGCCCTGGCCGCGGTCGACCGGGTCCGCTCGATCGCCGCGAACGCCGGTGTCGCATCCGATCAGCCACTTCTGATCGAGGAATTCGTGCACGGCCCCGAAGTTGCCGTAGAAGGCGTGCTCACCGGCGGGGAGCTCACGGTCCTGGCTGTGTTCGACAAGCCCGACCCCCTCGACGGGCCCTTCTTCGAGGAGACGCTGTACGTGACACCATCAAGGCTCGAAGCCAGTGAGCTTCAAACGGTGACCTCGGCTACTCAGGCCGCCACAAGGGCGCTAGGCCTCACTGAGGGCCCCGTCCATGCCGAGCTGCGTGTGCGGGACGGGCGCGCCTGGGTCATCGAAGTGGCTGCTCGCTCGATAGGCGGGCTCTGTTCGCGGACATTGGAGTTCGGGACGGGCGTGAGCCTCGAGTACCTGATCCTGGCCCACGCTCTGGGCCGTCCGGTGGCCTCGCTGCGGCGGGCGGACCGCGCCGCCGGTGTCCTGATGCTGCCCATCGGTACCGGGGGCGTTCTCGCCGAGGTCACCGGACGCGAGCGGGCTCTCCAGGTTCCCGGCGTCGTCGGCCTCGAGCTGACGATCGCCCCCGGGCGACGACTGGTGCCGCTACCTGAAGGGAACCGCTACCTGGGCTTCGTCTTCGCTCGAGGTGACAACCCGGCGGCGGTTGAGGCTTCGCTACGCGCGGCACTGGGCGAGCTGGAAGTCCGGTTGGAGCGGGAAGGTCCCCTCAAGCACCGGTTGGCCGGACGGTGATCCCCCGGGCCGCGAGCAGCTGTTTCGCCTCCGCAACGCTGAAACGTCCGAAGTGGAAGATCGACGCTGCCAACAGCCCGTCGGCGTGGCCGACAAGTGCGCCCTCTACAAGATGCTCGAGCGTCCCGACGCCACCACTGGCGATCACGGGCACGCGCACCGAGCTCGCGACCAGGCTCGTCAGCTCCAAGTCATAGCCCACTTCAGTCCCGTCCCGGTCCATCGAGGTGAGAAGGATCTCGCCCGCTCCGAGCCGGGCGCACACCACTGCCCAACTCGCCGCGTCGAGGCCCGTCGGACGCCTCCCACCATGGGTGAAGACCTCCCAATGGCTGCCGTCGCCGATGCGGCGGGCGTCGATCGCCACGACGACGCACTGTGCCCCGAACTCGCTTGCCAGAGCGTCGATCAGCTTCGGCGCCGCGACAGCCGCGGAATTCACCGCGACCTTGTCAGCGCCTGCTCGAAGCAGTGCGCGGCCGTCCGCGACCGAACGGACACCGCCGCCGACGGTAAGGGGGATGAAGACCTCCTCAGCCGCACGCTCCACGACGTGCAACATCGTGGAGCGCTCGTCAGAGGAGGCAGTGATGTCGAGCAGCACGAGCTCGTCGGCGCCCTCGGCGTCGTAGCGGGCGGCAAGTTCCACAGGATCGCCGGCATCGCGAAGCTCGGCGAACTCGACACCCTTGACGACCCTCCCGCGATCGACGTCCAGGCAGGGAATGACTCTCACCGATTGCATGCCGCAACCGCCTCTAAGATCGACAGTGCTCCCGACAACAACGCCCGGCCCACGATCGCGCCGGCCAGAGACCTAGTGCCTGCGCCGAGACCTGCGAGTGCGACGAGGTCCGAAGTGCCCGCAATGCCACCTGACGCGAACACCGGGAGTCCGCAGAACGCGAGCACTTCGGCGAGCCCTTCCAAGTCCGGGCCGGAGCCAGTCCCGTCACGGTCGATGTCTGTCACCACCACGCCGCCGAGCGGCAGGTCCTCGAGGCGTCTCAGGCAGGCCTCGAGGCTGACGCCTCCAGAGCCCACCCATCCGCGGACTGCCACCTCGCGCCGCACCGAGCCGTCCGGCCCGGCCGCCGGGCGGTGGTCCAGTCCGACGAGCACGCGGCCGGGCCATTGCTCAGCCAGCCGAGCGAGGGCCTCGGGTTGCTCCACCGCCAAGGTCCCGACCACGACCCGAGCGACACCGCCGTTCAACAGTGCAGCGGCAGCGGCCTGGTCGCGGACTCCCCCACCGGCTTGCACAGGCACCCCACAGGATGACGCGATAGCGAGAACGACGTGCCGGTTCGCAGCGCCGCCCTCGCGCGCGGCATCAAGGTCGACGACGTGCAGCCGTGAGGCCCCGGCCGCGACAAAAGCCTCGGCCTGTTCGAGCGGATCGCCGTAGACGGTCTCGGAGGCGAACTGTCCACGCAAGAGGCGCACGCACTTGCCGGCTCGGATATCTACAGCGGGCCACAGCTCCAAGATCAGTGCTCCGAAGGACTCTCTCTGCAGATGCTCGCGAAGCGTGCGAGCAGCTCCAGACCCGCCGTTGCCGATTTTTCAGGGTGGAACTGCGTCCCGAACATATTGCCGCGTTCGAACGCGACCGCGATCTCGCCTCCGTAGTCACAGGTCCCCACGACAGTGCTCAGGGCCTCGACTCCTTCGGGCACTGGCACGTAGGAGTGGACGAAGTAGTACCAGCGGCTCGCGGCGTCCCCGAGCAGGCGTGAGCTCGTGGGCGATGGCTGACGCACGAGATTCCACTGCATCTGCGGCACGCGCTCGCTCGTGCGAAGCGCGCGCACCGACCCCTCGAGGATGGCAAGTCCCGGCACGCCCGGGTCTTCCTCCGATCCCTCGAAGAGCAGCTGAAGGCCGACGCAGATGCCGAGGAAGGGGCGGCCGTCGGCTATGCAGAGCCTGACCGCCTCGTCAAGTCCGGAGAAGCGCAGCGCCCGGGCGCATGCGCCGAAGGCCCCGACACCGGGCAGCACGACCCCTGATGCGTCAATGGCACCTTCCGGGCTGTCGACGAGCCGTGCGTCCGCGCCGACGCGCAGGAGCGCCTTCTCCGCGGAGCGCAGATTCCCGATGCCGTAGTCGAGGACAGCGATCACGTCTTGCCCTACAGCAGGCCCTTGGTCGAGGGTATGCCGCTTGCCTCGATGCGAGCAGCGTCCTTGAGCGCACGGCCGACCCCCTTGAACGACGCTTCGAGCACGTGGTGGGGATTGCGCCCGCGGCGCAGCTCGATGTGAAGCGTGAGTGCCGCCGCGTACGCGAAGGCGCGCCAGAACTCCTCGGCCAGCTGAACCTCGAAGGGAGGGCTGCCGAGCGGCGCCGCCTCACCGATCGCGACCTCGTAGTGCAGGTATGGTCTTCCGGACAGGTCCAGCGCGACCTCGACCAATGCCTCGTCGAGCGGCAGGGCGACGGACGCGAAACGGCGGATCCCCACCTTGGAGCCGAGCGCCTCGGCGAGGGTTTGCCCGAGGACGATGCCGGTGTCCTCGACACTGTGATGCGCATCGACTTCGAGGTCACCGCGCGACCTGATGTCGAGGTCGAACCCACCGTGCTTGCCGAGCTGGGCCAACATGTGGTCGAAGAACGGCAGGCCCGTGTCCGCCGTCGCGGCTCCAGTCCCGTCGATGACTAGCGCCACCGACACCTCGGTCTCCTTGGTCGAACGCCTCCGTTCGGCGCGGCGTTTGTCAGGGTCGATGTTCATCGCCATCCATGAAGCCTTGCACGTTAACGGGCCGCTTCGCCCACGGCGGTGCGCAGGCACAGCCCGCCCGCTTGGACGGCGTGTCAGCGGGAGTCAAGTGCCGGGACGCGACGCACAGACACCGGAGCCCCGGAGGCCGCCAACTGACCGCATGCAGCGTCGATCGAACGCCCTCGGTTCTGACGGATAGTGGCGTTGACGCCGTATTCCTTCAGCCATGCCTGAAGCGACAAGACACGCGGCCTGCCAGAGCCTCTGAGGCCCCTCGAGAGACCTCCCGGGGTCGGGTTGAGCGGGATGAGGTTCACATGGGCCGCCAGCGGTCGTGCGAGAGCCGCGAGCTCACGAGCGTCGGAGGGACGGTCGTTGACGTCCTCGATGCACGCCCACTCGAACGAGATCCTCCTCCCGCTCGAGGCCCGGTACTCCTCGCACGCCTCCATCACCATTCTGAGCGGATACCTGCGGTTGAGCGGCACGAGCTGGTCGCGCAACAAGTCGTTTGCCGCGTGCAGCGACACGGCGAGGTTCACCTGCAGCTTCTTGCCAGCCAAGCGCCGTATGCCGGGCACGACACCAACCGTCGAGATGGTGAGGTGCCTCGCGGCCAGGCCCAGGTCACGGTTCATCACCTCGACTGCGGTCCAGACTGCCTCGAAGTTCGCCAACGGCTCGCCCATCCCCATGAGCACTACGTTTCCTAGCGGGTCCCAGCCCTCCGACCTGCAGCGCCTGGCGGCGATCACAACCTGCTCCAAGATCTCGCCCGAGCTGAGCTGCCGGCCGAAACCGGCGTCTCCAGTAGCGCAGAAGGTGCAGCCCATCGCGCAACCCGCCTGGCTCGAGACGCACACGGTAGTGCGGTCGCGATATCGCATCAGGACCGTCTCTATGCGCTTGGCATCGCTCGTCTCGAGCAGCCACTTCAGCGTTGCTCCCCTGTCCGCGACGTTCTCGGCCGCGCAGCGAAAAGCAGATGCCACCTCCGGCATGTGCTCGAGCCTGTCGCGAAGCGCTCGCGGGAGATCGGTCAGCTCCCCTGGTTCGGCCAGGCGCCGGTAGAAGCCGTCGAACACTTGGCTCGCTCGGTAGGAAGGCTGGTCCTCCAGCAGAGCGGCGAGATCGTCGCGGCCGAGGTCGTAACGGCTCACCGAGGCCAGCTCATGACCATCCCGGTGTCACTTCCGGCGGCCTGGACCGGGCGCCTCACCGGCTCCGCCGGCCGGCACGTCGGTGACGTAGGCACGATCAGTGTGGTCGTCGATGAACCCGAGAGAAAAGTAGAGATTGCGAGCCGCCTCGTTGTCGTGGTCGACATAGAGCATCCCGGTGCTGACCCCGCGCTCGGAGAGCGAGGCCAGACCTGCGAGCACGAGCTGGCGACCAAGACCGTGGCCCTGGAAGTCCGGGTCGACCGCGATCACGTAGATCTCTCCTAGATGGTGCATGAGAACCTCGTTCATGAGGTCGTTCTCCGGCTCGTGGACCTTCGTCCAGCAGAAGCCCGCGAGACGCCCGTCGCGCTCGTGCAGGAGAAAACCGCGCGGGTCGAACCACGGCTGATGCTCGCGTTCGGTGATCGTGGCCAGATCCCATGAGCCCTGCTCGGGATGATCGCGAAATGCTCGGTTGTTCACTTCGAGCCACGCCAGCTCGTCCTCGCCGGTTCGAAACGGCCGGACCGACATTGCAGCGCTCTGTTCGGTGACGGGCAGCTCGCGCCGCATCTGCACGAGGTCTCGGCCCCGCCGCAAGCCGACGGCCGCCGCGACAGCATCATTGATTGGCCCAGGCTTGGGGACCCACATGTGCACATGACCTCCGCCCTGCTCCGCGATCTCGCCGAGCGCGGCTCGCAGAAGGTCCTCCTGAAGCTCGACACCCGCGGATCGCCACTGCGGGTGGACGACATACTCGACGGCCCAGTTTCGACCATTTCCGCGGCTGATCTGCGCATAGGCGATGACACGCTCACGGCCGCTCTCGCGGGCGACAAAGCCAGCGAAGCCCTCGCGGCCACCTTGGACGAGGTCGAGCCACTGGTGCTCGCCGAGCGCGCGATGACCGTCTGCAATGCTCGCAGCCTCGAGCAGGAGTGAGATCGCGGCGATATCGCTCTCCCCCATCCTGCGCTTGATCTCGACGTGGTGCACCTGGCGAACATACCGTCTCCTTGACCGCAAAGGGTGACTACCATCCCAGCGTGCCCCGCGTGCCGAGTGCTCAAACTCGAGCCGGTCGCCGCCAGCGGCGGCCGCTAGCGCGGGCCCGCAAGATCGGCGATCGCCTCGCCGTCGCATACCCGGGCACCGCGACCGATCTGTGCGCGTTGACCCACTACAGCCCCTTCGAGCTGCTCGTGGCGACCATCCTCTCGGCTCAGTGCACCGACGAGCGGGTCAACCTCGTGATGCCTGTCCTGTTCAACCTCTACCCCACACCCCAAGCCATGGCCACCGCCGACCGTGAGGAGCTCGAGTCCGTGATCCGCTCCACCGGTTTCTTCCGCTCCAAGGCCTCACACATCCAAGCTGCCTCAGAGGCGATCGTGCTGCGTCACAACGGTGAGGTGCCACGGACCATGGAGGAACTGACCGCCCTTGCGGGTGTCGGCCGCAAGACCGCGAATGTCGTGCTATCGGTTGCCTTCAACCTGCCTGGGCTCCCGGTCGACACCCACGTGACCAGATTGAGCCGGCGCCTCGGTCTGAGTGGCTCGAGCGATCCGGTAGTGATCGAACAGGACTTGTGCGAACTGTTCCCTCCACAACTCTGGGGTGTGATCAGCCTCCGGCTCATTCTCCATGGCCGGCGCGTCTGCGACGCGCGGCACCCTCGCTGTGGGGTCTGCGAGCTGGCCGACATTTGTCCCTCGAGAGGCAAATTCTGATCCTCGGGGCTGGCGGGCAACCCCCGCGGCGCTGCTTGCCAGCCCAGGACGGTCGGCGCGATGCTCGGCCTGGCAAGGTGCGGGTTCCCTGTGAGTCTCGTGACAGGTTCGTGACGAGCGGTCACATTCCCAGAGCCGGGCGCTAATTTGGTCGAAAGGAACCGGTCCCCGCCACCTGGTTCCAACGAGTGGACTCGGGATCCGCCGCCCGACCCGCTCCCCGACGGCGCCCTGAGGGCGCCGTCGGCGCGTCCGGGCCTGCCTCTCAGCGCCTCATCTCCTGCTCGCCAGCATGCGCTCGAGGCGGCGAACCGCACCGAGAAGGGCGCGCTCGACGGCAATGAGATTCGCGGCGACCTCGTCACGCTTGGCGGCGGCAGCGGCGTCGGCGAGCGCCGTTACGCGACGACCGATCTGCTCCACGGAGGACGCGATCGAGGACAGTTCGGACAACTCAGACGGCTCGGGATGCTGCGACGCCATTGCGCCATCATCGCCTATCGAGCACGACGACAGGGGAATGTTCCCTGAGGGACCGGTACGCTGCTCGTATGCTCGAACGTCTCGACCTTCGCGGTCGCGGACCAGACTTCCGCGGCACCCTGCCACGACCGAACCTCGTGGGTGAAGCCCCGGTCGCAGAGGTGCGCGCAATAGTCGACGACGTCCAGACGCGAGGCGACAAGGCGCTGCGGGAGTACACCGCTCGATTCGACAACGTCGAGCTGGACGAGATCGCCGTGCCGGCCTCGGAGATCGGTGCTGCTCCCGGCCGCCTAGACCCGGCCCTCCTCGACGCGCTCAGGGAGGCAGCCGAGTCCATCGAGGCATTCCACCGCCATCGGCCGAGCGATCCCGACACCTTCGAACGCAACGGGATCTCTGTCGACCTCCTCGAGCTGCCGGTCGCCCGCGCCGGGGTCTACGTGCCTGGTGGGCTCGCGAGCTACCCCTCGACCGTTCTCATGACCGCGATACCGGCCCGTGTCGCGGGCGTAAAGGGCATCGCGGTCTGCGTGCCGCCCGCACCTGATGGTGCTATCCCGGCCGCAGTGCTGGCCGCGGCCAGCTTGGCAGGCGTGGACGAGCTCTACCGTGTGGGCGGTCCACAAGCGATCGCTGCCATGGCCTACGGCACCGAGACCATCGCGCCCGTAGACGTCATCGTCGGCCCGGGAAGCCGTCGCGTGTCGCTCGCCAAGCTGGCGGTCCGCGGCGCCGTCGGCATGCCGGCCTCGTTCGCCGGACCCTCCGAAGTCGTCGTGATCGCGGACGAGTCGGTACCGGTCGACTACGTGGCGATCGACCTCGTGGTACAAGCCGAGCACGGCCCAGACGGGCTCGCATGGCTCATCACCTGGTCTGAGCAGGTGCTGGACGCGGTCACGAGGGCGGTCACCGCCCTCGTCGAGCAGTCACCTCGGCGCGCGGCCATCGAGGCGACACTCGCGGGTGGCGGCTACGCGGTGCTGGTCGACGGGCGCGAGGCGGCGATGGCGGTGTCCAACGAGATAGCGCCCGAACACCTCGAGCTCTGTTGCGAGGATCCCCGGGCGATGATCCCGTTGCTCGCCAACGCGGGCGCGGTCTTCCTCGGCCCTTACACCCCTGCGTCGCTCGGCGACTACATCGCAGGCCCGAGCCACACCCTGCCGACCTTCGGATCGGCGCGCTACGCGAGCGTGCTCGGTGTGGAGGACTTCCTCCGCAGGGTGCACGTCATCTCCGCCGACCGCCAAGCCCTCAGTCTGGCCGCTCCCCACGTCGCCGCGATCGCACGCGCCGAGGGCCTCGCAGCTCACGCGAGCTCGGTGATGCTCCGCTGCGAGCCGCAGCCGATCTCATGAGCCTCACCGGAAAGAGCGGTTCGGTGGACCCCGATGGGCGCCGCGAGGTCGCGCTGCGGCCCGGATACCACTCGCCGCAGGTCGAGGTCGAGGTGAGGCTGAACACCAACGAGTCCCCCGAGCCTCCTCCGGATGCTCTGGTCGAGGCGCTGGCCGCCGAGTTGCGACGCGTCGACCTGCACCGCTATCCCGACCGGGAAGCGACCGCGCTCCGCGAGGCGCTGGCCGCCCACCACCGCGTTCAGCCGGCACAGGTGTTCTGCGCCAACGGCT
>PLKG01000144.1 GCA_003140595.1 Acidimicrobiaceae bacterium | reverse complement strand
CTAGCACTAACGACAAGACCGGCGGATACTTCCTGGTCAGTTGGCCTGGTTGGCGGTCTTGCAGACGTGGCGGCGTCGATCTGCGTGTGCCGCAGAGTGGTAGTCATTCCGGTTCAGGTCAGGCTCGTGCTCTTTGGCGAACGAGACCCTCGTTTGACGAGCGAGCCCAGGCGGTGCAATGCGGCAATCTTCTCGGAGATCGTCAGGTTGCGGACGAGGACTATCCGACGAAACCTATTACCAGCCCGCTGCCGGAGCGTGTCTTAGGAGAGCCTGCACACGCGTTATCTCGGCTCGTGTCGCGGTAAGGGCGCATCCATAGCGCTCCGCCGTTGCTTTGGTCGTCACCCTTAGCCCGGTGCGGCGGGCTATTACCGTCTCAACCGCGGCTGCCAGCACTTCCCCAGCTTCGACGTCGTTGTCTCGGCCCTCGCCAGGAGGGCCTTCGAGCAGATACCACCAGGCCGCTAGGCACCGAGAAGCGAAACCCAGACCGAGCCATTCGCTCGATTGCCGGAGCAGCAGACGAGCTGCCGGCTCAAGCGGTGCCAGCGAGAACGGGGGCGCCACCAGCAGATTCGCGTGTCGTGCCCGCGCGACCTCGCCATAGCCCCCCAACAGGACCGGGCCAACCAATCCCAGGTTCCACGGACCGATCGATAGGAGGCGACCGGAGTCCAAACGCCACTCGAAGACGAAGCGCAGCTCGCGCCCACGTGATGTCTCTAGCCAGCCAATTGTTTCCGCGACCCCGCTCGTCGGAAAAACTGTCGTCTCCGAGACGAAACGCCGTGGCTCCTCGGTATCAGGCATCCCCACGGCAAGGGCTGGGCCATCGCTGCCGTAGAGCCGGACGAGAGCGGCCATCGGCGACCACGGCACGAGCTGATTCTGTTTTATCGCCGAGTCGTTGAGCACCGATTCCCAAATGAGGCGAGTGAGGCGGTCGCCAGTCTTGCCGGGATTCGAAGCCGCACCGCCTTTCGGGGTGACACGGCCGGAGGAGCCCTTCGGAGTGGCGCGACCCGAAGGTCGCTTGGCGGCCGGACGGCAAGGAGGTGCCTCATCCGCCGCCGCCCGTGTAGTTGGAGTTGGCCGGGCAGCTGGCCGGGCGCGCCCCTGCTGATCCTCGGAAGGCGGTGGAGTCGTAGACGACGCCGGCGGCGGCGAGGCGGCCACCTCCAAGGGGGCGACCGAGGAGACCACCGGCTCAGGTGTCGCTTCGGGTCGCGTGCAGTTCCGACAACCAAGCCCGCTCTTGCCGGCCACGAGCGTCGCTCTCGAACCGCATGACGGGCATGCAGGCGGCAGAAATGACGAGATCATTGGCACCCACACCAGATCGAGCGGGTACGCCCGCGAACCCCGCTTGACCACAGCCGACACCCTCCAGGCGGGGACTCCGAAGACGTGCAGTCGGAACGGGTCAACAATCGCGACCGGCATCATCTCATCGGTCACTTCAGCCCGCCGGCGCTCCCACTCGACGCGAGTGGCTACGGACTGGGCAGCCAGCATGTGGCGGCGATCCTCCGTCGTCTTGGCGCTGCGTTCCTCGATCGATGCGAGCACGCCCTCGTAGTAGTCGTCGACGACCCCAAGCTGAGCGACGAGACGCTTGGATCTTTGCGCGGCGAGCTCGAAAGCCCGTTCGGCCGCCTTTTCGCGGAGCCGGGAGTCGGCCGCCGCTACCCCCTCTCCCGCCCAAGCATTGGCTCCCGGAGCGGGACCAGGTACAGCAGTCGACGACGACAACCGCTTGGCGAGCTCAGGCGGTATCTCGCTTCCGTCGGCCAATGTCCAACAATCGGCCAGCTCTTGGAGCTCTTCGTCTATCGACAGTCGGAATTTCAACATGACGCCGACTCGCACGATGGTCAAGTAGATGGCGCTCGGCTGGGAATGGATGTCGATACGTCCGTGGTCGGCGTGGACACGGTCCCGGGCATGGCTTTGCAACACAGCCGGCGAGGGTGCCGGCCCGGGCGAACGAGGCAGGTGACAGTGGCCGGCGTCACCCTGCTGAAGCACTGACTCGGCTGCTGCCCGCAATAAGGGATGGCCAGTAGCGAGCAGCAGGTATCCCTCTTCCCTGGCGACCTCGGGGTCCTCTGTGAGACCGAGATCTTCGGGCAAGCGGTAAGCGGCTTGGAGCGACTCCGGCAGCACGAGGACCGCCCCCTCTGGAAGTCGCTCGACGAGGGCCCCCTCGGTGGCTGCGTACGTCGCGAAGAAGTCGACGGCACTGCGATGCGTCGCCGGGGTCACTGGGACCTCGCCCTCAGTCGGTCCTCGTCACCCGCCGCTTCCTCGTCGCCCTCGAGACTGGCGACGAGCTCATCGGTCCGGGACCGGCTGTCGATGTGGGCCTGGCGCGCCTGGACGAGCATGTCGCCTAGGCGTTCAATCTGCACGTCCCGCGCGGCCTCGTCATCGCTCTGCACGTGAGCCTCGAACACGGCGTCTTCGAATACGAAGTCGTCGTTGATGCGGCCAAGGACCATGTCGAGCTCACCGATGACTAGTTCGAAGAGGTTGAGCTTTGAATGTAGGAGGTTCAGGATGCTTTCCTCCAGGGTGCCTCGGGTCGCCATGTTCGTCAGGACGACGTCGTGCGTCTGTCCGATCCTGTGGATGCGGCCGAGGCGCTGCTCGATCTGCATCGGATTCCAGGGCAGGTCGAAGTTGATCATGGCGTGACAAAACTGCAAGTTGCGACCCTCGCCGGCGGACTCCGTGCTGAAGAGCACGTCGGTCTCCGTCTCGAATACAGCAATGGCGGCGTCCTTGTCCCGGCGAGAGAGGCTGCCGTGATAGGCGCTCCAGTTCCGACCGGTCGAGGCTGCCCAGTCGCAGAGGTGGGACAGCGTGTCGCGGAACGACGTAAACACGATGACCTTCTCTCCTGCCGCCAGGTGCCGATCGAGCAATCCAGCCAGGGCGTCCGTCTTGGCGCAGCCGTCGGCTGCCTTGGCGCTGTCCACCAGATCCCACCAGCCCGCCCGCTCGAGAGTCGGTGCCACAGCCAGCGGCGACGAGCCGGCGAGCCGTTGCACTGTCTTCAGCACCATTTCGCGGCCCGGACCGGCCATACGCGCCTCGGAGCGGACGCGTTCGGAGATCGCGGCATAAAGGTCTCTTTCGGCTTGTCGCGGCGTCACTAGGACCGTCTCGGCAAGACGCCTCGGCAGCATCCGTGCAACTTCGCTGCGTCGATGGCGGATCATCACGTCGCGCAGGCTGCGACGCAGCTCTGAGGTTGCTTTCGCACGAGCGGCGGCGCTCCGAAGGGCCGAGCGGCTCTTGGCATCGGCGTCCGAACCCTCGGTGGTCGGGCGCGGGTCGCGCTCGGCGACGCCGTACCGCCGTCGGAAGTCAGTCGCCGTGCCGAGGTGACCGGGGCGTACGAGTGACACGAGCTGGAACAGGTCGTCGAGGCGATTCTCCACCGGCGTCGCAGTCAGCAGTAGCAAGTAGCGGGATCGAAGCGAGCGCACCAGCAGCGAAGAGGCGGTCCGCGGGTTGCGGATGCGGTGGGCTTCGTCGACGACGACCAGATCCCAGTCGAGTGACGCGAGCCGGCTGCGCAGCGGATCGCGGCGGGCTGTCGCCAACGAGGCAATCACCACAGCTTCGGGCTCATCGGTGCGCGGACCGTCCATCGGAACCTCGTCCGGCACCGAGGTTTCGACCGCCATATTGGTTGTTCGCCAGCCGTCTCGGGTGGCGACGATCGTCGGGCAGCCGAACTTTCGCTCCAGCTCCTCGCCCCACTGCCCGACTAGTCCAGTCGGAGCCAGAACAAGGACCCTCGTCGCAAGTCCTCGCTGCCGCAGCTCGGTGATGACGATCCCAGCCTCGATGGTCTTACCGAGCCCGACCTCGTCGGCGAGGATCGCCCGCCCGTTCATCTGCCTGAGAACGACGCTGGCTGCTCTCAGCTGGTAGTCAAAGGGTTCGAAGCGGAGCTCGGACAGTGTTGCCAAAGTATCGAAACCGGGCCTACTCCAGACAGACAGCGCGGCCTCTACTAACGCGGTGCGTTCCTCCGAGACAGCCTGCAGGTTGCTGAGCTGGTGGATCAGGCGGGCGTATTCGGGAGGAACCGTCACCGTGCTAATCGCTGGCCCAAGCTGGCCGGTCACGCCCGCTGGCATGGACGAGGGCACCGACATTGCAGCATCGGCGGGAGTCTACGAGACGCTAGAGAGCCCGGCTAGACCGGCGCGTCGGCCGCGTGCGTGGTGCTTTGTTGCCACGATCTGATTGTGCGCCGTGTCAATCAATGTGTCGCCAGATATCTCGAACTGACCCAATACGAGCGCTCACACTTTCCAGAGGCGTCAAGTGACCGTCAGCTGCAAGGTATGTTTGCGAGCCGTATGGTGGCGAGCCGTGAGTCCCGACCGGAAATCTCGTAAGCGGCCGACGAACCCGGGGCGGTCTCAGCAAGTCGTGCGGACACGGCCGTCTTCGGACGACGCTCACGATGTCGTCTACTTCAAGCGCCATCACGCCGACGACTCAAGCGAGGCGGTTCCCGGCCAAGAGTTCCTCGCCGGCTGTCCGACGAAAGTGCGGGCGACCATGCGGGCCGTCCTCGTCGCGGTCGCCGCTGCGCCGCCGAAGCGATACTCCGGCGGCGGCTACTGGGAGGCGATGAAGGTCGACATGACCGGGTGGTTCGAGGTGCGTGTCGATGGGCCGAAACGCCACCACTACCGCCTCTTCTGCCGCTTGGACTATGAAGCCGAAGACGCCACGAAACCCCTGCTCGTGGTGATAACCGGGCTCGACAAGCCGTGCAGGACGGAGCTGTCGGACTCCGACTACGCCGGCGTACGCCAGCTCGGGGACGAGTACCTCTCGCGGAACCCCCGTTCCATCGCGTGAGCAGCAGCCGCTAGGAGGCCAGTGCGGCCCGCTTTCGCTCGCGCATTTCGGACGCGTGCTTGGCGAGCGCTCGGGAATCGGCAACTCGTCCTTCCCTCAACGGTCGAGTGATCTGATCGCGCTCAGGCTCGGGTAGCGGTTCGAGAGTCAAACGCATGCCCAACGCTGCTGCGACCGCCGCAATGGTCTCCACCGTCGGGTTCACGTGCTCGGCGGAAAAGAGCCGGCGGACGACGGCGGGCTCGGCACTGATGGCGCGAGCCAGGTCGGCCTTCGACAGCCCGGCGGCCTCCCGAGCCTCGTCAAGTTCGTTGACCAGGTCTTCGATCGTGGCAATGCGGACCGACTCGCGCACGTACTCCCGAAGGAACTCGGGGTCGTCCAGGTCCTTAGCAAGGTCATCCCAGAACTGACTAGGTGTGGCGGTCACCGTGTCCTCCATTGACGTTGACGAGCGTAGCAGGTATGTTACGCTTGCTGGACCAGATCGGCGCTCCGATCAGAGGGCATAGGCGCAAGTCTCATCCCGCGACCATCCCGCGGACGCTGCTGTTCACCACGGTCCGCAGACGTGTGGATAACTCGCTGACCTGCCCTGATGGTTCACCGGAATCCGCCGAGATCCGCTTCAAACACGTTCGCAACGTGGAAGTCGGCGGTTCGAGTCCGCTCACCTCCACCAGTATTTTCCCTGGTAGAAGGCTTGCGGACCTCCATCTGGCGCTCAGTCGTCATCCCGCGTGCGCGACTCGTGCGCGTAGCCCTCCTCTCCCGACACCTCCTCTCGTGGCACAGCGTCTCCCGCACACACTGTCTCCCCGCGCACTGAGGACTTGCATTACAGCTATCCAGAGATCCGCGTTGGTGCCGCGTGGTGGCGAAGATCTCCGGAGGCCAGCCACACTGGTGACGTGACGTCCTCCATCTTTCAGTCCTCCGGCGATCTCGGTTCGAGGGCGAACCGTGTCAACGGGGCACCCCTGGCCTTCGATTACGACGACATCAGTCTCGTGCCACGGATCGTTTCAACCTTGGCCCACCGCCTTGACGCCGAGCCCGCGGTGAATTTCGGCCCAGTTCGACTGGCACTCCCGATCATTGGTGCACCTATGCCAGACGTCTGTGGCGCGGAAATGTGCCGAGCGCTCACTGCCGTAGGTGCCGCCGGCCTGCTCCATCGGTTTCAACCGATCGCCGCCCAGGTAGAAAGTGCCCGAGGGGCGAACGTGGTGACCACTGATGCCTCCCAATCATCGCCGGATCTCGGTGCGGCAGTTGGCGTCACCGGCGATTTCCACGAGAGATTCTCGGCGCTCTACGAGGCCGGTGTGCGCGTGTTCTGTCTAGACACGGCCAATGGGGCGCACGTCCAGGTGAAGGCCGCGATGAATTGGTGCCGCGCTCAGGCAAGGGACATCTTCGTGGTCGCGGGAAATGTCGCCTCAGCAGAGGCGTTCAGTTGGTTGCAAGACCAAGGTGCCGATGCCATACGTGTGGGCATTGCCGGTGGCTCGGTGTGCGAGACCAGGACGGAGACTGGAGTCTTTGTCCCGACCCCGTATGCGGTGTGGGAATGTGCACAGGTCAAGCACCACGCACTCGTCGTCGGGGACTCGGGTGTGCGCACTCCTGCGGACTTCTGCAAGCTGTTGGCGTTAGGCGCCGACGCGGTCATGCTCGGTTCCGCCCTTGCCGGGACTCGGGAGGCTCCGGGTCGTGTCATTCTCGTCGACCGCAACAAGTACAAGATCATGCGGGGCGCCGCCTCGTTCTCTGTGCAGCAGGAGTTCGGCGGCCAGCAGCCCGAGTATGTCGAAGGTGCTGAGACGATGGTGCCATACAAAGGGTCAGTGGTCGATGTGACGTCGCGATATCTAGCCGGGTTACGCAGCTCCATGTCCTACATGAACGCGAGGACGCTCGACGAGTACCGAACCAACGTCGACTTTGTGTTTCACCACTACCGTGCCGGCGCACGCGGAGTGTGAGCACGTAGGTCGCCGGTGTCCACGGACGACTGTCGGGTCTCGGGTCGCGCCCAGCGAGATTGCCGAGGGAATAGAGACAAAAGGTGACCTACAAGCAAAAGCGCCTCATCGTGCGCCGCACCCGGCTCGTCGGACCGGACTTCGGCGGCTCAAACCTGAAGGTCCTGCTCACGAGGTCGCGCCAGTGCACTTTTTGCCCTACAAACTGTGATCGGGAGTGGCTCAGGCGATGCGTGAGCGCCAGGCGGAGGTCTCGACGCCAAAGGCGGTGAGGATGCTCGCTTGCAACGGGTTCGGCCGGGTGACGACTTGTCGTTCTTCGTCATTTGAGTCGACAAAGCGGATCATGCGGACACGCTCGAGCTCGCGAAGGGCCCGGCGTGCTGAGAGGACTTGGTCACCGAGATCCGGGTCGGTGAGCTTGGCCGCGGCGAGGTCGATCGCCATGACGGCTTCGATCACCGCGGCGAGCACGCAGATGGCGACATGTCCCCGCACGCGCTTCTCTGTGTAGTGGAAGACCGGCCGCAGAGCTAAGGGCCGACGCAAGAACAACTTCCCACTTTCGGGTAGCCAGTCACCTGGGGCTGATGGTGTTGTTGCGGTTGGGCTGGGTGTCG
>PLKG01000157.1 GCA_003140595.1 Acidimicrobiaceae bacterium | reverse complement strand
GGGATCGCAACCGTCCGGCGACCCGCGTCGGTCTTCGGTTCCTTCTCCACCGTCTTGCCCGCCATCGTCGTCGTTCGAGTGACGACTATCGAGACGGCGCCCCGCAGTATGTCTATGTCTCGCCGGCGCAGCCCGAGTAGCTCACCACGCCGAAGCTGGCACCAGGCGGCGAGCAGCACTGCGACCCGGAGGTGCTCGGGCATGGCCTCGGCCAGAGCCTCGACCTCGGCGGTGCTCACGACGGGGCGCTCGGGTGCCTTCTCTACGGCCGCGCCCTTCACCTGGCAGGGATTCCGCGCGATCACCTCGTCGGTGAGCGCGGTACGCAGGACCGACGAGAGGAGCCGGTAGGCCTTCGCCGCGGTTGTCGGGCGATCCACAGCAAGCCCAGCGTGCCAGGCGCGCACTGCCGAAGGTGAGAGATCGGCAAGGGCCATCGCACCGAAGGTAGGCAGGATGTGCCGGTCGAGGAGCCAGCCGTAAAGTTCGCGGGTTCGCACCGCAAGGTCGGGGCGATGCGCGAGCCACTGGCCGGCGTACTCCTGCAGCGTGACGCGGGCTCGCCTCGGGTCCACCACGACACCGCGCAGTTTGTCTGCCTCGGTCGTATTCGCGTAGACGTCGGCATCCTTGCGGCGCTTGAAGGTTCGGGTGACCACCCGGCCGGCGATGCGGGTCCGCACGTCGTAACGGTTCTCACCGGTTGCGGTAGTGCGCTTGATGAGTTGGGCCACTTCCCTCCCCTACAGTCCAACCGCGCCGGCGGCGTTCTCACGGAAGAGTGAACTCTCGCGCATGTACCGGCGAAGCATCGCCGTGCCCCTGTAGCCAGTCTGCGCGGCGATGACGCGCTCGGGGCTGCCGGCAGAAGCAGTCGAGGTCGGAAGGCCGGCCCGCAGCGAGTGACCTGCTACCTGTTCGGGGTCGAGCCCGGCCCGCGTGGCGTGCCGCTTTAGCACGAGCGCCACCGCCTGCGCGGTGAGACGTATTGAGCCGACGTGGCCATGACGCTCCACGGGGTTGCAGCGTCCTGAGGCAGATAAGTGCGTCGCAGTGGTCGCCTATCGCGCCCCATGTTCCTAGTCCGTCCCCTCTCCTGCCATTGACTGACATCATGCCAGCTGGGTGTAACTCGTCCTCTCCCGAGAGTAGGTCGCACAGGGAGCCGGCTCCGATTGAGAGAAGCTCACCGTGCCGCTGCTCGAATCGTCAGTGACGGCCACCGGCGGATCAGTTTGGGAAGGGCGGTCGGCCGAACGTCGGCGAACTAGGGCGGATGATCATGGCAGGTCGGCGGGTTATCTAACGCGGCGAACGGCCGTGAACGGCGGTGGTCGCGGGATGACAAGGTCGTCGCGCGAATCTGAGGGATTCGTGCGTTGAACTTGATGCCTACCGCAGCGGCGCCTTGTGCGACACCGATTTCGGTGTCAAATGACTCCCATAATGTGTGGCAGCGCTACTGTTGGTCGCGTGATCAATCCCTTTCAAGTCACCAAGCCCGTCGCTCCAGCCGAAGTGATCGACAGAGAGGACGAGACAGCGCGGCTCGTTTCGTTAGCTGAAGAGGCAAACAACGCCAGGCTCGTGGCTCCCCGGCGTTATGGCAAGACCTCGCTCTTGCGGCGAGTGCAGCAGCGCCTCGATAGAGCCGGCTGGGTGACCGTCTACGTCGACCTGCTCGGGATCGTCACCCTCGAGGACTTCGCGCAGCGCGTGGAACGGGCGTACTCCGATGCCCTGACCGGCACGATCGGAAAATGGTTTGCAGGGCTTCGCCGGTCCCTGCGTCCGGCGCTGACCATCGGCGGAGGCCCGGTGCCAGTATCGGCGTCACTCGACCTCGGTGCCGGACGTAGAGAGGCGCTCGTGGCCCGACTCGCTCTTCCCACAAGGGTCTTCGAGAAGACGGGACAAAGAGTCCACGTGGTCTTTGACGAGTTTCAGGAGCTCGACGCGGTCGGCGGACAAGCAGATGCGGTGGTCCGCAGCGAGATTCAGCACCACGGCGATATGGCCAGCTATGTATTCGCCGGTTCGCAGCTGCGGATGATGGAAATGCTTTTCGCGGATCGCAAACGTGCGTTCTACGGCCAGACTGAGCGCGTGTTCCTACAGCCGCTTGAAGCCGAGCCGTTGGCCGAATACCTGGCGAGCCGTTTTGAGCGCTCAAACAAGGACATAACAGAGGCAGCCCTCGGTGCCCTGCTCGATCTCGTGGGGGGACACCCCCAGCGTGCGATGGCGGCCGCCCATGCCCTCTGGAACGCCGCCGAGCGCACTGCCGACCTCGATCAGTGGGAAACCGCCCGGAGTTCCCTCATGTCGGCCGTCGAGGACGAGCTAAAGACGGCATGGGTCGAGCTGAGCTCAACGGAACGAAGGACGCTCGTGGCGGTGTCCTTGGGCAGCCCCCCGTATCAGCGGTCGGACGGACACTCTCAAGGTGCTGCTGTCGCTCGTGCGTTGGCGAGCCTAGAAGGCCGTGGTGTAATCACGCGACTCGACGGTCGGTGGCTCGTCGTAGACCCGCTGCTGGCGGAATGGGTCAGGTTAGGTCGTCCCAGTGGATGAAGGGGCAGACAGGCTCAGCCGACTGCCACTCTTCGGAGTGGCCGCGCGATAGTCCCCCGAACCTTGAAGCAGGTACAGCGACGGCCGGTTCACGTCGAGGAGCTGCTGGACGCCTACCGAGCAGGAGTGGCTGTCAAGCGGCTGGCCGAGCAGCTCCGGACTAACCGAACCATTGTGTTGAATCTGGTGAAGCGTCGTGGCATGAGACGACGTTACCCGGCTCTGCAAGGAGCAGAGGGGAGAAGGGCCAAGCAGCTCTACGAGTAGGGAGAATCACTAACCTCAGTGGCTCAGTTGGCATGGAAGCCGGCACGCCATGGCGGACTCCGAGGAAGTCTGGGGTCAAGATGAGGGACAGTCATGGGCGGACGGTCTAAAGCTTCACTTTACGCCGGTGATTACTGCGAAAGTGGATCTCCGATCCATGCGTGACAGAATTAAGCTATGTATGGAGTTTGCCGTCGTCACCAAACCCCGAACACGTGAGAGCTTGTTAGGGCGTGGTTATCTAAGTGATAGTCATTTTGCCTTTCCTTTCTTAGCTGGCCGCTTTGTCACATTCGTTCCTTTCTTATCTGGCTTTCTTTTTGTCTCTGCCAATGCTGCGGCAATCGGAGCGCGGTCCTTCTTTGGGGTTTCTGGATTCCTCAAGTCGCTTCCGGCCTGCTTTGCCACTTTCTTACTCGTCGGCATAGTTGTTCTTCCTCTCTAATTCGGCACTCTCACTATAAGACTGCTGAGGGCGCCTCACCATGGAGCCTTGAAGAGCTCGGCGCTAATCAGCGATCCAGCCTGCCAGCATCGTGGGATTGGTCTCGAGGTACCGGTCCCGTATTCCGCCAAGAAGTGCTTCGACGGCTCTGCACCAATCGAGAGAGTCGACCGACTCGGCCGACTTCTTCACGAGTATCGCAACGCTGCATGACGGATCGTCCCGGATTGGGACTTTCGACCTGACCAAAGCGTTCGCCTGAGGCCTGAACTCGGTCGCAGTTAGGGCTTGCTCCTCCTTGGGCCATTGCCGATCCAACGAGTTGATTGCGCTCGGCTCTCGCCGATTACCTCACGAAAGTGGGCGTTCTCCGGTTCTCGAAGGCAAAATCGAAGGCTTGGACCGTTCACGCCAAAGGCGTCGGCCATGTTGAGCACCAGGGACGGCACGGACACTTGCTCTCGCGTTCCATCCAATGTGACAGCGTGCTGGTGGGTAATGGCGAGCGCAAGATCAAGAGCGTCCTTGTAGTAGGACCCGCAGTGTTGGAAGAGCTTGTTGGCCCAAGACAACCGGGTCGCGCAAGAACCGTCGTGACAAGTCCGGGGTCACTCCGTCGAATGCTCGGTAGGAGCGTTTGAGGGCCCGCTGCACGTCTAGCGGCAGTTTCCTGGCTATCCCGATGAGCCGGCTGCGGCCCTCCTGAAGACTTTCTTCAAAAAAGGCTCCTGACCAGCGCGAATGT
>PLKG01000008.1 GCA_003140595.1 Acidimicrobiaceae bacterium | reverse complement strand
TTTAAGGCAGCGGTCACCATCCTCACTTCGGTCCCGGGGATCTCGAGGGCGACTGCTGAGGTGATCGTGGCGGAAACCGGCGTGGACATGAGCCGCTTCCCTTCCCCAGACCAGTTCTGCGCGTGGGCACGGGTGGCACCGGCCAGCTATGAGTCGGCCGGCAAGCGCCGCCCGGCCGGCACCCGGCACGGTGGCGACTGGTTGCGACGAGCCCTCACTGAGGCAGCTCGCTCCGCAGCGCGTACCAAGGGCAGCTACTACTCGATGCTCCATGTGCGCGTCGCCAGGCGCCGTGGGGCGAACAAGGCAGCTGTCGCGGTGGCTAACTCGATACTGTTCACGATCTGGCACCTCCTCTCGGCCGGCACGGTCTACGACGATCCCGGCGCTGACTACTTCGAACGCCGTCATGATCCAGCCGTCGAGGTGAAGCGACTCGCACGGCGGATCGAGGCGCTCGGTTTCGACGTCGCCGTCACGGAGAAGGTCGCGTAACCCCCGAGCTTGTCGACAACCTCAGTTTCCAACGACGCCAACCTCGACACGCGCGCCCCAGGCTCTGGAAGGCGAACGCATTTCACCCCAGTCAAGCAACCACGGCGAGGCTGCTGAGCAGGTCCCGCGCGAGCCGGACTGCGTCGTCGAGGTTCAAGGGGCTAGCTTCGCCGACTCTGGCGCGCACCGGGTCGAGCGCACCGGAGAGCGACGGCGAGGGAAGGCGGTCTCCGCGCTCCCGAAGCCGCGCCGCCGTTGCAAGCAAACTGGCCAGGTCGGTGTCGCTCGCCGTGCCTGCGGCAGAGGCGATGAGGCTGGCGGTTTCCAAGCAGATCGCGATGGGGAAGACGATGGTCCTTGCCTGGGCGGCGTCGAAAGCGGCGAGCGCTCGATCGGCCGCGCCAACGGGGTCGCCCTGGGCAAGTAGCGCCCGCGCAAGTACGGCCCTGATCAGCGGCACCTCCCTCTCGACGCCTAGTTCGCTCGCCTCGAGGTCGGCCTGCGTGCCGAAATCGATGGCGGCGTCGAAGTCACCGTCGGTGAGCGCCAGGCCGGCTGTCGTGGAGAGCAGCACGACCCGCGCGATTCGCTTCACCTCGGTGTTCATCGGCCGGGCTTTGTCGATGTAGGCGCGGCACTGTTCGTAGGCACCGACCTGCCAACAAACCATCGCCGCCGTCGGCATCGCGAGCGCCAGCTGCTCGGCCGACCCACCCCGGCGGCAGAGTTCGATCGCATTGTGCGCGTACCCAGCCGCGGCCGGGTCGCCACGTTCGGCCAGGATGCTGCCCATCCCCATCGCCGCTGATACCTGCAGATCGATGTCGAACGAAGCTGAGGCTGCGATTGCGCGGCGGACGTACTTGACCGCCTCCGCTCCGCGGTCGAGGTCATCGAGGAGCCCGGCGAGATAGATCAGGGCGCGTGCGGCGTAGGAGTCCCCGACCCCGACGAACTGAAGAGCAAGCCGTCGGCCTACTTTGCCCAAGACACCCGGGATGATCCCAACTTGGCGCCTCGAGGCGCTCCTCGACGACCCCGGTGTCAAAGAGGCGATCGAGGCGATCGAGCGGAGGCTTCCTTTGGGAGTGCGCCCTCGTCAGCTGAAGGTGCGCACCTTGTTGTTGGGCATGTTGTCGACCGCGGCCGATAACCGCCCGGCACATCTGTCGCGTGTGCACGCGAGTCTCATCAAGCTCCCGCCAGAGGACCGCTTGCGCCTCGGAGTCGTCGTCTCCTCGAGCAAAGGCCCCCACCTGCTCACCTATCGACAGGTCGAGTACACGGCCAGGCTCGTGTGCTCCGCGCTGGGAAAGGACAAGCCCGACGGTGCCGGCTCGGCACTGCTCGAGGCCCTGCAAGGCGCCCTCCTCGAATCAAGCGTGCCAGAGGAGTGCAAGCAGCTGTCGAGCTCGCTTGCGGTCGACTGGTCGGACCTCGAGAGCTTCTCTCACCCGCCGCCCAAGAAAGGCGGCATCTGTGCCGACCCCGAGGCCTCCTGGGGACGCCGTCATGCGAAGAAGCCGGGCCCGAAGGACGAGCTGTTCTTCGGTTACTACTTCTCGCTCGCCACGATGGTCAACGACGAGGGTGAAGATGCCGTCCCCGAGCTCGTCCGGGCCATGGTGCTCAGCTCATGTCATCTAGACCCTGTCGTGAGCTTTGTCCCGGTGCTGGAGCGCCTTTGTGCCTCCGGGTGCCCATCGGCGACGTGCTCGCGGACTCAGGCTACGCGCACCGCAGAGCCGAGTCCTTTGCCCTGCCGATGCGGGCGCTCGGGGCGAGGCTGGTAATGGACCTGCACCCAAATGACGCGGCCCGCAGGGCACCTTCGCCGGTGCGGTCTTGCACAACGGCAACCTGTACTGCCCGGCAACACCGACGGCGCTCTTGGAGATCGGCCCGCTTGCTCGTGACGCGTCCGCGGCTGGAGTCGAGGCCCACGACAAGATGACAGCGGAGCTCTCTTGCTACAAGCTCGGGCGCATCACGGCCAACGACGCGGATGGATACCACCGCGTCAGCTGTCCGGCGATCATGGCAAAATGCCGCTGTCCGCTTCGCAGCGGCTCGATGGGGCTTTCCTTCGACAGGCCCCAGATCATCTGTTCCCCGGGCCCGGCTCCAAGGTGCTGCCTGCAACAGAGCATCACAGTGCCCCCGAGCGTGAACGCCAAGACTGCCCAAAAGCACGACTACGCCTCAAAAGCCCACCGGCGCTCTTATGCACGGCGGACCGCTGTCGAGCGGTCGAACTCGCGGGTGAAAGACCCGGCCAGCGTTGACGTGTCAAAGGGCTGGTGCCGCCTCATGGGGCTCGTGCCGATCAGCTTGTTCCTCGCTTGTGCCCTCGCGGTGCGCAACCTTGCCGTCTCCGACGCCTTCACGAAGCGCGCACTTGAAGAACAGAGGCGAAGAGCCGCCGGGCTTGCACCAAGAACAAGGCGACGACGGCGCAGGAATCTTGCCGACCTGCTTGCCGCCTCGCCGTAATCACTTGGCCGCACTGCGAGCGGACCGGCACAGGCCTCTGCCGGTGTAGGCCTGTCCAACCTCCACGCCCGTTCAGGAGCAGAGAGCAACGGCACCCTCGGCTGCGGTCGGGTGTTACACCCAAATGTGAAGATAAGTCCAGGTAAAACGTGAAAATCTCC
>PLKG01000065.1 GCA_003140595.1 Acidimicrobiaceae bacterium | reverse complement strand
ACATAGGGCGCAGACATTCCGAGTGACATCTACCGGCAGTTCTGGGAGGGCGACTACCGCATCTCTTCAGGTCCGCGATGAGCCAGCCGAGGTGGCCGAGGAGTCCCGCAACGTGGCCAGCGTCTTCTCGATCCGCCGTGCGCGAGTATCGGGCTTCTTGGCACTCTCGATCAGGCGCAGGTGTTGACTCTTTTGGCTATCGGTCAAACGATCAAACGCGCTTCGAGCGAGTGGCTCGGCATCAAGGGCTGTGGCGAAGTCAGTGGGCTCGACCACGACACGCGGTTCAATATCCAATTCGAGCTCGACCTCAACCCGGTCGCCCGTCACAACACCGGCGGCCCTGCGATTGGCGTTGCTCAATCCGATCAAGTTCCGGCCGCGCATGATCGCCACCCTGCTTGTCCAAGAGCGTCCATTGATCGTGATGGTCACCCTCGGACGCTTGCCACCCCCCAATGCTTCCATCAGCTCCGCGGGAACCTCGAGCCCCCTCATGGGCTCCGGAGGCTCCACTTCGGCTCGGAATCTCATCTCTTGCTCCTACCATCGTGCGTACCCTGGTCACCCACTACCACCAGCATGCTCGCCGGCGCGCCCTCTCTGCGCTGGCGAACCGACTCCGCTCGCCGTCTCATCCTCACCGGTTGCTGGCCCGGCATCGTCTTGTACCGCTGGTTCGCGGGCACTCAGAATGGCGGCGTCAGCTCGATCGCCAGGTGCGCGTAATCGGCGTTTCGGGCGCACCTACAGCCGTCGATCTGCGCTCCCGTCGGCTGTCGGCGGACGTATAGGTCTAAAGGAAGTCCAAGGTTGAGGGCACTATTGGTTACGAATTGTCACGACCGGTATCCGAGTGAAAATGCCCCGGGCAGAACTGGGGGTGAGGAGCTCGCCGGTTCAATTCCGGCCAGCCCGACAACAACATCCCGCTCAAAGACTTGAAGGGCTCGGTTCGGAGTCGCCAAGCCACCGTGGGGATGCCGTCCGCGCGAAGGTTGGCTTTGTCGACCCGGACCCGCGCGTCGGCGCCGGTCGCCACCATTACCCGTGCCTTGACCTGCGGCCCGGTACCCGCGATACCGCACCTATCGCCGGTGCCACAGCGAGCCACAACCCGATGGTGACCACCATCGAGGTCCCGTAACCGATCGGGTGTATCCCGAGGTTCTTGGAGGCGATGCCTATGAAGACCATCAGAACCCAGGTGCTCACAAAGAACATAGGTCCAGCTGACACCACCTTGAAAAAGTCGCCCAACGCGAACACCTCCTCGCGCGCACGATATCGCCACCGGGGCCTCTGGGGAATTGCGAGTCGCTGACCGTGAGCCCAGCCGTCCGGCTCCCGATTTGGGGCCACTTGCACAGCCGCTGTCTCGATCGTTTCCGACTGCAACCTGTCTGACGAAGAGCCACGTGAAGGTCGCGTCGGGCGATCTGTTGCACTGGCAGTAACCGTACTGCAAAGAACGTAACAGTATTGTAATATGTCGTCATGAGACGCGTGGTTGTCATGGCTGCGACCGATTCGCTCCCATTCCGTACCGATCTCCGCGAGGACGCCCTATGAGCGGTCATCGCCTGATGGTGCCGGCCCGTTCTCACCTACCGCGCTCCGCGGTGCGCAGGGTCGGTCTTGTGTTGAGTGCCCTCGCAGGACTCGTAGTCGTCCTCTACGGCATCTCGACACACGTCTACGCGGGTGGTTCCGACAGGGCGACCGCGATCCTTGAGGGTCAGGCGGTGAGCACGGGCAACCCGTTGCTCCATGGCTGGATCCTGACTAGGGACTCGTTTTGGACCATCGACGCCTTCTTCTACGGACTGGCGGTGCACGTCGGGGGCCTGCGGCCTGGGCTTCTCAACCTGGAGCCTGCTCTTGCGGTGGCGGTCGCGGTCGTGATCGGAGCCCTTGTCGCGAGCCGTGGCCACCGGGGTAGTGCCGCGGTGGCCGCGGCTGCGACCGTCGTCGTTCTTCTGGCGCTCCCAACCCACGCAATGGCGTCGTTCCTGCTTGGCGGCCCCGACCATGTCAGCACGGCCGTCCTGGCCCTGTTCGCTTTCGCAGCCTTGAGGCGGGGCCGTATCGACTGGAGATGGGCGGCCGCGGTCGCCGCGCTCGCCTTCGGGATGATCGGCGATCTCTTGATGGTCGCCTACGGCATCGTCCCGATATTCGCCGGGGGATTGGTCTCCATGTTGCGTCGACGAAAGTGGCGTACCGGCCTTCCGGCCATGAGCGCGTCTGTCGCAGCAGTCATCGTGGGCGAGCTCATCAGTTGGTTCGCCCGCGAGATGGGAGCCTTCGAGTCCGTCGGCGGGGTGTCGGTCGCGAGCGTTTCCCAGATGCTCGTGAACTTGAAGCACGTCCTGAGCTACGGAGCAGGGCTTGTCGGCTTCGCGTACCGCTTCGATGCCGGTGGGGTACCGAACTTCTTGCAGGAGGTCCACGTCGTGGGCGCCCTGTTGGTCATGACCTGTTCGCTGCTAGCGACGGCGAGGCTGGTGAGAGGCGTCGTATGCCCGCGCCAGGGAACGACCGCTCACGAGACCGGGACCGAGAGTTGGTGGCTTGACGACGTACTTGTTCTCGCGATGTTCGGCTCGGTGGTTACGTTCGTCGCCCTGGCCGTCAACGGGGTGCCAGGCGCCCGCTATCTCGTCGCGACGGTCGTGTTCGCAAGCGTTCTGAGCGGCCGGGGTGTCGCCCGGGCCTGGCACCTGGTGCGACCAGGTTGGGCGACCAGAGCGATCTGTGTCGCTGGAGCCGTCGTCGCGTTGTGGTTCGCGACGGGCCTCGGCTACACCCTGGCTCAGCCCGCCCCGGTGCAGAGCGCGTCGGTGCTCGCCAGCTGGCTCGAGGTGCATCACCTAGACAACGGGGTCGGCGGTTACTGGACGGCGAGTATCACGACCGTCGAGAGCAAGGGTGCGATCACGGTGCGGCCCGTATGGGCCGACCCGGACGGCAAGCTCGGCCGTTACATGAAACTGTCCACCGAGAGCTGGTACCAAGGTCAACACTTCCAGTTCCTCGTCTACAGCTCGCCGACCTACCAGGGCGTCGACGGTGCCGCAGCGGGCAAGACCTGGGGGCGCCCGACGCACATCTACGTCGTGGGGGACTATCACGTGCTCGTGTGGTCCGCCGCGTTCAGCGTCGCAGCGTTCCCCTGACAACTCGGGGCGAGAGTGTCACGAACGTCGACTGGGGATGCATTAAGGCGGCCCGTCTGATTGCCGGCGTCGCCTGGCCGGATGACTGAGAACCGGATGCCTCATAAGTGACGGTGAAATAGGCCAATACGGCGGAGCCTTGGATCGTGCTGGGCAGGGTCTCGACCGATCGGTTCGGCCCCACCATCTCTATTGCGTCGGCATAGGTGGGCACCGTCCAAGAGCCCGTCGGCGTCGTCAAGCCGAGGTCGGTGAAGGTCACCGACCCGAAATCCGCGAGGGGGTAGGGCTCATTGGTGTTCGGATCCCCGGGGTCTTCTGCTATCCATTCGGCGGACGTGCCCTTTCCCGAGAATGTCTCGGGGGCCGTGGCCGACACGCCGGTGGTGACATCCTCGAGGTAATAGGCCCAGTCGCCTGAGGTCTCCTGGAAAACCTGCGCGTCGATCAGGTCACCAGGAGCGACCGTAAAGAGGAGCTGGTTTGAGTAGCCCTCTAGCTCGTCTGTCCACCAGGTGTAGTCGCCCTCCTGCCCATTAAGGCAGTACGAAGTTGTTCCGTCTTGGAACAGCCCGGGGTTCTGACTGCCGAAGCCGTTCACGCCAACCCAGTCCGAGGTGGCGCCGTTAGGTACCAAGGAGCAGTCGACGCTCGGAACGGTCCACTCGGCACTTATGGCTTGATACCCACCGCTTCCTCCCGTGAGCACGTAACCAGACCAGTTCGGCGAAGTCCAGCCGGGCGATTGTGAAGCCGGCAACGTCGTGGTCGTGGTCGTGGTTGAGGTTGTCGTACTGCTGGTCGTCGTCGGGGAAATCGTCGTAGTAGTGGTCGTTGGGGCGAGTGTGGAGGTAGTCGTCGGAGTCGACGTGGTCGTCGTGGTGGTCCTGGGAGTCGTTATCGTCTGCCCGGCCTCGACGACCTTCAAGTGGTCGATCGTCGTCACCGTGCCTCGAATTGTCAGGCTGAGCGTGTACACCTTCGGCTTGGTCGACAGGTTCTCGCCAAATCTGAACGAACGCTCAACGCGCCCGGACTTGCACTTGACAGTGGTGGCGAACCCCGCGACGTTCGGCGATGACGACCAAGAGCAGGTCTTGGCGTTGTGGACCGTCGCGGGCCAAGTGACCGTTCCTCCGCCCGAGAGCAGTGTGCGAGTCGGAACTGTTCCCGAGCCCGCGGCGCTTGCCAGCGCGGGGACGGCACACACAGACAGCGCCACGACCGCAATGAAAGATCGCAAAGCCGTTCGCAAGTCAACCCCCACAGTTCCTCGACAAGCTTAGGCCGTCGCCAAGACCGCGTTGGCTCACAATGGCCCCAATACCCGGAGGCAGCGGGGCTGTTGGCTCGTTGGTGCCAGGATACGCTCCATTCGAACTCGAGCGCGCGGCCGCGCCCGATTGCTCACAGCTCGCTCATGCTCCGCCCTTCGGCGCTGGAGGCCCGCCCGATGATGGCCGCAGGACCGTGAGCTTTCGAAGCAGCTGCCAGGGGACCCTACGAAGGTCGCGGGAATAGGTGGGCACCGGAGCCTGTTCTTCTCCAAGATGGACACGGGGGCCGTGTCTTGGTCGCGACGCCCAGCGGGACCGAGAGCATGGGTCAAATCAACCTCTTGGCAGGGGGACACGCAGTACCGGGTGCGAACGGTGAACAAGTGGGAACGCCCCGGGCGTGCAATCCAAGAGAAGCGAGTGGCCGGGAGGCACCAGCCCCCGGCCACTCTTCACTTCCAAAGCGAAACGGCCCGCCACCGAGGTAGCGGACCGTTTGCTCGGTGCAGATGATGTTAGGAACCTGCCGGCCCCGGTTCAAGTGCGGCTGAGGTTTTGCGCGGAGGTTCGGCCGGCGACCATTGCAAGAACTGCTGTCTTTTCAAGACTTGCTTCTGACCAGGCACGACCGAACGACGTCGCGTCCCGGGACCGCTACGGGGGCTTGCGGTCGGAGTTCGAGCCGGCCAGCTGACCTGGTAGGAGGGGATCGGTCGCAGCGACACCGTCGGGCTAGCCTGACGTCGAAGTTCCCAGCCTTGTTCATCGCCCGGAGGTGCCTGTGGGGAAGTCCCGGATAGCCAACCTGTCAGCGATCCTCGTGGTTGGCGCCATGTCCGTGCCCCTCCTGGCGAGCTGCAGCTCGACGTCCTCCGGAACCAGTTCGGGTACGGCTAAGCAGCTGGCGGAGCTGAAAGGCTCTGACACCGTCGCCAGTGACGAGTTTGGCGTCTCAGTGGGCATCTCGGGCACGAACGCCGTCGTGGGCACTTCGGGCGCCGCGTATCCCGGGCGGGCGTACGTCTTCAACAAGACCGCCGCCGGCTGGAAACAGGTAGCTGAGCTGAAGGGTTCCGACACCGTGGCGGCCGACAGGTTCGGCACGGCGGTGGCCATCTCGGGGACCACAGTGGTGGTGGGCGCCTACGACCACGCGAAGGACGCTGGGCGGGCCTACGTGTTCGCCAAGACCGCGGCCGGTTGGAAGCAGGTAGCCGAGCTGAAGGGTTCCGACACCGTGGCAAACGACTACTTCGGGTGGTCAGTGGCCATCTCGGGCACGACGGCGATCGTCGGTGCAGTTGGCCACGCGAAGTACGAGGGCACGGCGTACGTATACAACGAGACGGCGTCAGGTTGGAAACAGTCGGCGGAACTCCGGGGCTCCGATGTCGTCGCAGAGAATGGGTTCGGTACCTCTGTGGCCATCTCGGGTAGTACCGCGATCGTGGGCGAAGAAGGTTATGCCAAGGGTACGGGCCGCGCGTACGTGTTCACCAAGACCACTTCTGGCTGGACCCGGGTCGCCTTGCTGAAGGCTCCCGACACGATCGCCGGCGACAACTTCGGGACTTCGGTGGCTGTCTCACCCCCGATCGCGGTCGTGGGTGCATACGGCCGGGCAAACTACGCGGGGCGGGCGTACTTGTTTACCGATACCGACGGAGGCTTTAGGCAGACGGCCGAGCTAAAGGGCTCCGACACCACCGTCGGCGACTACTTCGGCATCTCGGCCGGGATCTCGGGCTCGAGCGTGGTCATAGGCGCGTACGACCACGCCAAGGACGCCGGTCGGGCGTACGTGTTCGCCAAGACGCCGTCCGGGTGGAAAGAGACGGCCGAGCTGAAGGGCTCCGACACGGTCGCCGAGGACTACTTCGGGAACTCTGTGGCCATTTCGGGCACGACTGCCTTGACTGGGGCTTATGGCCAGGCGAAGTACGCCGGTCGGGCGTACCTGTTCAAGAGCTGATATCGCAATTCTCCGGCCGACCGCCCCCAGGTCCGATCGCTGCCGAGGCCCGTGGAAGTGGGGAGATTCGTCAGTCGTGAGTAGGCCTCGGCGTCGTCAAGGGAGCCTCTGTCCATCGTCAGCCGTACAGGCAGACCGAGCTTACGGCGCCACGATGCCAAGAAAATAGCGCGGAACGGGCTTCATTTGCGAGATACTCGTACGCGGTGCACGGCCCCTTGCTTCCCTCGCAAGGCAACGGGGGTCGTGCACCATCCATCAGACCGTGCCGTCAGTCGCGAGTGCTGGTCGGAAAGAGCCGTTCTGCCAGGGTGTAGGAGGCTTCAGTAGCCGCCTCGACGACTTGCTCACGCGGGTGAGAGGTGCTCGCGCAGGCGTTCCAGTGCGACGGTCGCGCGGTGCTGGACCGTGTGCTCGACGAACGGGGCCAAGAGCGCGCCCGCCACTCCGCCGGGCCGTTCGTAGGTGACGGTGAGACTGACCGCTGTCCCACTTGAGCCCTGGCTCAGCTCGAAGGTGAGGCTCTGGCCTTGGTCCGCGGCCGAGGACCAGGTGATGCCATGAGGCGGTTCCAGCGACGAGATCCCGATCGTGGTTCGAAGTGTGCGGACGCCCACGTCGAGGACCGCGTCGAAGCGAGCACCTTCCCCCGTCGTCTGAGATCCCAGGGGAGTGAGCTGCTCGAGGCCTTCGATGAAGATCTCGGCCTGCTTGTAATCGGCCAGGCACTCGAAGACGGCGCCGGGCGCTGCCGCGATCGTCGTTCGCGCTTGAACGGTCTGCCTCAAGCTCAACTCCTCTGGAGCGGTACGACGCGGACGCGAGCCGCCCGTCACTTGCTTGTCGGCAACGAGCCGATCGGTGATCAAGTATTGCGGAACGGGACAAGGCGGTGAGCCGGGGTTAGCTGTTGGCAGTGAACCTGGAGGACAGAGGGACACGAGTGCGGCACGAGCGCCTTCTCCGACAACATGGCTAGGCTCGCAACCCGGTGAGAGAGCCCAGTCGCGTGGTGCCGATGCAATCGCGGGTGGCGGACACTGCTGACGTGTTGGCAACACTGCTGCAGGCGTCGCCCGATGCGATCGTCGCCGTCGACGCAAATGGCCTCATCGTGCTGGCTAGCGCCTCGATCAAGGCACTGTTCGGTTTCGATCCCGACGAAGTCGTCGGTCTTCCCGTCGAGACGCTCGTGCCGGAGCAGGTCCGAGCCATGCACGAGCGTCACCGGAAGAAGTACGCGGGGATCGGCGAGGCGCGTCCCATGGGTCGAGGCCTCGAGCTCACAGGGCGCCGGCGTAACGGGAGCATGTTCGCGATCGATGTCAGCCTCGCCCCCTTCTCTATCGGCGGTGAGAAGTTCGTCGGGGCCTTCGTACGCGATGCGAGTGATCGGCGTCGCCACGAGGCGAGACTGCATGCGATCAACGAGATCACCCAGCGCCTGCTTGCAGGAGATCCGACCGCTAGGACGCTCGAGCTCGTCGCTTGTCGAGCGCGGGGCTTGGTGGACGCAGTGTTGGGTTGGGTGGTCGTGCCGTCCGGCAAGGAAAGCCTCGTTGTCAGCGCGAGCGACGGCGAGGGGGCAGCATCGATCCTCGGGCTCGAGATCACCTCTGAAGGGAGCTTCGCCAAACGGGCCATGACCGAGGGCGACCCGATAATCGTCGGTGACCTGTCGATCGAGACGAGCGTCCCGGCGCAGATGAAAGCGCTCGGCCTCGGGCCCGGCCTGTTCTGCCCGTTGAGGAACGAGGAGCGGATATTGGGCGCTCTCGTCGTGGCGCGGCTGTCGGAGGCGCCGGGCTTCAATGAGAGCGACACTGCGCTGGTGAAGGTCTTCGCCAACGCCGCGATGGTCGCGCTGACCATTGGAGAGGCCCGAGTCGAGCTCGAACAGCTCCAGGCCACGGCCGATCGCGAGAGAATCGGGCGCGACCTTCACGACACGGTCATCCAACAGCTGTTCGCGCTCGGGATGGGCCTGCAAAGTATCGAGCGATTGACGAGCGGCTCGGTGGCGGGGCGGATCGATCGCGTCGTGGACGGCCTCGATGAGGTCATTCGCCAAATCCGCGAGACGATCTTCGTCCTCGAGCGACCGGCGCTGGCCGACTGGGGCCTGCGCTCGTCAGTCAATGCTGTTGTCATCGCAGCTTCGGAGCATCTCGGCTTCACACCCCGTGTCGGGTTCCAGGGCCCGGTTGACTCGGTAACGAGCGAGCAGCTGGAGCCACACGTGATCGCGGTCCTGACTGAAGTGCTTTCCAACGTCGCCCGACACGCCTCGGCCTCGTCGGTTGAAGTGGTCATCGTCGCCGAGGACAACATGCTTCTCGTCTCTGTTGCGGACAACGGTGTGGGTCCTCCAAGGGGGCGAAGTGCTGGCAACGGGCTTCGGAACATTGCGGAACGGGCGCGCGCGCTTTCCGGCTCGGTCTCGATCACGGCACGCAGCCCCTCGGGGACGCTGGTCGAATGGAGTGTCCCGATCACGCCGTGAAGCCGGTACGCCGTTGACCGGGGCGCCTCACGGCCGGACGAAAGGTGACTTTCGCCTCTAACCGGAAAGGGCTGCTCAGGCCGACTCTTGAAACGTGGACTGCGATCGGCGACTCGTCTTTGAGGATCTGGCCCGTGAGGATTGTCTTCAGTTGCTTGAACGTGAGCAGGTGGGTCGCGTGGCTCTCACAGCGCGCGCCCTGCCAATAGTCCTGCCCGTGAATTTCGCTCTGCTCGACGGAGACATCGTGTGGCGCTCGGCCCAGGGAACCAAGCTGAATGATGCCTCGGCCGGATTCGTCGTGGCATTCGAGGTCGACCACTATGAGCTGGACCGGCGACAAGGTTGGAACGTCATGGTGCAGGGGCTCGCACACGTGGTCACCGATGACGAGGAGCTGGATCGGGCGATGGAGCTGAAGCTTGAGCCCTGGGCACTGGACGGGAAGGCGGATCGCTACGTGTGCCTGGTGCCCAACATCGTCACCGGCATGAGAGTAAGCCCGGTCTGAACAGGAGTTCGGGAGGGGCATTTCGTACCAAGCCGACAGTCGTGCGCCATGGCGCACGAACGCCTGGGAGGATCTGCCGGTTCGGCGCCCGTAGACTTGCGGGCGTGCAGGCCGTACCGACCGAGGCCATCGAGAGCGAGAACGGCCTCGATCGCGTGTGGACCCTGCCGAACGTGATCTCCTTCACGCGGATCGTGCTCCTCGGGGTGTTTTGCTGGCTCCTTTTCGGCCCTGACGACCGGGTAGCGGCGACTCTCGTGTTGATGTTCGTCGGCGTGACCGACTTCCTGGACGGCTATCTTGCGCGAAGGTTTGACCAGGTCAGCACGCTTGGGAAGGTCCTCGACCCGGTCGCCGACCGGGTCGTGCTCGTGACAGGCGTCCTCGCAATAGCGATATATGGTGCCGTACCAGCCTGGCTGGCAGCGGTCGTGCTCGCCCGCGAACTGCTGGTCTCGGCAGCGGTCCTGGGGCTCGCCGCGTTGGGCGCCAAGCGGATCGACGTGCTCTGGGTGGGCAAGGCGGGAACCTTCGGGCTCCTGTGCTGCTTCCCGTTGTTCTTGCTCGGTGACGAAAGAGCGACGTGGGCCCGCGTACTGACCGAGGTCACCTGGGTGGCGGTCGTGCCCGCCCTGGTCCTCAGTTTTCTCGCCGCTGGCGCGTACGTCCCACTCGCCCGGCGGGCGCTCGGCGAGCGCCGGCCCGATCGCGCTCAACACGAGGCGGCGAGCACGTGAAAGCCGTCATCATGGCTGGTGGGGAAGGCACGAGGCTTCGGCCGCTGACCGCCAACCAGCCAAAACCGATGCTCCCGATGGCCAACGCACCGATGGCCGAGCACGTCGTGAACTTGCTCAGGCGCCACGGTTTCGAGGAGATCGTCGTGACGGTCGGCTTTCTCGCGAGCACGATTCGCACCTATTTCGGGGACGGGTCGGAGCTCGGTGTCCGCCTCGTCTACGCGACAGAGGAGACACCGCTCGGGACAGCCGGATCGGTGCTGAACGCGATCGACGAGCTCGGCGACCGTTTCCTCGTCATCTCGGGGGACGTGGTGACCGATGTGGACCTAACGGCGCTGGTCGAGTTCCACGCGAAACAAGGTGCGGTCGCGACGCTCGCGTTGGAAGCGGTGGAGAACCCCCTCGAGTTCGGCATCGTCATCCTGGGCGCCGACGGGCGGATCGAGCGGTTCCTCGAGAAGCCGGGTTGGGGCGACGTGTTCAGCGACACGATCAACACGGGCATCTACGTGCTCGAGCCGGAGGTCTTCGACTGGATACCGGCCGGTCGGGCAGTCGATTTCTCGTCCGATGTTTTCCCCCTGATGCTCGAGGCAGGACGGCCGCTCTACGGCTATGTGGCGGGCGGCTACTGGGAGGACGTCGGCACATTGGAGGCCTATTTGAGGGCGCATGCGGACATCCTCGACGGCAAGGTCGAGATGGACATGCCCGGTTTCTCGCTCCGCCCGAACGTCTGGCTCGGCGCGGGAGCCGAGATCCACCCCTCGGCGAAGGTCGTCGGCCCTGCGCTCATCGGGGACAACTGCCGAATCGGAGCCGGCGTCGAGCTCCATGGCTACTGCGTACTGGGCGCGAACGTCCGCATCGGCGAGAACACCGTCATCGAACGGTGCGTGATCCACGACAACGTCTACATTGCCTCGTCGGTAAATGCCCGCGGCTGTGTCATCGCGCGGTCGTGCGACATCCGCCAGGGCGCGCATCTCGATGACGGAGTTGTGCTCGGCGCTGGTTCGAAAGTCGGGCGCCAGGCCGTAATCGGCGCCGGGGTGAAGGTGTACCCGCACAAGATCATCGAGGCTGGCGCAGTTGTGAACTCCTCGATCATCTGGGAGTCCCGAGGCTCGAGGAGCTTGTTCGGGCGTCTCGGGGTCGCGGGAATCGCGAACGTGGACCTCTCGCCCGAGGTCGCCCTGCGCGTCGCCCTGGCGTACGCCAGCACCCTTCCGAAAGGCGCCACGGTCGCCATATCGCGAGATTCGAGCCGGGCGGCGCGAATGCTGAAACGTGCCGCCATCGTCGGGATCATCGCGGCTGGCTGCAATGTGGAGGACCTCGAGGCCGCGACGGTACCCGTGACGAGGTTCCTGACCCGTACCGGCCGTGCCGTCGGCGGGATGACAGTGAGGCTCGTGCCGGGCGATCCACAGTCGGTGGTCTTGCGTTTCTTGAACGACGAGGGCATGGACCTAGGTGAGGCGGCCCAGCGCAAGATCGAGCGGCTCTACGACCGCGAGGAGTCCCGACGCGTCCTCGCTGCAGAGATCGGCGACATCAGCTTCGCCTCGCGGACACTCGAGCTGTACACCAACGAGCTCACAAACCTGGTTGACATCGACGCCATCCGCGCGGCGAAGTTCAAGTTGGTCCTCGACTACGCGTTCGGAACGGCGAGCTTCGTCATGCCCAACGTGCTCGCGAAGCTCGGAGCCGACATTCTTGGGATCAACCCGAATGTCTCGACTGCCGGAGTGATCGCCTTCGACAGGGCGGCGCACGCGGCACGGCTGGGCGAGCTTGTGCGATCGTCCGGCGCAAATCTCGGGGCGATGTTGGATCCCGATGGGGAGCAGCTCACCCTCGTGGACGACACCGGCCACGTGCTCGAGGACGACGAGGCTCTCCTCGCGCTCGTCCAGCTTGTATCCACGGCGGAGCCTGACGGCATCGTCGCGGTGCCCGTGGACGCGAGCCTCCAAGTGGAGGCGATCTGCGCCGCGGCCGGAGGAGAGGTGTTGAGGACCAAGCTGTCCGCCGCGCAGTTGCTCGAGGCTGCCGACCTGCCGAAAGTACGCCTCGCAGCGAACACCTCCGGGGGCTTCGTCTTCCCTCACTTCCTACCGGCCTTCGACGCGGTCGCCAGCCTGGTGCGCCTCCTTTCCCTTCTCGCTTCGGAGCATGAGGTGTTGTCGCGCGTCGTCGGGCGACTTCCCGCCACTCACATCGTCCGGCGGGATGTGCCGACCCCCTTCGAGCAGAAGGGCCTTGTGATGCGCACCCTCGTCGAGCAGGCGGACCCGGCAGGCCTGCTCCTCCTCGACGGTGTGAAGACGACCGACGCCGAAGGGTGGACCCTCGTGCTGCCCGATACGGAGACACCGGTCACCCGCGTCCAAGCAGAGGGGAGAACTCGTGCCGAAGCAGAGCAGCGGGCTGAGCGGGCGGCGAAAGAAATCGAATGGATCCTCGCCGAAGCAACGGCCTGACTGGCACGGGGAGCCTCCGCGGACCGGCCCGGCGTGGGCGAGACCGGGGGCACGGCGTCCGGCGAGTGAGTACGATCGCCGAAGCGTTGGAGTCTTCGCCGCCTCGAAGGAGCCGTGAGAGATGGATGTCCCGCAGGACCTGAGATACACCGCTGACCACGAGTGGGCGCGCCTTGAGGACAGCGCGGTAAGAGTCGGCCTGACCGACTTCGCGCAGGAGGCTCTCGGAGACGTCGTGTTCGTCCAACTGCCTTCGGTCGGCGCCACAGTCGTGCGGGGAGGCGAGCTCGGCGAGGTCGAATCGACCAAGTCGGTCTCACAGGTGTACGCGCCCGTCGGCGGGACCGTGGTCGAGGTGAACGCCGCGCTGACCGGACAGCCGGAGCGAATCAACACTGACCCGTATGGAGAGGGTTGGCTTTGCGTCATCGAGCCTTCGGCTCCGGGCGAGTTCGAAGAGCTCATTGATGCCGCTGGGTACCTCTCGCTGACACAGTCCTGAGGCGACTCGGGTCCGCTCCGACCGAGTGGCGCGCCGGTCCCAGCCGAAGTGATGGGAGAGCTCAAAGCGGCCGTTGCGGCCATGGCTCAGCCAAAGGTGGCCAAGCGCGCCCCGGTGAGTCTCAGGTACGGTACTGGAGTGTTCTGCAACAACTGCGGCCATCGCAACCCACCCGAGTCGAATTTCTGTTCTTCGTGCGGCTCGCCTTTCACTCCGAGGACCGACACGACGATCTCGTTCCTGCCTGAGGACTCTTCGGGCGACCTTGTCGACGATGAGGTCAGCGTTCCCGCCGGTGACCTGTCGGACGGCACGGGGGTACTCGTGGTCAAGCGAGGGCCTGATGCCGGAGCGCGTTTTGTCCTTACGGGCGAGGTCACACGAGTGGGCAGGCATCCCGACAGCGAGATCTTTCTCGATGACGTGACCGTCTCGCGTCGCCATGCCGAGTTCCGGCGCGAGGCAATCCACTACGTGGTGGTGGACGTCGGATCTCTGAACGGCACCTATGTCAACCGGGAGCGGATCGAGACCGCCACTTTGAAAGGTGGCGACGAGGTTCAGATAGGCAAGTTCAAGCTCGTCTTCCTTTCGACAAGCGCAGGCTGAGGTCGCAGTGGGGGAGCGCTCGTACCTTGCCATTGGCGACGTTCTCGCCCTTCTGCGCGAGGAGTTCCCGGATGTCACGATCTCGAAGATCCGCTTCCTTGAGAGTCGGGGCCTCCTCGTCCCCGAGAGGACGCCGTCGGGCTACCGCAAGTTCTATGAACAGGACGTGGAACGGCTCCGTTGGATCCTGAGGCAGCAACGCGAGCACTTCCTGCCCCTCAAGGTGATCAAAGGCCGCCTAGACAACGGCATGAGCGATCCTGAGGCGCCCACGCCCCACTTGTTCGAGATGGGCGATCCGCCGCCCGACCGAGAGGCCGAGGCGGTCCTGGTCGGAGTCCCCGGGACGGCAGAAACCGTTCGCGAGCGCTCTCGGGCAGAAGTCGGGGCGATGACGCCAGTAGCGATGGCCGCGGCCTCGAGCGGCGGCATTCCCGGGCGCACGAACGCACCGGTGCTCGCGGGCCGCGAAACTGTGCCTTCCGGAGGCCACGCGTCACCGACGGGCCCCACGGGGCCTAGCGAAGGCGGTGTGCCGCCCGCGCGACCGTCCAGCGCGGGTCGCACGTCGAACGAGCCCGAGCGCGGATCAGTCGCGAGCACTGGGCGTTCGGGCGGTCGTCGCACAAAGGGCCATGCGACACCTCCGGGTACGACGTCGCGAGAGACAACGCAGGAAACGGGACCAGGTACCGACGGGCAACAAAATGAAGAACGAGACGACACTGCCGAAGCTTCACGCCGAGCGCTTAGCCGCTCGACGGCCGGGTTGCCCGGTGCCGGGCTGTCGGGCGCGAGCCTGACGCTTGCGGAGCTTGCCAATGCCAGCGGGCTCGAGGTGTCAGGCATCGAGGAACTCGAGAGCTTCGGGCTGATCGCGGGGCGGACAGTGGCGGGAGTCCACTGCTATGACGAAGAGGCTGTCCTCGTAGCCAAGCTGGCTGCTGGTTTTGCGCCTTACGGTATCGGGGCACGGCATCTTCGGATCTTCAAGCACGCCGCGGACCGCCAGACGGGGCTCTTCGCACAGGTGGTCACGCCTCTGCTCAGGCAGCGGAACCCCGCGGCGCGAGCTCGTGCGATAGAAGACGTCTCAGAGCTTGCCGACCTCGGAGAAGCGCTCATGCGCTGCTTCTCGCAAGCAGCGCTACGTGAGCTGACAGGAGGGTGAGCGAGCCCGAGGAGCGGGGCAGGACCCTGCTCGACGCCGGGGGGCTGGCCGCGATCGCGCGCCGCCTGGGACACGAGATCAAGCGCGACTTTCCCAATGGGGTCGTGCTGGTTGCTCTCTTGAAGGGGAGCATCTGCTTTCTCGCCGATCTCGTGCGGGAGTTGCCCGGGCCCTGCGAGCTCGACTTCCTCGCCCTGTCGTCCTACGGTGACGGCCGGACTCGGGTGCGGGTTGTCAAGGATCTCGACCTGGAGATCGGGGGCCGGGACGTGATAGTCGTCCTGGACATCGTCGACACCGGTCTCACGCTTGACTATTTGCTCCGCATGATCGCACTGCGTGGCGCCCGCTCCACTAGCGCGTGCGCCCTGCTCGACCGCCAGAGCCGCAGGTTGCTACCGGTAGAGGTTCGCTACGTTGGAAAGGTCATCAGCAACGAGCATGTGGTCGGCTACGGCCTCGACCTCGACGAGCGCTACCGGAACCTCCGAACGCTCGAAGTCGCCGACGAGGGCGACCTCCGCGCCGACCCGGCTGCGATGTTCGAACGGCTCTCACGGCGGTAAGTTGCTGTCATGGTCGAGGTACATCTGAGGGCTGTCCGTGTCGACCTGGGGACGAGCACCCCGGTCGTGCTGCTCGAGGAGACCGAGGGAGAGCGTCGTTCGTTGCCGATCTTCGTGGGCGGACCGGAGGCGACCGCCATCGCCTTTGCCCTCCAGGGAGTCGAGCCCCCGCGCCCGATGAGCCACGATCTCATGCGCGAACTCGTCGAGACGCTCGGCGCGAAAGTTGTGCGCGTTCTCGTGACCGAGCTTCGCGACGGGACCTTTTTCGCCGAGCTTCACCTTCGGGCGGGCGAGCGTGACGTGGTCGTGTCATGCAGACCATCAGACGCCATCGCACTCGCGACGCGTACACGTTCTCCTCTCTACGTGGCTGATGACCTCATGGAAACAGAGGGCCTCGTGATCGAACCGGACGACGACGACGTCGCGGTCGAAGACAACCCGGACGAGCTCGTCGGCGAGTTCCGCGAGTTCTTGGACCGGATCCGACCGGAGGACTTCAGCTCCTGAGCAGCCGGTCAGTCGCCTGTCGCCGTCTCGAACCGTGAAGCTCAAGTTGTACTAGACGCGCAACCTTCAAGGGCTCGACCGGTCGTTGACGTCGAGGCGGGCAGGCCCTAACCTTTCTTACGAGGGTGTAACTACCGCGCTGTCGTCTACCCAAGCGCAGCGGCGGAAGCTCGGGACCTAGGGATAGGGGCGCGAGATGGACCAAGTCGGTTTCCGGGGGCCGCAGGTGTGCAGCATTGTCGGCATCACCTACCGCCAGCTGGACTACTGGGACCGTACCGGCCTCAGCCGGCCCTCGCTCGCAAAGGCGCGCGGCAGCGGGACCCAGCGGCTGTACGCGTACAAGGACCTGCTCGAGCTGAAGGTGATCAAGCAGCTCCTCGACGGCGGTGTCAACCTGCGCCAGGCGAGACGGGCCATCGAGTGTCTCCGCGAATCGGTCGGAGAAGACCTCACCACGGCGAACCTGGTCATCGTCGGCGAGGGATCGGTGCTGATGCGCACTGGTGAACAGATCATCGACCTCTTGCGAGGGGGCCAGGGTGTGTTCAACGTCGTTCCATTGGCCGGAGTGGTCGGTGAGGTCGATGCAGCGATCCGCCGCATCGATAGCGCCCGAACGACGATCAGTGCGTCGGCGTCTTCGGTTGCGGCGCCAGACTCTGCCGGCTCCACAGCGTTCTCCGGGTCTTCCCGGCTGGCCGAGGGAGGATAAACGGTCGCCGACCGGCCATCGGTCCGGGTTCACGAGCCGCCACTGCGCGCCGCGGTGCGGTTTGCTCATGATTCTGAGCGCCTGTTTGCGGAGCTTCTCGACTACTACGAAGTTCTCTGGGAGTACGAGCCCGTGGAGTTTGTCCTCGCATGGGGACCCGATGGGCAACCGACGAGTGCGTTCCGCCCGGATTTCTACCTGACCCAGCACGACCTGTTCCTGGAGCTGACGACGCTTCGTCAAGAGCTGGTCACTGTGAAGAACCGGAAGCTACGCCAGATGGCCCAGTTGTACCCCGAAGTGCGGGTTCGGGTTCTCTACCGTCGCGATGTCTTCAGTTTGCTGGGAAAGTACCTCCCAGAGGCGACCGCTAGATTGGCCGGGTGACACTCAAACACTCCACGTTGCATACCGAGCACCTCGAACTCGGTGCCCGGCTCGTGGATTTCGGTGGCTGGGAGATGCCCCTGTCGTACCCCGATGGGACCATCGCCGAACATCTCGCGTGCAGGAACGACGCCGCCGTGTTCGACGTGAGCCATCTCGGCACCGTTCGTGTGGAGGGCCCGGACTCATTTGAGCTGCTGCAGACGAGCCTGACGAACGACCTCAACCGGATCGGACCAGGCCGGGCGCAGTACCAGCACCTCCTCGACGAAACCGACGCGTCGGTGCTCGACGACATCATCGTCTGGTGGGTCGCGAAGGAGCGATTCGACGTTATGCCGAACGCCTCCAACACCGCGAGGGTGATCTCGGTGCTCGGTGGTCAAGACGTGACCGGCGAGCGGGCCGTCATCGCCGTGCAGGGACCACGGGCGCGAGAGCGCCTGGCGACGGTCTCGCCCGAGGCAGCCGCGGTCGGGCATTTCATGGTGGCAGATTTCGAATTCAAGGGTGTGTCGTGCCGCGTGGCCGGTACCGGCTATACCGGTGAGGACGGCGTCGAGTGCGCGGTGCCCTCAGAGAAGGCCCCGGACTTCTGGCGCGCGGTGGTCGGAGCGGGGGTCAAACCTGCAGGCCTCGGGGCCCGCGACACTCTGCGCCTCGAATCGGGGCTGCCGCTGCACGGCCATGAGCTGGGCGCCGGCATAACGCCATTGCAGGCAGGGCTCGGCTGGGTGGTCAGCTGGGACAAGGGTCCGTTCCGCGGACGCGAGGCGTTGGAGCGCGAACGTGCGTCCGGCATCCGCCGTCGCCTGCGCGGCCTGCTGGCCGAAGGACGAAGACCACCTAGACGCGGGGATGCGGTTGTCTTCGACGGGGAAGCCTTAGGCGTTGTTACGAGCGGTAACTTCTCTCCGGTCCTTCAGCGGGGGATCGCGCTAGCCTTCGTGCCTCCCCCTACGGCCATGGGCGACAAGGTTGAGATCGCGCTGCGGGGCAGCCAGGTCGGGGCGATCGTCGTCAAGCCACCGTTCCAGCATTTGAAACTAGAAGGGGCGATTTCTTGAGCGCGCCATTTGTTGCGCACACAGATGCCGAGATCGCGGAGATGCTCGCCTTTTTGGGCCTCGAAGATCTCGACGGCCTGTTCAAGGAGATACCCGAGTCGCTGCGGCTGGCGGGCGGGCTCGATCTCCCTCCGGCAATGAGCGAGCCGGACGTGGCTTGGCGCCTCGATGAGCTCGCCTCGCGCAACAAGCCCTGCGGCCGTGACCTCGTGTGTTTTGCCGGGGCGGGTTCCTACGACCACGAGATCCCCGCAGTCGTGAAGGCGATTGCGTCCCGCTCGGAGTTCGTGACCGCGTACACCCCATATCAGCCCGAGGTGTCACAGGGCGTCCTGCAGGCAATCTTCGAGTATCAGACGATGATCGCCCGGCTGAGCGGTCTCGAAGTCGCGAACGGTTCGCTCTATGACGGGGCGGCGGCGCTCGTCGAGGCCGTCAATCTCGCCGCGGTCGCAACCGGGCACAGGAGAGTTCTCTGCTCTGAGGGAGTCAATCCCCATTGGCGCCAGCAATTGAAGACGTTCTCGCGAGGTTCTGGCAACGAGATCGAAACGGTACCGCTGTCGGGCGGCGTCACTTCCTGGGACGAGGTCGATGACGAGGGCCCCTTTGGAGCGGTCGTTGTCGCTGCCCCCAACTTCGTCGGCTGCTTGGAAGACATTGCTCGCGCTCGCGTGGTCGCCGACGGTTTCGGCGCCCGCCTGGTGGTGTGCTTTGATCCTGTTTCGGCGGGGCTTCTCCGGTCCCCAGGCTCGCTAGGTGCCGACCTCGTGGTGGGTGAGGGACAGCCGTTCGGGATGGCGATGGGTTTCGGCGGACCATACCTCGGCCTGTTCGCGTGCCGCCTCGCGGACGTGAGGCGCCTCCCCGGTCGGATAGTCGGCGAGACCCTCGATGTGGAGGGCCGTCACGCCTACGTGATGACCCTGCGGGCGCGCGAGCAGGACATCCGTCGCGAACGGGCGTCCTCGAATGTCTGTACGAACCAGACGTTGATGGCGGTGACCGCGGCTGTCCAGCTTTCCTGGCTGGGCCCGAAAGGACTCAGGGAGATGGCCTTGGGGTGTGCGAGAGCGACGCGGTACACCCGCGAGGCTCTCTGCTCGATCGACGGCGTGCAACTCCTCACCTCAGCCCCGGTGCTGCGGGAGTTCGCAGTGAGGACCCCGGTTGCGCCCGAGACGCTCGTCGAGCGCCTTGTGGAAGACGGCTACCTCGCCGGTGTGCCGATCCGGGAAGGCTTCGAAGGCACCGCCTATGACGGTGGGTTACTGGTAGCTGCGACCGAGCGGCGTACGAGAGCTGAGATCGACGGCTACGCGGCCGCGTTCGAAAAGGCCATCCGATGAGCGCGCCACTGCCCGGAGGAAGGGCCTTGGGCGCGCCGCTCCTCGCGCGCGACTCGGAGCCGACGATCTTCGAGTTCTCCGTCCCGGGACGCCACGCGGCCTCGTTCAGGACCACGAACCTGCCTTCTTGGACGGCCGAGGAACTCGTTCCGGAAGGTTTCCTGCAGAGCGATCCGGTGGCGCTGCCGGAGGTTAGCGAGCGTGACCTCGTCGCGCACTTCACTCGTCTCACTCATCGTCAGTACTCCGTGGATCTCGGTGCCTACCCGCTCGGTTCGTGCACGATGAAGTACAACCCGAAGGCGGCGGACGCGGGAGCGTCTCTTCCGGGCTTCACCCAGGTGCACCCGGCGGCCCCGGTCAACTGCGCTCAAGGCTGGCTCGAGCTCCTCGTCGAGCTCGAGGAGACTTTGTGTGCCATAACGGGGATGCACGCCGCCACCCTGCAACCAGCGGCGGGGGCCGCGGGCGAGCTGACGGGCCTCTTGCTGATGCACGCGTATCACGACGCCAATGGCGAATCCGACCGCCGGCGCCGTGTGATCATCCCGGACTCGGCCCACGGCACCAACCCTGCCTCGGTGACCCTGAGTGGCTACGAGGTCGTGACAGTAGGAACCAACGCCCGTGGTGGGGTCGACCTCGACGCGTTGCGTGGACTGTTGGACGACGACGTGGCGGGAATGATGCTGACGAACCCCAGTACCCTCGGCCTGTTCGAGGAGGACATTGTCGAGATCGCCGAGGCGGTGCACAACGTCGGCGGCCTGCTCTACTACGACGGTGCAAACCTGAACGCGATCCTCGGGATCGTGCGGCCTGGGGACATGGGTTTCGACATCGTGCACCTGAACGTGCACAAGACGTTCGCGACGCCCCATGGCGGGGGAGGCCCGGGTGCAGGCCCCGTGGCCGTGAGCGCCAGACTGGCCCCTTTCCTCCCCGGTCCGAGACCGACCCGTGACGGGGCGGGCTACGAGCTCACCACGCCTGAACGCTCGATCGGCCGAGTGCACTCCTGGCATGGAAACGCCGTCGTGTTGCTTCGCGCCTGGATGTACCTGCGCCTGAACGGGGGCGACGGCCTGAAACGGGCGTCCGAGATCGCAGTGCTCAACGCGAACTGGTTCAACGAGCGTGTGCGCGGCGCGTACGACATCGCTTTTGACAGGCCCGTGATGCACGAATGCGTCGTCTCGGCGAAATCGCTCCATGACGAAGTCGGCCTCAGTGCCCTGGACGTGGCAAAGCGCCTCATGGAGCTGGGCTTCCATCCCCCGACCGTCTACTTCCCCCTCATCGTCGAGGAGGCCCTCATGGTGGAGCCGACCGAGACCGAGAGCCCCCAGACGTTGTCTGCGCTCGCAGACGCGTTCCTTCAGGTCGCGCGCGAGTCACGGGAAGCCGGAAATGCCGATGAGGCGAAAGCCGCCCCGCGGACCACACCAGTGCGGCGAGTCGACGATGTGAGAGCGGCGCGCAAGCTCGTCGTGACATTCGACCAGCGCCGCCCGGACTAGGGCCACACTGCCACCTGCCGGGCCGGCCTTGAGGAGAGGGAAAATCGGGCGAGGGCTAACCTCGCGGCGTGGGTACCGCGTGGTTCTCGCGCCGAGCCGTCATGCTGCACTTGACCGCGCTGGTCGTGGTCCCGGGCTGCCTGGCACTCGGATACTGGCAGTTGCACCGCGCTCTGTCGGGCAACACGCTGAGCTGGGCCTACACCGTCGAGTGGCCGTTCTTCGCCGCTTACGGGGTCTACATGTGGTGGAGAATCGTTCATGAGCAGCCGACAGAGCCTCCGCATGCATCGCAGGCAACAGTCGCGGCGCAAGGTCGGCCCACCGAGTTGCCAGATCTGCACGAGGAGGAGGACGAGGAGTTAGCGGCCTACAACCGCTACCTTGCCCAGCTCAACGCGGCAGACGAGCAGAAGCTACGTTGAGAGCCTCGTGGACCCGGCCGAAAAGCACACCCTCGTCCGCTACCGGGTCATGGCCTATGTCGTCGGAGTCGGCCTCCTCGTTCTCGTGCTCGTCGGTGTGCCGCTGCAGTACGCGGCGGCGATGCCGGCTGTCGTCCAGATAGTCGGGCCGCTCCACGGGTTCTTGTACATCGTCTACCTCGTGACCGTGGCCGATCTTGTTCGTAGGTTTCACTTGAGCTCGGTCCAGGTGGTCGCGTTGGTCGCTGCGGGGTTTGTGCCTTTTCTGGCCTTCGTCGTCGAAGCTTGGATGACTCGTCGGATTCGAGGACAAGGCACAGATGCCGGCTGAGGCAGCCTCAGGTGGAGAATGGGCCGGAGAGGTGGCGGCTTGACCCGAGAGATTCACCTCGAGACCGGCGATCTCGGCTTCCCCGCGGTGGTGATCCACGGTGGCGCCGGTGAGTTCGGGCCTCCGAGCTCACCGACTCAGCTCGCCCGTCTGGAGCAGGGCATGTCCGAGGCTCTAGCGACCGCATGGGAGGTGCTCGTCGCGGGTGGTCACGCCCTCGACTCGGTTGTAGAGGCCGTGGCGTGCATGGAGGCCTCGGGCAGCTTCAACTGTGGGAGAGGCGCAGTCGCTACCTCGCAGGGCACTGTCGAGACCGACGCCGCGGTCATGGACGGTTCGACCGGGAGCTTTGGTGCGATCTGCGCGGCGAGTTGGCCCGAGAGCCCCGTGCGTGCCGCCCGGGCGGTCATGGCCTTGGGCGGACCCGCCCAGGGCCCGATCCTGCTTGCTGGCGCCGGGGCCGACCGCTTTTGTGAGAACACGGGTCTCGCCCAGCGGGTCCCGTCGTCGCTGTGCGGCGAGGGCGTAGAACCGATCTCGCGCAGCGGAACCGTAGGCGCGGTGGCCGTCGACCAGGACGGCCATCTCGCCGCTGCCACCTCCACGGGCGGGCGGCTCGGCAAACTGCCCGGGAGAGTCGGTGACTCTCCCATCGCCGGGGCGGGAACCTGGGCGGACGACAGGACAGTCGCGGTCTCGGCCACCGGCGAAGGCGAGTCGTTCCTGGTGGCCGGCTTCGCTCACCGGGTTGACTGGTGTGTCGACCGAGGTGCACTGCCAGCAGCGGCGCTCGAGGAGGCCCTGTCAGCTGTTCGGTCGCGCGGCGGTCATGGCGGCGCGATCGTCCTCAAGCGGGACGGGAGCTTTGCTGTCGGCTTCGATACTTCCGCGATGTTGCGCGCCTGGCGGGGCCGGAGCCGTTCGACAGTCCGGCCTCTTCGCCCGGATAGGGACGGTGAGACCGACCTTCACGGTGGCTGAGGGCTCGTGTTTCTTCGGCGCTAAGGCTTCGCGTCGCGGCGAAACTCCGGATGGACCTCGATGGCAGGACGCGGCGCAATCACAATGCGATCTCGACCTTCGGCCTTCGCGCGGTACATCGCGGTATCAGCGACGTTGACGACCTGGTCGAGCACCGCACCATGCCGCGGGAAGAACGCCACGCCTATCGAAGCGGTCACACGCGGGACGCCGTTTCCTGGTGTGGGCAGCTTGGTGAGGACCTCCCTGACGGCTTCTGCCACTCGCATGGCCCCGGTCTCATCGCTGTTGTGGAGCATCAGGAGGAATTCCTCGCCGCCGTATCGGACGGCCGCGTCACCGGTCCGCAGCGTGCCCTGTAGAGCACGGCCGACGTTGCGCAGCAGGGCGTCACCGGCTATGTGCCCGCATTGGTCGTTGACCCGCTTGAAATGGTCGAGATCTATCAGCAAGATCCCGATCTGGGTGCCAGTCCGGCTGCTGAGCGCGGCTTCGCGCGTCGCCAGCTCGTCCCACCAACGGTGATTGAGCAACCCGGTCAAGGTGTCGGTCATCGCACGCAGCTCGAGCTCGGCGTAGAGCTGTGCGTTGCGCCAGGCAGCAGCGGTTATGTAACCGAAGAGGGCACAGCGCTCGAGGTCTTCCTGGGTGAACTGGGACAGACCGTTTCGCCACATGTCGATGACGCCGAGCCGGTGGTCTCCCGCCATGAGCGGCACGACGAGCAGGGACTCCTCTAAGGTCGACTCGTCCTGTCCGGGGATCGAGACGGCCTCGGAGTGGCTGCGCGTGTCGGAGCAGTTGTACGGGTACCCGCGGAGGAAGGCCCACCCGGTGATGCCGCGGTCCATCGAGATTTCCATCTTGTTGAGCCCCTCTAGCTCTCCACCTGCCAGGACGCGTGCGCGGAGCCGGTAACGGTCCCAGTCTGCTTCGAAGATCGCGAACCGGTCGGCGCGCACGGTGAGAGGCAGACGTTCAGCTGTGACCTCGAGGATCCGGGTCGGATCATGCTCGGCCTGCATCAGGCGGGCGGCCTCGCCGAGAGACCAGGCGAAGCCCTGGGCATCGACCGCCGCGCTTGGTGTGGTCGGGAGCTTGGCGACAATTGCCGGGGCATCAAGCGCGGTGCCCGGGGCGGTAAGGATCCGTACCCCCTGGCGTCGGAACCAGGAGGGCGACACGATCTCGTCGCCCGGCACTGCTGCAGCGGAGCTGAGAACGGCAGGAGATCCGAGGTGTGGGCCGATGCCCAAGCGGGCTCCGAGCCCTATCAAGCGCTGCGCAATCGAGTCATCGACGATGCCGCGGATGATGACGTGAGCACTGAGCCGGGCGCAGTAGGCGAGCAGGCCGGCGAGTTCCGCGCGTGCCCGAATGCCGGTCGTGACGTAGTCGGTGTAGGTGGGATCCAAGATCACGAAGCTCGGCACCAGGTCGCCCACGGGCGCGCGGCTGAGCACACCGGGCGCCACGTCACCGAGGGCGATGAGGAACCCCCGGTCGCGCCATTCGGCGACCCGAGCTTCGACGAGCTCCGGCCACTCGAGCGCCGTCGACTCGGCAATGATCCAAGCGACTTCTCCAGGTGTGGCCCCGACCTCCGCGGCCTTAACCACAGGGTCGAACCCCTGGTCTTGGAGAAGCTCGGTCGTCAACTGCACCAGGAGAAACGCGGGACTAGTGTGCTGGACCGCCGACAGGGCGGCACAGACAAACTTCCCGGCGTCAGAACGCAACGGCCCGCGGGGGAGAGCTTCGTAGCCGAACACCGTGCGGTCCTGGAGATCCATCACCGGCTGTAGCGCGACGTAGCTGGAGAAGCTCGATGCGTCCTCTGGTACCCCGTTGGCCTCCGCCGCAGGCTCTTGCACACTTCAAGCGTAGAACGCCTGTGGGTCTGTTCAGCCAAAGATGACTCTAGGACGGAAAATCTGCCAAGACCGGCCCTTGACTTGGGGCTAGAGTCCCGCGACATGAGCAGCTGGGCTTCGCTTTAGGTGTCGCGCCTTGCGGCGGGGTCAGGTCCTGTGACAGCTGACGAAGCGGACACCCCGGCGTTGGGCAGCCGGCCACGACGGTCAAGGTCCGTAACCCTACGGCTGGTTGTGAACTCGGTAGCTACGGTCGCAGGCTTCAGTGGCCTGATGTTCCTCCTCTACGCGAGGTCGGTGCATGACCAAGCCGGGACCTCCGACAAGGCGACGGTCATCCTCGAGGGTCAGGCCATGGCCAGCGGGCACCTTCTGCTTCAAGGCTGGAACCTGACTTTCGCCTCGTACTGGACCAGTGACGCGCCCCTTTACGCTCTCGCAGTACGTCTTGACGGCCTGCGTCCCGCGCTGCTCTACCTGGGTCCTGCGGTCATGGCCGCTCTTGTGGTCATAGCTGGGGTGTTCATTGCCCGGGAGGGCTGCCGCGGTGTGCCGGCCTTGGCCGGGGGTGTGGCGGTTGTCGCCCTCCTCGCCTTTTGCACTCCGGCCATGGCGCTGTTCTTCGTCGGCAGGGGGTTCCACGTCAGTACCGTGCTGTACGCGCTGTTGGCCTTTGCCGCGCTGAGACGGGGACGTTTCGGACCGGGATGGGTCTTGGCGGTGGTCCTGCTCGTGGCCGGGATGCTGGGCGATCTCCTACTCGTCGCCTACGGGGCAATACCTTTGCTCCTCGCAGGTCTCCTGGCGGGGTTGCGGCAGCGAAGGTGGCAAAGCGCCGCGAGCAATGTCACTGCTTCGCTCGCCAGTGTGGGGATCGCCGCCCTCGCTCGTCGGCTCGCGGACGCGCGGGGCGCGTTCCGGTCCCAGCCGGCGCTCTCCGTAGTGAACTTGCATCAGATCTTCGCGAATCTTGGTCACGCACCGGGCTATTTCTCCGATCTCCTCGGCCTCACGAACGGCCTGCGCCATAACGGGGGAGTGCCGTTCGGCCTGCGCGCGGTACATGTCGTTGGAGCGTTGTGTGTGCTGGCCTGCCTCGTTGTCGCTCTGAGGAGCCTTGTCACCGGTTTTCGGCGCCCTCGGACCGCGCCGAGCCCGGCGGGCGTGTCTGAGACATGGCGGCTCGACGACGTCCTCATCATCACGGTTCTCTGCTCGATAGTGCCGTTCGTAGCATTTGCACGAGCGGACCAGAACGGGGTGCGTTACCTCGCCGTGTCGGTCATGTTCACCACCATCGTGGCCGGTCGCCAGGTCGCCCGGGCGTGGCCGAAGGTCCCGGTCGGGCGGCCCGCTCGAGCGATTGCGGCTGTCGCAGTGGCGATGTGTCTGTGCTTTGTGGCCGGTGTCGGCTATTCGCTGAGCAGCCCTGAGCCGCAGTATGAGGTTCCGTCGCTGGTCGCGTGGCTCAGCGCCCACGATCTTCGATGGGGCGTCGGCGACTACTGGGCCGCGAGCATCACGACGGTTCAGAGCGGCGGGACAGTCGTCGTTCGACCGGTGGAGGCCGCGGCCGGCGGAGCCCTCCAAAAGATGACAACGCTGTCGACGAGCAGCTGGTACAGAGGTCAGGAATGGCAGTTCCTCGTATACGGCAAGCCGATCATCGACAACGTCGACTTCGACGCCGCGCTTAGAACCTGGGGTCCGCCGGCTGAGACTCATGTCATCGGCCCGTACCACATCCTTGTCTGGAGTCATCCGGTCGTCCTTCCCAACCCGGCCTAGGTCGTGAGGGGCCGTGTCCGCGCGAGAGACACCGCCCGCCCTCACAGGCTCGCTCGCAGGCGACATTGCTAGGCTCATGTCCCACTTGGTTTCGGAGCCGCTCGGACAGTCGCGGGTCGAGAGCTTCGTGTGTCCGAGGTCGATCTCGGATCGGGCCAGCACCTTGGCCCGAGTCCTGATGGGCAGATCCTCGGCCTGTTCGATTGCAAGCAAGGCCGAGAGGCCATCAGCAGTGGCGAGGGTGAAGGAATTCCTATGCTGAACTCAAGTTCATGGGTTGTCGTAGGCCTTGACAACGGCGGCAACTGCAACAGCGCGACGGTGCTCGACGGCCTGGGCCGCTTCCTGGTGGACAGCTTGGTCGAAAGCCCGAGCCGCGTTCGAGAAGGGCCGGAAGTGGCGATTGAAGCCCTGGCCGGTGCTCTGGATCATGTGCTGGGGATAACGGGGGTGCCGCGCGAATCGGTGCGTTCAGTCGGCCTTGGAACGCCAGGGCCGGCGAGCCCCGATGGTGTCATCTCCTCNNTCTACAACAACGATGGCAACGCAGCAGCTCTTTACGCGCACCATTCCTATTTCGGGCGCGACGCAGCGCTGCACTCCTCGGTGTCGGCGATCGTCGGCACGGGCCTAGGTGGAGGGGTCGTAGAGGGCGGGCATGTCGTGAGAGGAGCCGCCGGCATGGCGGGCGAGCTCGGCCATGTCCACATACCCATGCAAGGACTCCTCGCCGAAGGTCAGGCAATTCCGCAGTGCAACTGCGGCTTCTTCGGCGATGTGGAGAGCGTCGCGTCACTGACCGGGATAGAGAGGAACCTCCTTCCATACTGGCTGACGCGCTTTCCAGACCACGAGCTCGCTAAGAAGGAGTCGATCCGCGAGGCAGCGAAGAGGGTCCGTGACTATGCAGACTCCGACGACCCGCTCGCAATGGAGATCTTCAACCAGCAGGCAATAGCCATCGGGCGGCTGTTCACGATTGCGAGCAACTTCATCGACCCGAGCGCCTATTTTGTCGGTGGCGGCGTGGTCGAGGCATCACCGAGATTCCGGGAGTGGTTCCTCACGCGCGTCCGCGAGCACACCGACCTGCGCGAGGAGCAGCTCGAGGCCGCGAACTTCGCGCTCATTGCCGAGTTGGACATGGCAGGCGCAAGAGGGGCCGCGCTCGCGGCCCTTGACTCGCTCGGCACTCTTTGATCGGGCGCCTGGTCCCACGGCTACCTCGGCGTCGTTGTCGAGATGAAGCTCGTCAGCGACGCGATCGAAGATCTCGACCTCACTGCGCGTCCACGACATCGGGATGATCGGCCCACCAACCTCAGCCCGATGGAGTGGGAGCTCATCAAGATCCATGCCCAATCCGGTGCGGGGATCTTTAAGCGGGTCACTTTGGCCGGTGCCCGGGATGATCGCGCAACACCATGAGCACCTGTCCGGATCGGGGTGCCCGTCCAGACCTCAACGCGAGGAGATCTGCCTTGGGGCAGGCATCATCGCCGTGACCGACACCGTGAAGGCCATGTCGTACCGCGCCGCGTTGGGGGCGAAGCTGCTGTCGGTGAGACCGTGAAGGGGCGCGGGAGGCTCTTCGACCCGGCGGTCGTGGACGAGTGCGTGGCTCTTGTCCACAGTGGCCGGCTACGCCTCGGAGCGATTCGGGAGTAGTAAGCGGTCTGCGGTCACAAGGGGTCCGGCGTCGCGCACATCGTCTTGCAGCCTGGACAGGGCTCGGCCCGAGGGGCGCTGGCACCGGGCCGAGGAGGTCTTCAGCCCACGAGCGCGACGATTGCCTCCGCCAAAAGTGGTCGGGCGAAGAGGAACCCCTGACCCTGGTCGCAGTCCAACCCGGCGAGGGTGTCGAGTTGATGGCTCGTCTCGATGCCCTCGCCGATCACGGTTATGCCGAGGGCGTGTGACATGGCAGTGAGAGCGGCGACAATCTCGCGGTCACGAAGGCTCCGACCGATTTGCGCCACGAAGCTCCGGTCGATCTTCAAGATGTCGACCTTCATGCGCTGCAGGTGGGCGAGCGACGAATAACCGGTCCCGAAGTCGTCCAGAGCCAGACGCACGCCGAGTTTGGAGAGCGCCGAGAGCGTCGTCTGGACGTCGCCCCACTCGCCGACGAAGGCGGTCTCGGTCATCTCCAGGCAGAGCCGCCCGGCTGGGATGCCTTTGCTGGCAATCACATTGGCAACACGGTCGGCGAAATGGGGATCCGACAGTTCGGCGCCTGACACGTTGACAGCCATTGTGAAGACGGCGGGCCAGTCATCGCGGGTCGTCCACTCGGCGAGCTGCCGGCAGGCCTCGTTCAAGACGAACGAGTCGATCCTTGCGATCAGCCCATGTTGCTCGGCGAAGGGGATGAAATCGTNNGGAGCCACGACGCCGCGATGGGGATGGCGCCAGCGCACCAGGGCCTCGACGCCGATCAAGGTCTGGTCTTTCAGGGAGAAGAGCGGCTGATAGAGAAGGAACAGCTCCGCGTTCTCGATCGCCTGGTTCAGCTCGGTCTGGAGACGGCTTGCCGATGTACCGATGCGATGGGACGAGTCGAAGGAGCGGTACCGGTTCCGACCTGTCTCCTTGGCCTCGTACATCATCGCGTCGGCATCGCGAATCAGGTGGAAGGTCTGGGCCCCTGGATCGCGGGTGACGACGATCCCGATGCTGCACGTGACCGAAAGGTCGCGCCCGTCCTCTACATAGGGGGCACGGATCCCGTTGACGATACGGTCGCCGATGAGGCCGACGTCATCCTCATCGTGCAGGGCCTCGCACAACACGACGAACTCGTCGCCGCCCAGCCGGGCGACGGTGTCGGAGTGCCTAGACAGCAGCGAGAGCCGGCGACCGACCTCCGCGAGCACCTGGTCACCGGCGTCGTGACCGAACGAGTCGTTGATCCTCTTGAAGTGGTCCAGGTCGACGTACAGGACCGCTAGGCGGTCCGGCTGCCGCTCAAGGGTGGCAAGAGCCTGGGAGAGCCGGTCCATCAGGGCGACCCGGTTCGCCAGACCGGTCACCGGGTCGTGCAAGACCTGATAAGCGAGAGC
>PLKG01000030.1 GCA_003140595.1 Acidimicrobiaceae bacterium | reverse complement strand
TATGTCGGCGCCAACGGGATGTGGCCGCGCCCTATCGGACGGCTACGAGTGTGCCCGAAACGCCGAATCTCGCGTCTGGTGGGGATCACGACGGCTCGGTGCAGATGGCCCAATCGGGCGCCACCGCCAACGGTCTGACGGTGACCCAAGAAGAGCGCGGAACGAAGGCTGAGAGCGCTTCTCGAGCGGTCCTAAACAGAGTGAGCATGCCCCGTCTCGGACGAGCAGCTATGCCCTTCGGCGGAAGCTATAAGGCGTACAGCTTCGGGTGCACGCTGGTCTGGCTCATTGTTCTGGCGATCGCTGCCGGGACCGATGTGAGTGAGCGGCGCACGAGCCAGCTGACGTGCGCCGGCTGGTAGCTCGGCTGGCTCTCGGCGATGATCGCGCGGCAGGTGTATCCGCCTCCGCGCTCCGGGGAGGCGCGCTCGGCAGTGTGACAGTTCTACCGAAAGCCGATTACCTGTTCGGTCCTGCTGGTCTCGGCAAAGTAACCAGTACCCAACGAGCGCGGAACGACGGCGATGTGAGATAGGTCCCGCGGTCACAGCCCGGCGCACCGGGTCAGCGGCCGCTGAGCTATTGGCGATCCTGGCGTTAGCCTCAGTGGCGTTGCCGCCCATCCCCAACCGCGAACCAGAGGTGCCATCGAATGGCGTTGCCTACGAGTCACTCGCTAGAGGTTCCAGGAGCGCGCCTGTATTACGAGGTACAAGGCTCAGGCCCGGTGCTCATGCTGGTCGGGCACCCCATGGGTGTTTCGGGCTTTGCCGCGATCGCCCCACTCCTCGCCGAGGACTACACGGTCGTGACCTACGACCCCCGAGGCTTCGCCCGCAGCACGATCGACGACCGCGACCAGGACGCCGAGCCGGACCTGCTGGCCGATGACGTGCGCCGGGTATTGGAGGCGGTCCGCGGCGAGCCCGCGTACGTATTCGGCAGCAGCGGTGGCGCGGTCACGGGGCTCGCCTTGGTCGCCCGCTACCCCGGCCAGGTGGAGACCCTCGTAGCCCACGAGCCCCCGCTCGCCCTGCTCCTGTCGGAAGCCGAGCAGGCACGCGCCCGGATGCATGACATCTACGACACCTACCGAGAGAGCGGCATCAGCACCGCGTGGCAGCGGTTCTCCGGCTTTAGCGGCATCAACATGCGCCCGCAGGGTGAGGACGCCGCGCGACAGCCGCCGTCGGCCGAGGCGGTGGCGATGAGCGAGCGCTTCTTCGGTCACGGCCTGTTGCCCATCACGTTCTACCAACCGGACTTCTCCGCGCTGCAGGGCGCGCCGGCCCGGGTCGTGGTTGGGGGAGGGACCACCTCCAAGGGCCAGTTCGCCCAGCGCGCTGCTGTTGCGCTGGCTGAACGCCTCGGCTCGCCGTTGATCGACTTCCCTGGAGGCCATACCGGTTTTGCCAGCGAGGCCAAGGACTTCGTCGGCGTCCTCCGACGTACCCTGGCATGGCTTGTAGGGATGGGCACGATAGGCGAATTCCGCACAGCCAGCCCGATCGCCGAGCCCACCTTCCAGACATCGGATTCTGGGATGACAGCAGTGGTTCCCCGAGCCAGGGCCGGGCACCCCAGTGCCGAACCGCCTGATGTGCGCTCGCCACGCTTGTGACGGCGGAGTCGCGGATGGGAGCAGACGGCTATGGATCAGTGCGCCAGCAGCCAGCGAGGGCTCAGATGCGCGGTCGACCTGGCCGGCGTTTGCGCGCGGTCGCGGGTGGCTAGCACCCTGGTCGACCAGTGGGTCGGAGGCGAAGCGGCGCCTGGCAGTACCGGACAGCCTGTGTGGCGAGGAAGCGGAGTGCCCAGCGCCCGGACGCCAGACCACAGACGGCCAGCCAGCGGGCCAACTTCACTGGACGGTCCCAAAGCGAGGATTGTGGACGCCGTGTTCCGTCACACCGCCAAAGGAGAGGAGTGGCTATGTCCAAAGAAGAGATTGACGACTATCTGGCCTCGCTGGAGGAACCAAAACGGAGCACCTTGACCAGCCTTCGCCTTTCGATCCTCGACATCATTCCCGAGGCAGAGCAGTGCATCTCGTACGGACTGCCAGCTTTTCGGGTGCAGGGCAAGGTAATCGCCGGTTTTGGAGCCTTCAAGAACCACCTGAGCTATCTACCTCACAGCGGTTCGGTCTTCCCCGAACTGGGCGACGAACTCGCCAAGTACAAGACCTCGTCCGGGGCACTTCAGTTCCCCGTTGATGCGCCACCGTCAAAGGCGCTCGTCAAGAAGTTGATCATGACCAGGCTGCGCCAGGCCCTCGGCTAAGCCGTCCTCAAAGTGCCGCTACCGATTGGGCGACGATCGCGAGCACCCGGACGGCCGCAGTTCGGGCAGTGGCACTTCAAGGTCTCGCTCGGCAAGGACACGCTCACCGGAAGGCGGCAGCAGAATGTCCATGAAAACTTTGGACCTCATGAGGTTCTCACGGAGGTGAATCGCTCCCTTGTGACCCAAGCCTCATCACCATCTACCAAGGTGTTCTTGTCGGGCTGGCCGGATTTGAACCGGTGACCTCTTGACCCCCAGTCAAGCGCGCTAACCAAGCTG
>PLKG01000033.1 GCA_003140595.1 Acidimicrobiaceae bacterium | reverse complement strand
CAGAAGCTCGCCGTCGGGCACGAGACAGAGGTCAGGCCGTTCCCGCCCGAGTCGATCCTGGCGGGCGACGACCACGAGCTGCCGTTGTAAGTGAGGGCGTTGCCGTGCCAGTCCACGGCGGCGCAGAAGCTCGCTGTCGGGCAGGAGACGGAGTACAGGTAGGCCCCCGCGATGATGCTGTCGGGCGACGACCACGAGCTGCCGTTGTAAGTGATGGCGTTGCCGACATTGTCCACGGCGGCGCAGAAGCTCGCCCTCGGGCACGAGACGGAGGACAGGCCGTTGGGACTCGAGTCGATCTCGTCAGGTGACGACCACGAGCTGCCGTCGTAGGTGAGGACGTTGCCGCTTTGATCCATCGCGACGCAGAAGCTCGCCGAAGGGCAAGAGACGGAGCGAAGACCGTCGCCCTTCGGGTCGATGCTGTCGGGCGACGACCACGAGCTGCCTTTGTAGGTGAGGGCATTGCCTTTGCCGTCCACCGCGGCGCAAAAGCTCGCTGTCGGGCAGGAGACGGAGTACAGACCGTTCTGGTCGATCTCATCGGGCGATGACCACGAGCTGCCGTTGTAGGTGAGGAAGTCGCCCATCCTGTCCACGGTGATGCAGAAGCTCGCCGTCGGGCACGACACGGAGTTCAGGCCGCCTCCGCCTCCGTGTAAGGGGTCTATCAGCTTCCCCTGTGACCAACCCGACGCAATATCGGCGGCCGGCGAAGCCACCACCGTCGACGGAAACTCGGCGACTATCGCCGATGCCGCTGCCGACAACAGCACAACGGCAGCGCACAGACGAACGGCGGTTAGTTTCGGCATCGCACCTCCTCGTGGTTGGGAACCTCGATGAACAAGAGCCAGGTGACCGTTACGATCCACGCTGCCAGCGCGACGACTGGTGAGGTGCCGAGCCTGCTGGCACATGCGGTCAAGCGGCGGGTCGCTCCCTTCAAGGGGAATGGTGTGGCGTAGGCCTGCTCGGCCTGGACGAGGCCAGATGGCCGGCTCGACTGAAGACACGGCTCGTACGCTACGGGGACCCGCGGTTTGGCGCGCGGACCACTTGGGATTCGACGCCTGCCACCGATCGAGCCCTCTGGCTGTGTCAATTTGGACGCGCCCCCCTAGTTACACGGAGCTTTGGCGACCCACCGTTCCCGCGTCATGAATGATGCTGCTGATGCAAGATCCGCACAAGAGGCACGTTTCTGACGAGACTGTCAGCACGCCTGAAGCAATGACATTTCACAGCGGCCCGTCGTGATGGCCCGACGACGCTCGTGCGTCCGCATCTCGCACCTCTCCCGCGGCTCACTGCGCGGCATACTCCGCCGAGCCGTCTCCTGCCTGTGGGCGTGACCGCCGGACGTCTCGTCACGAGAGAGCTGCCAGGTTCATCTGACGCCGACAAGCTCACTCACCGCGTCCCAGGTCGACACGTGCGGTGCCCACTTCCCACGCCTGATGCCCGAAGCGGACGCCTTGCAGCAGCCCGCCGCCTCGGCGATGTCCATAAGCTTGAAGTTCGCCAGCCCACGGAGGATCTCCCGCCGAAACAGCTCCGGGTCGTAAATCACACCGGGATTGGCAGCGTCCCACTCCACCTGCGCACGCTTACGGACTGCGGTGGCAGCACCGCGTCGTCTCCTGGTCTCAAGCTCGTGCGCCGGGTCGGCCCCGATACACGCCTCGCATTAGACGTGGCGAGGATTGGTGACGGCTCCGCCGCAGCCAGGGCAGGTCCACAACGGGAGCGCATTCGTTGTAGCCGGCTTCTGCAATTAACGCTCTGGAGCTGTAGGCACCGCGCCCGAGTCGAACCAGTACCAAGGAGCAGCCACCGCCGTGACAACTGAACCCGTTTGCTGCTCTGCCAATCTCAGTGCATCCACCTAAAGTTGTTGGCCTGGTTGGTCACGGACCAGCCCCACGTCTCCTGCGCCTATCCAGCGAAGCCGCGCAACTAAGAATTAATAGTCACCGGACCGTCGAGGACGGCCTACCCAACACCGGCAGCACCAGGCACCTCAGCTCACGGTGTACGTTGCCCGATAGTCGGCTAAGCCAGAGGAGGGGCTGAGCGTATCGACCTCGAGAAGGTAGGTGCCGGGCTGTAGCGGCGACGAGGCGGCTACCTTGACCGTGATGGCGTTCTTTTTCACCACCGGGTCACTCAGTGCCGCTGACGCTCCCGTTGGATTGCCCGACCGATCTGACGGAAAGAGATTGATTTCCACCTGCGTGTCCGCCGGAAGGGCGGCCGCGGCCGGGAAAGTCACCGTGAATGTCGTCGCAGTGGATATTCGGCTGCCGGGAGCCGGGCAGATCCCCGCTACCTTTGGGAACCAGCCTTGGTAGGTAGTGGCGTGCAGACTGCCGCACGACCCAGGCGGCGTGCCACCTGCGGGTGGCCCAGCACGCACGGTGTACGTCCCCTGGTAGTAGACGTCACCACCGGCGCTGTTGGTCGCGATGACTCTGAGCGTGTAAGTGCCCGACGTCAGCGGCCACGACGGGTCGACGGTGACCGTGGCGGCATTGCCGTGCACCACCGGATCGGACAGCGCAGCCTCTCTTCGCGGCTCACTCAGCAAGATGACGAGGTAAGCCTGCGCGGGCAGGCGGGCCCCGAAGGTCACGGTGATGATCGGCTTGGTGGACATGGGCGTACCCGGAGCCGGGTCAATACCGATGATGTCGGGGATCCCCCGGCTGCCCAGCGCAAGAGGCAGACCGTCGGTGACCGGCGGAGGCACGGCCTTGTTGTCACTGCCCCGGCCGAGGCCCAGGGTCACGGCGCGATCGACGTTGTGGATCCTGTCACTGATCGAGGGGGTGAGGGAGGTGACGAGGCCAGGGCGGAACGAAACTGTGGCGGCGAGGGGCACCGCGGTGACCGAAGCCCCGGTGGTTGTGAGCGCGGGCAACGCGGCACTTGCGGTGCTTAGCAGAGCGAGGCCAGCCAGGCGGAGCGGTCGCAGGCTAACCATATGCTCGTCCTTTCATCGTTTCCAACAGTCCAGCTATGGGGGCCTTGGCGGTCACGGATACGCCTCCATGGCCCGGAGCGTCAAGGTGTGCCCGAGCTCGGGGGGTTCTTGAGCTCGAGCGACCATGACCCTTCGAGCTTCGTGGTCAGCCAGCCTCCAGTGGTGGGTTCCGGGGGTGGGACATGTCCTTTGAGGACGTACGGATGACTGGGATCTATCGTGCCCTTGAAATCCCAGCTGTCGACGCTCAGGGTATCGGTGCCCGGAGCGCCCGCGCTTGGATCCTCCGGCTTGATGCACGGCGCTTTGGAAAACGCCGTGTGCTTCTTGGTGGTCGTGGTCTTCGACAACACGTCATGCCTAAGTATGTAGATCGTGTACTTCCCGCTGTGCTGGTCAAAGCCGATGCTCACAGGGGCGGCCCATTCGTCCCCCGCTGTCGTCAGCACCGTTTGCGTGACCGTATCGGTCAAGTTGTCAAGAACTCCGTGACACGAGTCCAGGTAAGCCTCTTTGTTGCTGGTCCGGCTGTAGTTCGTCGACTCGTACACAATTTGCGCGGTCGGCAGGCCGACGTAGCTTGACTGCCGCAGTTTGGGCGGCATGAGCGAAATGTTCTCATAGATGTGTGTCGTCACCGTTATCGTGCCCGAACCTAGGCCGTCCGGACCCGTTGCTGCCATATGGGATTCGCCCGTGATGTCCTTCTCGATAGTTATTGATCCGTCCCAGTAGGAACGGCAAAGCCCGACGTTCAGGTTGTTCACCGCCGCTTTGGCGAGGTCCCCGACATCTCCCCCACCTCGCCCGGTGACAGTGTTCTTGTCCACCATCTGCCCCGTCTTCGAGTCCATCACGGCCACTGTCACGCCATACTGGTCGCCCACCTGCGTGTACGACGCTATGACCATGGTTCTCGCGCCCAAAGCGTTTGCGGCGCTTTCGAGCACGCTGGCCTCTTCCTCCGGAGTGGTGGCGCTGAGGAGCTCTTTCTCTTTTAGAAAGCCCAGGACCGCCCCGAGGCCCGCAGAGGAGTAGACCGCGGCGCACGGGTACTTGGCGAGCAATTGCGATTCCACCTCAGATTGGATGAAATGGCTGAGAGCAGTCGCCTCACGCGGGTCCGGGGTGCCGTGGCCCGTGACAGGTGCCACGTAGACCTGGTCCCCGGCAGCGGTCGCGCTAGCAGATAATGACCTGCCGAACGGCGGCGCCGAGGACAGGGTGGCAAGCACTACTACCGTACATACCAGGGCTCCAGCCCATCGGCCTCTCGTGCTCATGCTCACGCTCGCTGCTCGTGCTCTAGACACAAACTCGACAAGTCGACACACTACAGCGGGTCGCCGCGGGTGTACAGGAGAAGCGGCCAGTCGCCCACGGAGACCTGCTGTTCGTCGACCAAGTCAACAACGTCGTGGAGGAGGCAACGCGCCGACGGGCTCTTTGTGGTCGCCGAGAACGGTAATCAAGGGCCGCGAACGCCAGGCCCTGCCACCAAGTCAGTCCTCGACGGGCCGGGCGCGGTCGTACAGGACGCCCACGGTGAGCCCCGTCATCGCTGACAATGGCATCAGCGCCGTCGAGAAGGTGCCGTTCTGACCCACCAGCCGGTCCGCACTTGCACGCCGAGGTGCGGGGGCTGACTGCCGTCGATTGCGCGCCCGTCGGCTCGGCCACAGCCGATTGACCCTATTCCTTAGCTTCGGGCCATGTCCGTGTCGCCGGTCGAGGCGGATATTTGGCCATGAGTGCGGCGTTTGTCTTCGAAGGCAGCTCCGCCCGTAAAAGGGCGGCTCCCTCAGGAGAAGAGACGACCGTCCCGGGATCGAGGCCGAGGAGCGTGCTCACCGGGCGGCCCTTTCGAACAGCACATCCAGGGACTCTTGGCTGTAGCCGGGCGCAGGCGGTGGCACTCGGCGCTCAGTTGCCTGGCGGACCTGGTCGCCATAGTGGGCGAGCACCCGACGGACGACGTCTTCTTTGCGCGGGGTCAGATACACCTGGGTCGTCGAAAGCCGGGCATGGCCGAGAACCCACTGCACATCTGTCAGTGGCAGTGCCGGGTCTTCGGCCATGCGGTAGGCAGCCGTGTGGCGCAGCGCATGCAAGCTCGCCGAAGTCCCCGCTAGATCGTTGGCCCGCGCGAACATGCGGTGGGCGGCTTGGTAGTTGAGGGGGCGGAACGGACGCCGCAGCGTCCAGAACACCGGCTGGCGGCGCCCTTTTGCCACCAGGCCTTCGATCTCGAGCTGATAGAGGCGTAACCAGACGAACGCGTCGGGCGAGGCCGGGAGCTCTTGGGCCTCGCGGCTTCCTTTTCGCAACACCGTGATCAGCTGGCGGCCGGGGTCGACCCCCCTTGGGTCAAAGACAACAGCTCGGAGGCTCTCGCGCCTGTAGAGACGTAAAAGGCGACGAGNNCGGCACCTTGGGCCGGTAGCGGCCGACCCGCCCGGTCTCGAAAGGCTCCATCGGGTTGTGATGGGCGTTCGCCCGGCCTGCCCGCCGGGAGCGATCGAGGGGGAAGGGGCTCATGATCGGCCCCGTGCCGGTCTCGAGGTGGAACTCGTAGAAGGTCCTTAGGACAGTCTCGCTGTGGGCCCTCACCGAGGCTGCGTAGGGATGGGTCCTCAACTGGGGAGGCCTGGATACCTCGTCGCGCCGGCGCCAGTGCGGCCGGAGGGGCTTGCCAACAACTTGCAACGAGCGGCTGAAGTCGCGTGCCTCATCCCTCGTCGCCCGGTCCCATGGCACACCGAGGGCCCATAGGAAGCGGAACCATCGCAACAGGTCCATCCCATAAGAGCGCAGCGTCGCATCCGCGCGACCTGCAGCTTGGAGCTCGGCGAAAAACGTCGAGACCGCCTCAACAGCGACGCCGTCGGGGTCGACCAGCTCGTAGGGCATCAAAGACTCGCCCGTGGCAACCAGCCGGCCCAACTGAGGCACAGGCGTCCTCGCCAAGTCAGCCCGGTGCTCAAAGTCCGCGTCCATGGGCTGCGATG
>PLKG01000117.1:3023-3273 GCA_003140595.1 Acidimicrobiaceae bacterium | reverse complement strand
ATGCCCCACATCTCCTCGTGGGTTAGATGGCCTGCGAGATCGCCTAAACGTCGAGCATCCACGGCGCCGACCTGCTCAACCAGGACCCGCGTGGTCTCACCGACTATCTCGGCCTCGGGTCGAAACGACGCTGGGCGCGCGCTGCGGGAAGTCGGCGCCACGATCACCACCGACCTGGGCAGGAACTCGTCGCCTTGAACGACCACCGCGTAACGGTCGCCTTGTTGCTCGTGTCCCACACCTTTGGGCA
>PLKG01000117.1:0-2953 GCA_003140595.1 Acidimicrobiaceae bacterium | reverse complement strand
CATGTTTGAACTGTATCACAGAATGTAGTACTTAGGGCGATTACGAGCACGCCGGTAACCTCCCGTGGCCCAGACAAGGTCCCCGCTGGTGGCCGCGAAAAGGCCAACATTCGAGCCAACAAACCCGTCCCATAGCGTCGCACGCAGTCGCACGCCGTAGCGGATGACCCGCTGGCCGGCTCTCCGGATCGGCCAAGATGCGACGGCGTGGGACGATCCGACACGACTTGCGACGGTATTGAGCTACCTACGGATCAGAAGGTTGGGGATTCGAGTTCCTCCGAGCGCGCTGACCAGGGATTATGGATGTTGAGAAGATCCAATTCTGGCAGCACAACCGAGGTTATGCGCCTGTCAGAAGGTTGGGGGTGCCGGTACCTCCGAACACGCTGACAAGGGATTACGTGGGCTCAGAGACTCTGATTCCGCTGGCACAGCGCAGGCTAAACATCTAATTTGTCGGGCCATTTGACTCGGCCAGCCACGCGTCGGCCGACGCGCCGTCACACCTCGGGTTGACCAATGGCGAGAAACAGGACGACCCTCTACACGGACCTGCGCGACCAGGCCTAGTGCGCGCTCGCTGGCCCGCAATGCGAGAGTTGGACGAGGCCGCTATCGACGAGGTCACCAGATCGGCCGTTGAAGCTCTTCGGTCGATGCCCGACACCGAGGGCCTTCGGCGAGCAGCCATGCGAGTTCGCCATTCTCCACCGCCCCTGATCAGTCTGTGACCAGCCAAAGTCACTCGGGATGCGACGGGACCGGCCCGGGGCCGCAGAACGTCGATCTGCACTGCCGTCTCGTGACAGTCGATTGTCATTCGGGCGCGCAATCTGTGTTCGCGACTGCCCATGAACCGCACCTCGGAGGCATGCCTCACTTGCTTACTGCACCGTCAAAGTGGAACACCTCGATGGGAACGCTTGCGTAGATGGTCTGGCCGTACGCCGCTTCCTTCGTCACGATCTGACAGCCGTCGACTAGACCTTTGGCACCTGCGAAAGGTGTTTCTGAGGACTCAGCTGGCGGGCGTCACCACATCCAATCGGCGCCGAACCTGTGACGTGTTCACACCGAGAGCGCCGAGCAGCACCGCCGCAGGATCTGGTGGTTGGAGGGTGAGGATCTGGGCCAGCACCTGCTGGGCCGTAACCTGCGTCTTCCGACGATTGGGCTTGACCGCGTCCTCAAGCACTTTCTTTGCCGCCGAAGTCATGCGGAAGCGATCTTTTTGCATGATGTCTCTGATCGTCGGCTTCTTCGGCACGGCGCGCATCGGCAGTGGGGGGGCGTCGGTGCCGGACCCCATGCCCAGGGCGCCCAGAGCTTCGTGATCGAGCGACTCAAGGGCCTGGCGAGCTTGCTGCAGGCTCACGCCCAACACGACTTCGATCGAGGGATCTTCAAACAAGGCGAGCAAGACGTGATCGGTGCCAGTTCGGCGATCACCTCGGCGACGAGCCTCCTCACTGGCCCTCATATAGATGGCCCAGGCGTGAAGCACCTCTGGCGCAACGGATTCGGTAGTCATGATGACTCCTTGTTGTATTTGGCGTGCACGGATTGGCGGGTGACGCCCAAGGCGTCTCCGATCTGCTGCCACGACCAGCCATTTTCCCGGGCCGACGCGACCTGGTTCGCTTCGACCCTCTCAGCTAGGCGATGTAGTGCCAACGAGGCGCGTAGCCCAATTGCCGGGTCATCCGACGAGAGATTCGCGCTGAGGTTCTCGATGTCCATGCCTGTCAGTATAGACTGACACCTTGATTTGTCAACCTAAACTGACACAGCAGATCTCCACAGCGGAGTGCCCCAGATGGCCGGCTCGGCTGCGGCGTCTCAACTCAATAAGAGTTGATTTCCGAAGTGACCGACTCTGACGGCGCGTTCAGTTTCCCTTTGTCGGTCGATGGGCCTCGGCAGCCACCCGATGCCTACGGAAGTAACGACTACCGGCATATTTCATCGTGGCCTTGCTCGTGATCTCCGCCACGTCCCGTCCTAACCCTTCGGCCGGAAGAGCCAAAAGGGCGCGCCCGAGGGGTCCGCCACACGGGCGACCCTCCCGAGCCCATGGTCGGCGGCCTCGGTGAGCACCGCGCCGCCGAGCGCGCTCACTTTCGCGACCGAGGCGTCGACATCGTCGCTTTGCCAGAACACCGACCAGTGCGGTGATTCTCCGGGCGCTAGCGACTCCACCTCGTCGCCGATCCCGGCGATTGGCCGCCTGTTCTCCGGATCCATGTAGCCGGCGTAGTGATGACCGCTGTCCACCTCCTCGATTGGGTCCCAGCCGAATACCTGGCGATAGAAGGTCACCTCTGTCTGGTAGTCATGAACATCGATGGCAATGAAGCTCGGGGTGCCGTGCTCGTGGAGCACGGTGAAGCCGGGAAAGCTGCCGGGCTGCCAGATGCCAGTGACCGCCCCCGCTGGATCGGCGATCACCGCTTGACTGCCGAGATCGTCGATCACCATCGCCGGGAGATGCACCGTGGCGCCGTGTCCAGTGGCGAGCTTGAGGGTGCGCTCGATATCGTCCGTCGCGAAAAAGGGCTTCCACGTATTGTCGGCGCGCGCCTCGCCCATGTCGCCCATCGCTCCGGCGACCGGAATGCCGGCGCGGTTGAACATGAAGTAGCCGCCGTGATCCGGCCTCGGCTCGCCTGCTTGCCAGCCGAACAGCTCGGAATAGAAACGGCGGCTTCCCTCCATGTCTGAGGTCCACAGGTCAACCCAGCAGGGAGCCCGCGGCGGGGCGACGGGTCGGTTCGTCATCGCTGCTCCTTCTAAGAATCGTCGTCGTCGTGTTTTGAACGTGGAGGAGAGTCGTCTCGAAACTTCATCCCTTCAACTATGCCCAGCTGCGGGCTATTGATTCTGTTCCACTCGCCGATTGGAGCTCGAGCAGCTGCGAACCTCATAGCGCTGCTCGTCCCAAAACTAGGGT
>PLKG01000131.1 GCA_003140595.1 Acidimicrobiaceae bacterium | reverse complement strand
ACGAACTGATCGTCCGAGCAGGTTTGGGGGAGGTGTGACGCGACATCGAAGCGGTGAGCGCTGTGTTGGCGCCGAGTCGCAGTCATCCGATGTTCAATCCAGTTCTCGACACCATTGGCGGTGGTTCCTCGCTCTCGAGACCATTCTGGCGCTCGCGTACTTTCCGTTCGGGGTCCCTTCTGAGAAGCCTTTGGTCTTAGGCTGGCTTCCCTGGCGGCAGTGGCCGGGCCAAGTCCCGGCGTGGGCGCTACTCGGAGCATCGGCCGTCTTGGCGATCGCCTACGGCGTGCGACACTGCCGGCCGAGTGCTCCAACTGCCTGGTGGTTCCTTGCCGGCGGCATGCTCCTCCTCGTCACTGGCGACACGGCCTACAAGTTCTGGCATCAGATCCTTGGCCAACAACAGATCCCGTACCCGTCGTTTGTCGACGTGATCCACATCACGGCGTACCCGGCGATCGCAATAGGGCTCCTGCTTCTCGAGAGGGCGAGGGTGCACGACGTGGACCGAGCCAGCCTGCTCGACGCGCTCACCATCACGCTCGGCATCGGGCTCTTGTCGTGGATCTTTCTCATTGGACCAGGTGCCCGAGAGTCCGGTGGGCTGCCGGTGCGGCTCTTCGCAACCGCACACCCTCTAGGCGACGTTCTCGTTCTTGCGATGTTGGCTCATCTATGGAGCACAGACGGCCTACGCCGGACCGCGGGCCGGCTGCTCGCGCTCGGAGCATTGGGAGCACTTCTCTCAGACTCGTTCTCCGAGCTGGCCAGCGTGCATCAGAGCTGGAATTGGAACGGCGGCAACGTCGTCGATCTCGGCTGGGTCGTCTTCTATGCGTGCTGGGGCGCGGCCGCACTCCATCCGTCGATGCGGGCATTGTCCGAGCCGAAGGTGGCCGCTCCGCTACGCACGAGCCCTTCTCGGACGATGGTGCTTGCCGGAGTCTCGCTCATCGCGCCGGCAGTTCTGCTCGCCGAGACCTTGCGCGGTGACACCGTCGACGCCCCGATCATCGCCGTGACTGCAGGGCTCATGTTCCTTCTCGTCATCAGCAGGATGGCCGTCCTCGTAAAGGTTCACGGGCAGGCCGTGGCCCGAGAGCAAGCTCTGCGTAGGTCGGTCGCGAATTTGGTGGCGTCGCCGGATCGCGATGCGCTCTACCGAGCCACGATTGAGGGTATCCGCGAGCTTGTCCCGCGGAACACAGACGACTTCGAGGTCACGTTCGCGGTCGCGACTCCGGATGGTGAACCCTCGATCGTCATGAAGTCGGGCAGCGGCCCAGTGCGGGGACCGCATAGCTTGGCGGCCTTCTGGGCTGACGCGCAACGGAGCCTGGCCGATACCGACGCGGCGAGCTATGTCATCGGGGCGAGCGACGGCTCCGCGGGGCACAGCTCGCCAAAACAGCTCGTGTGCCCGTTTGCGGCCAACGGTCAGTTGCAAGGCTTGATAGTCGTTACGAGCCTCAACAAGTTCCCCTTCGAGCTTCGAAGCTCGATCGAGATCTTTGCCGCGCAGGCTGCAATGGCCATCGGTCGTGAGACGATGACCGAGGCTTTCCACGCGCGTCGCGGTGAAGCTCGCTTCCAGACCCTCGTGCAGAACGCATCGGATGTCATCCTCATCGCCCGTCCCGATGCGACGATCACCTATCAGACTCCTTCTGCGAGTCGAATCCTCGGGTACCCAGACGGCTGCCTCGAGGGCACGCGGTTCACGGCTCTTCTCCACCCCGACGATGTGGGCGAGGCCGTAGCCGCCTACACCGGCGTCGTGTCTCGAACGGGGGCCTCAATGTCGGCAAAGTGGCGCATCCGACACAACGATGGTTCGTGGGTTCACGTCGAGGTGACAACGACCAACCTGCTGAGCGAACCCACCCTCGAAGGCATCGTCCTCACCCTGCGGGATGTGAGCGAGCGCACGAGTCTCGAGGAGGAGCTCAAGCATCAGGCCTTCCACGACGCGTTGAGCGGGCTCGCCAATCGCGGCCTGTTCCAGGACCGGCTCGAGCATGCGTTGGCACGGGCAGCTCGCAGAGAAACGTCTGTGGCAGTCCTATTCCTCGATCTCGACGACTTCAAACTGATCAACGACAGCTTGGGGCACACGGCGGGCGACGCTCTCTTGGTGGCAGTCGCCGGCCGGCTCTCTGAGTCCCTGCGCAGTGGGGACACGGCGGCACGCTTCGGGGGCGACGAGTTCGCCATCTTGCTCGAGGAGACCGCCGGCCAGGAGGAAGCCTGCCAGGCCGCTGAACGCGTAATCTCGGCTCTACGCGCGCCGCTTGTGATCGAAGATCACGAGATCCGGGTACAAGCCAGCGTCGGGATCGCCCTCAGCCAGGCGGGTCGCGAGGGCCCGACCGAGTTGATGCAGGCGGCAGACGTGGCCATGTACTCGGCAAAGGCACACGGCAAGGGTGGTTACGAGGTCTACCAGCCCGACCTCCAGGTGGCCATATTGCGACGTCTTGATTGGACCGCCGATCTCCAGCGCGCCATTGAGCGGCGTGAGTTCGTTGTGCACTACCAGCCAATCGTGAGCCTCATCGGAGGAAGTCCAGTTGGACTGGAAGCCCTCGTGCGGTGGGGTCATCCCGACCGCGGGCTGTTGCTTCCTCAAGAGTTCATCGCACTCGCCGAGGAGACCGGCCTCGTCGTGCCCCTTGACCGTTGGGTTCTCAAGGAGGCGTGTCTTCAGACACGCGAGTGGCAGTTCTGTCACTCGTCCGCCCGAAGGCTGTGGGTCAGCGTCAACATCTCGGCTAGGCATTTCCAAGACGCCGGGCTCGTGGAGGACGTTTCGGCGGCTCTGCGGGAATCGGGTCTCGAGCCCGAATTCCTGGTGCTGGAGATCACCGAGGGCGTCTTCGTCCAGGAGGCCGAGTCCGTGATCGAGCGGATGTTGGAGCTCAAAGCGCTTGGAATCCGGTTTGCCATTGACGATTTCGGCACCGGGTACTCGTCACTTAGCTACTTGAGGCGATTTCCCATCGACATCCTCAAGCTTGACAAGTCCTTCGTGGATGACGTGGCCGTTTCCGCCGAGGACGGTGCGCTCGCCGAGACGATCGTGCAACTCGGGAAGAACCTCCACCTGCAGACCATCGCCGAAGGTATCGAGCACGCACCCCAGCTCGAGGCGCTCCGTGCTTTGGGGTGCCAGCTGGGGCAAGGGTTCTACTTCACCAAGGGGCTCCAGGCCAGTGAAATCGACAAGCTCTTCTTCCGGGACTCGCAGTTCAAGGCTTTGGTGGAGGCAGTATGGATCGAGAACCCTTCCCTGACAGCAGAGATAGTTGGTTGACCTTCTTCGACCGCTACTGAGGCACCGTCGAGGATCGACTACCTGGGTCGCAGGTGACCGTTTGGTGAGACCCTGCACTGTGCGCAGCGCACAAGCGTCATACAGATAGTTGTTCGAAGTGGCCCGGCACGGCTTCCACGGTGCCCGTTAAGTTACGTCCCACTCGTGAGGCGAAGCCTTCGAGACGTCCGATTTGGATCGAGAATGCGGGGGGTCAATGGCTCGGTCTATAAGCGCCCGGAGAAGTCGCGGGACGCGCCAACAGGCAATTTGCCGTTCGCGGGTCGAGCACACGGTGGTGTCGGCCGGAGCTGCTCTCAGCGCTGGAGCGAACCTTCGCCGACTCGCGCAGGCCGAGCCGTAGTCGAGATCCGGGGTTTCGATGAGGGGGGGGTCAGAGGTAGCAGAGGTGCAGTATCTCGTGTTGCCGGACAACGGGGACCCGTACTTGCTGGCGCGCGTGCGCTGGCCCGACGTGGCCCAGGCGATCAGCGAGGGGCGCCCTGAGTGGCAAGGCGACCCCGGACTGTTCGATCTTCCGTACGACCCGGGCAGCGCCACGGTGACGCGTGCCCAGGCCGCCTCAATTGCAGCCCGCTGGGGAGCGAATCTGCCCTTGGAGACGGAGGACCCCGCAATATCGCTGATCCGTCGCATGCCGGCCAATTGGTCCAATCTCGTGCCCGCCGAAAAGCGTGCCTGGTCTCTCGAGCTCGTCGCAGGACGGCACGCGTCGGCTTCTCGCACGCGTCGCTCGCGATCGTTCTTCGGATCGCGGTCCCGCCGGTCTGCACTTGAGCCGGCCTCGCGCAGTGCGGCATCTCCTGGTGTGATCGGCAGCGAAGTGGTTTTCGGAGAGAGCCGCCATTTGGTCACGAACGGCAACGGCTCAACGGCAGAGGCCGCCGAACGCCGACGCCATGCCAGGATGCACGTTCGCGGACAGGCGCTGATAAGGATCGCGCGCAAGACGGTCTCCGCGAACTTGGTCAACGTCAGCGAAGGCGGCATGCATTGCGTCGTGCACGACGCGGAATCGGTCCTCGAATCCGGCGGCCGGCTCGAGTCGCCCCTCGTGCTCGAAGATGCCGGTGCCGAGTCCCAAGTCAGTCTTGACGTTGTTGCCAACGTCAGCTGGCACAAGGCTGCCGGGCCTGGTACCCGGCTCGGGGTTGTTTTCACCGAGCTGGCCGACGAGCAAGCAGAACAACTGCAACGATTTCTCGGTAACGGCGGGAACTGAGCAGGTTCTGCGACATGCACCTGCCTTCTACTAGCACCGGAGAACAGCCTCCGCCGTCGATCAGCGGACCTCAGGACCTGTCGACAGGCGGATCCGTCTCGAGCTTTGTCGCGGCCGCCCAGGACCAGAGCGTGGACAGCTCGAGGAGGATGCGATCGCGGCGTGGTCCGGACTATCGCCTGAGGGGACTCGATCTGAGTCGGCTGGACCAGGGCGAAGCGCCAGCTCGCCGGGCAAGGAGAGTCCTACCGCGTCGCCGATATCGTCGCAGGCTTGTTGTCAGATGGATCCTCGTCTTGGTGGTGGCGGGTTTGGCTGCATTGGTCTTGCGCATGTCGGTGTTTCAGCCCTTCTCCGTTCCTTCAGCTGCGATGGTGCCCACTCTGCAGATGGGCGATCGGATCCTGGTTGTGAAGTCCAGCGGTCTGGCGGGACCGATCCACAGTGGCGATATCGTCGTCTTCCGCCATCCGAAGCTCTTTGCGTGCGACACGGGCCAGGACCAGGTCGGGGACCTGGTGCAGCGGGTCATTGGCGTGCCGGGCGACACGATCTGGTCGGTCGGGAACGAGATCTACATCGACGGGAAGCGCCTGAACGAGCAAGGTTGGTACGACTCGAAGTACGGGCAAGTGGGATCGACACCGGTACTTCGCACAAAGATCCCGTCCGGTCGGTATTTCGTCATGGGTGACAACCGTTCGAACTCATGCGACTCGCGCGTATTCGGCCCAGTCGCCAGATCGACGATTGTCGGTAAGGTGTTCGCCGTCGTCATGCGCGGCGGCCACCCGTACATTCACTTGTTCTGAAGCTGCACTCCCCGGTTCAAGCGTCTAGACACGGTCAGGAGCTAGTGGGTGGCCTCCGCCGTAGAGCTCGGGACGAGGCCCAACCGACGCGCGAGCTGGCGATTCGGAAGCGCGACCCTGATCGTGTTGTGCGTCCTCGTGCCGCTTCTGGCTGCATGCGGACACAGCGACCCTGGGCCTGAAGGAGTCTCCCTACTGCCAGATCCGGCGGCCAAGAGTGAAACTTGGAGATGGACCGCACAGTGCCAGTTCGGCCCGTTCGCGGACAATACCTGTGAAGCGGCCGGTCCGGACCTCGGTGCCGCCCAGCTGAACGGCGATGAGTGGAACCTTGGCGGGGGGGTGGCGACCAGTGGATCGGTGGCTATGTCGGTGAACTCCCCCGGCTCTTTGTTGGTGCAGGGAGATCTTCCCAGTACTCCGCCGTGCAGCGAAGCCACTTGCCTCGCACCTAGTGCCAACACCTGGGTACGCGGCTACCCGAACGTGCTGTACGGCCTCAACCAATGTCACTCAGGAACCTCCCCCCGAAGATCCCGCATTCTTCCGCTTCCCATGCGGGTCAGCGCGATCGCTCCCGACCTCATCGGTACAACGGCCTATTCGTCGCAGACGTCACGCGTGACCTATGACATCGCGTACGACCTATGGCTCAACAACTCAGGCACGAAGAGACCGTGCAGGACCGATGGAACCGTCGAGGTCATGGTTTGGACGGACTATGACCAAAGGGCTCTGCTACCCGGCAGCATGCAAGTTGGAATGGCGAGCATCCCGTTCGCGGATGGTGGGGTCATCGAGGATGGCAAGCAGGCCTGGTCGGTCTACGTGAGCAACGTCTACCAGAGAGGACAGACGGCGCCGTGGGGCGGCACCGTCTGGCTCGTCTTGAGCGCGGCCGATGTTGTTCCCAGAGGCACCGTGAGTGTCGATCTCAGTTCTGTCCTCTCGGCGGTTGGCGCGCTGCTCCAGGACAACTATGGCTGGAGCAACTTCGGCAAGAGTTACTGGCTCGACTCGATACCTTTCGGCATGGAGTTCGGCCCTCAAAGCGGAACCCTCACCGGTACGGGCTCGTCCTACTTCTCTTTGAGCGTCTCGTCCTACTGCCTCGATGTGGGGACCACACTTTCGCACGCAGGTTGCACGAGCGGCCCGCAAGGGTGACAAGTGCCGCGACCTGACGTGGCTGGCCTAGCGGTAGACCGGCGGTCCGAGGCGCGCATTCGTTACCGGGTCGAGAGGACCACCTCTCCCGCCACCGAGCCGGACAGGTTCTCGTCGAACGAGGCGACAACGGCCTTGTAGAGGGTCTCGGTCGTGATCAGCCGGGCATTCCTGCCCGAGCTGCGGACGACAAGGGTGAGTGCGGGGATCCCTCTTCCGGGTGTGCCTTCGCGAAGGACCAAGTCGAGCAGGGTGAGAGAGGACGTTTCGAAGCTCATTTCGAACCCGGCCGGCGATCTAGTTGAGGAGGACACCGGCTGGTATAGCTCGACTGAGGACACAGGGTAGGACCTATCTCTGGCGAAGGCCGAGCCCACCTTCACGAAGGTTGCGGCGGGCGCGGAACCCGGTGTTTGGGTGAAGACGCCGATGCCCCCGACATCTTTCGGCGAGGTGAGCAGGTGGCCCAAGACAGAGAGCAAGAGTGTCACCTCTCCCGTTGGCGGGCCGGACAGGTTTTCATGAAACGAGGTCACGACGGCCCCGTAGAAGGTGTCCGCCGCCTCAGTCGTGGCCAGTCGTCCGCTCCTGTTCAGCTTGCGGGCAACAAGGGTGAGCGCGGGGATTCCCCTTCCGGGCCCTTCGTCGCGGAAGACAGCGTCGAGCAGGTTGAGAGAGGACGTTTCGAAGCTCAGGCTGAGACGGCCAGGTGACTTTCGTGAAGGGGACAGCGGTTGAGACAGCTTGACCGAGGTCACTGGGAAGTACGACGCCTGCTTGGACGAGAGCGCGCCCAGCTTTAGGAAGACACCGGTGCTTGCCGACGAATGGAAGACGGTTCTCTGGTCGACGGCGCTCGCGCGCAGCAGCGTTGACGGAGCAACGAACGCACCAGTAACCCCACCTGCGCCCACCGCCAAAAGGACAGCGGCGGCTGGGCCGAGCACCCGGATCCGCGGCCTGCCGCGACGCGCCTCGCGAAGACGCCTTTGCTCGAAGCGTTGTCGGTATGTGAGTGCCGGCAGCCGTTGAGCGCGTTGGTTCCACAACGACGCGATGGGGGCACACGAGTACACGGTGCCCTGAACGACGACTATGACGATAAGCAGCCAAGGCGGATGTGCTGAAGCGGCGAGGAGCCCCGCTGAGGTGAACAAGGCGATCGTCAACAAGGTCTCAACGCGGCTCAGTCGGAGAGCGGTGCGAAGCCGTTGGCGACTGCCACCGGTCTTTAGCGTCCTCAAGAACACGCCGTCGCGTCGTGTCAGACCCTCCATGCAGGCGAGAGCGGTGATCCATGTAGCGGAGAGGCTGATGAGCAGGCCCAGCAGGGTCCGGCGATGCGACATGGTCGTCCAGTAGCGCAGTGTCCACATCATGCAGATCGAGGCGATCAGGATGAGCGACATCGGTAGCAGCGACCGGTCACCGCCGAGAGGCATAAGGGCAAAGTGGGAGCCGGACAGTCGCAGCCCTGTGATCACGAGGAGCAACACGGCGAAGCCGAACATCAGGAGGTCTCTCCACCATCCAAGGCAGGCCATGAGATAGTCCCTGCGCTGGCCGCCCGTGAGGTGGTTGTCAGGCGAGCGGTCCCAGGGCAAGAGGCTGCGCCAGTGGAGCCTGAAGATCTGCATCGCTCCGAAGCACCAGCGATGCCGCTGTGTGTTGAGACCGGCATATGTGGGTGGCACGACTCCCCGGCCGAAGCAGCGCGGTATGTACAGACCCGACCAGCCCGCCTTGGACATCCGGAGCGAAGCCTCGGTGTCCTCGCTGATGCACCACTCGTTCCAGCCACCGATGCCATCGAGCGCGCTGCGGCGGAACAGACCCATCGTGCCGACGAAGGGGACCGAGTCGCGCTCGTTACGGGAAGACATGACGGAGAGATAGAAGCCTTGGTAGGAGTCGACACACGCCGAGTAGTAGCCGCTGCCCTCGTAGTCCCGGTTGCCCTCGAAACTCTGGAGGAAGCCGAGGTGTGGATCCGAGAAGTACGGGACAGTCTCTTTCAGGTAATACGGTTGGACGATGTCATCGGCGTCGATCAGGCCGATGATCTCCGCTCGCGGGTCGGTATAGCTGCGCAAGGCGAGATTGCATGCGCCTGCCTTGTAGCCGGGCCAGGGTGCGACATGGACAAAGCGAACGCGCTCGCGACCACGGCAGTACTCCTCCACTGGGCCGTAGACCGCGGGATCCGAGGTGTTGTTGTCGATAACGATCACCTCGAAATTGGGGTAGTCGATCGCCTCGGCCGCCTCGATCGTCTTGATGAGAAGATCTGGTGGCTCGTTGTACGCCGGGATATGCAGGGAAACCATCGGCATGTAGGACGGATCGGCCGCTGGTAGCGGGCGCGTGTGGCGTCTGCGGCACAAGACATCGCTGACGTAGTTGACGTTCGAGCCCCACACGATGAATGCCGCGAGATCGAGGAGGAGCAGGAGCGAAGTCGTCAACGCTTCGGCGATCGAGTGTGTCGCCGAGGCCGCGACATCCGCCGCGAACGCTATGTAGGTGAATCCCGACGCGAGATAGGAGGCATGGAAGACCGAACCTACGACGCCCGTGTCGGGGCGGAGGACAATGACGACCACCCCAAAGATCGCGAGCAGATAGGCCGCCGTCTCGAGTCCACCGACGGGCTTTGCCCACACCTCGTAAGTGACAAAGCACGCAAGGGCCGAGATCGCGACCGCGCTGAGAGCGCCTAGGAGGACTTCGGTGATCTTGGAGCCTGTCCACCGGAAGCGGGTGTCAAATTCCCGGGCAGGACTCAGTACCAGCACCGTCGTCAAGATCAACTGCGCGAACGCGACGATGAAGAGATCGTAGAGATTGAACTGACGCAACAGCACCTGGACTACCCCCCTCGCAGTAGTACACCTCGCCAAGAGCGTGCGAAGCTCACATTACCGTGTCTGCCACCGCGTGGAAACCCCCATCTTTCTTCGCGGCGCTTACTTACGTTTCTACAGCCTCACTGGTGGGCCATTCGGGAATCCGCCTTCGCACCAGGCGATGTCTTCTTGCCGAACCCATACAGCGACCCGTCTTGGGTACCCACATAGACAATGTTGTCGCCTATACCTGGCGGGCCGAACGCGGTGGTATTGCCCACGAACCATGTCCCGAGGAGCTTCAGCCTCTGGTCCACCGGGACCGGGTCGTAGGCCTGGAGACTCGCTCCGTCGATGACCCATACCACCGCAGAGCCCGAGGTCGTGCCGTCAGAGGTGACGATGGGGCCCGATACCCCGAAGACTGCCGCCTGCGAGCCGTAGCCAACCAGGCGCAGACCAGGCAGGCCACTTGCGGACGTCATGAACTTGTAGACGTCTACTGCACCGGCGTGGCCGCTCGCGCTCTGAATCGTCGAGACGTAGACGTAGCCACCGTCACCGGGCCAGACACCGGCCGTCGATAACGCCTGTCCGTTTGGCCCGTACTCCCCGACAACATCGTCCCGTCCGCCCGGGCCTTCGTTGTGGCCGCCGAGGTTGTCAGCGTCAAGCAGGTAGACGATGCCTTCCTTCCCCGTGGCGACGAGGAGATGCGGGTGTTTCGGCGTGGAGAGTTCCGTCGGCAACAGGACCGGTGAGCCGGACATGTCCCAGTCGTCTTCGTCGGCCTTGGCATCGTCGTGGATCGCGAAGAAGTCCGTCGCTTTCAACGAACCGTTCTTCTGCACGGTGAGGCGGACGACCGAATCGCCCAGATTCGCAGGTGGCGAATGCCCGGGGATCGAACCATCCGGATGGTTGGTCTCGGGACCTTCGGCGTTGCCGGACGCGAACAGGATCTGACCGGGACCGTCGGAGCTGAGCCCACCACTCGCCTGCCAGATGCCGGCGCCTCCGCCCTCGCTTCCCGGACCTGCTTCGTCGGTCCACAGCGTCGTCTGCTGGCCACGGGTCGACACGCCGGCTATGAACCCGGCGAAGGGCGTGTGGTCGCAGTGCGCCCCGAACGCGGCGTACACGACGCCACCCAGGTACAAAAGGCCAGGCCGTTGCAGTTCTTGCAAAGGGAGGAACTTCTGCTGCGGGTTGTTCGTGGTCGGGCCCTTGATCTCGACCGGGAAGCGTGGCATCTCGGCCCCCGTGGCAGGGTTTATGGCGTTCATGAACCACGCAATCCCCGCACGACCTGGCAATTGAACCTGATCAACGAGGTAGGCGACGCCGGTGGTCGGGTCGATCGCGGGAGTCGAGGTCACTCCGAGGTAGGGGATCAGGTCAGGGCAATGCACCGGAGCGTCTTCGAAGGGCTTACCGATTTGGCGCGACCACTCAATGGCTCCCGTTGTCGGGTTGAGGCCGTAGACCCAGTCGGTCTCAGTGGCGACAAGCAGGATATGTCCGACGAGAAGAGGTTGCGCGTAGATCTGACCGTTGAGCTGGGTCTTGAAGACCTGTCCGAAATTGGCCGACCCGACCAGCTGGGGAGTGAGCTCCGGTTGGTCGGGGTACCAGCCGTCGCGAGAATCACTGCCGCGATTTGTAGCGAGCTGAACGCCCTCGGGCCGGTCTGTCTCGGCGGCAGATACGGCATGGCTGCCTGCCCGAGTGCTGCGAGAGGCCGGTGTCTTCGACAGCGGCGACTTGCTGACCGCGCCAGCTGCCGCATTCACACCGACTATGACACACAGCGCCAGCGTCGCGCCTAGGAACACTCTGGTCTTCGCTTGGCTCGCTGACGCACCTACACGAATACTCGATACAGCTCGCGCACTTTTCCCTAACCCGCAGCGACCCGGTAACAAGCGCGAACCAAGAGCTCTTCTTCCGAACGACACAACCCGCCTCCCCGATTAGGAGTCTCAAACACGGCCGGACCAACATTCATTCCGAAGCTCGAAGCGGACACATGCGTGATCGCGCCGAAGGGTCGCTACGGTACCAGCACAGCAGCGCCGTGTTCCAGGCTCTCAGGAGCGATATTTGGATCTCGTACGGTGATGTGTGAACTGATACCTGGGCTAGATGCTCTGTCGACACCGTGCGCACGGGCAGATTCACGAGGCGGTGGAACCGGAATCGAGAACGGGAAGCCCCTGGAGTTTCGGCCCCTGCTGAGAGTCGTGAGCCAAAGCGTGCGCCATGTGTGATTCCGGCCTGGGTTGCCCGCGCCGGTAGGCAATCATCAAGACTCCGACCGAGACCTGCGGAGGCTCATCGTTTATCGAGGCGACCCGACCACCGATCGCAGGACAACCGGCAGCGCGTCAGTAGGAGAGTTTCGTGACCGCTTTCCTGATGAAATCATGGAATTGGCCTGCCCACAAATTCACGGGCACGAAGTCACCTTCATCGACCCAGGTGATGCTGGCGCCACGCAGACCCTGTAGGCCTTCTCGCCCGGGATAGTCAAAGGAACCCGCGTCGACGTCGGCGTGCGAGCTCCGCGATCAGGTGACTCGTGGGCGATCGCTCAAGTCCTCCACGCCCGCTTGGAGAACCTCGGCCATGCGCTGGACGGCGTCGAAGACATCAACGAACCGGGTGTACAGCGGAGCTGGGCCCAGCCTGATCACATTGGGTGGCCGAAAATCACCGATGACCATCCGACGGTCTATCAAGGCCTTGCACCACGGCCATGCCCGGGGGTGAGAGAGCGATACGTGGGCTCCCCTCCGATGAGGGTCGGTCGGACTGGCCAACGCCGCGCCGAGCGGTTCAAGCTGACTTCGCACAAGGTCCACCAACATTGCCGTGAGCTGTTGCGACTTCGCCCACAGGGCCGGGATGCCAGCCGACTCCACGATCTCAACGGCGGCGTCGATGGCCAATAGTCCGAGCACCGACGGCGTACCCGAGAGGAAGCGACCCATCCCAGTCGTCGGGTTGTAGCTCGGGCCCATGGCGAACTGGTCCTCTTGGCCGAACCAGCCCCACACCGGCTGGCGCAGATGGTCCTGCAAGTCGCATCTCACGTACGCGAAGCCGGGCGAGCCGGGGCCGCCGTTCAGGTACTTGTAGGTGCAGCCCACCGCGAGGTCGGCGGTCGCGTCGTCCAAATCGACCGGAACCGCGCCGGCACTGTGGCACAAGTCCCACAGCACGAGCGCCCCGTGCCGGTGCGCCGCTTCTGTGATGGCCGCAAGGTCCACTCTGGCGCCGGAACGGAAGTTGACATGCGACAAGCACACCAGTGCCGTGTCGGCGTCGATTGCTGAGCGCACGACGTCGGCGTCTAGGCCGTCGACCGCACTGCCGTGCAAGAGCCGCAACTGGCGACCGCTGGCTTGCGCGAGTCCTTGCAGTACGTAGCGGTCCGTGGGGAAGTCGTCCGCGTCGGCCCATATGACCCGTCGGTCAGGTCGGGCGGACAGTCCAGCCGCGGCCAGCTTGTAGAGGTTGACGGTCGTGCTGTCACAAACCACGACCTGTCCGGGCCCGGCGCCGATGAGCCGACCGACTCGGTCGCCTACCGCTGCAGGCAGGTCTATCCACCTCGACCAGCCGCCAACCAGGTTCTCAGACCAGTCGCGCGCTGCGGTCGCGAGCGCTTCGATCACAGATGCTGAGGGGCGACCTAGGGAGTTGCCGTCGAGGTAAATGGGTCCGGAGACGGTGAACTGGCTCCGGTAGGACCCAAGAGGGTCGGCAAGATCCATCGTCACAGCAGCTGCGCGGTCCACCGTCTCATTCTTGCGCGTGTCGCCCAACCGATCATCTCGAGGCGCCGCTTCGTATCGCGATATCGGCGGCGTCAACAAGTCGGTTTCTCAGGCGGCCATATCGGCAAACTTCTTGTCCAGAGGCCGCAAGCCTGTTTGCATTCTTCGTTCACCGAGGCGCGTGCCCGATGCCAGTTGCTGCCTCCTTCCAACGCTCGAACGCCACTGTGAGGACCTCGTGAGCACTCGGGTCAGGTTCCACCTGCTCGGCGACCAGGAGCCCGGCACCGCTTTTCTCCATGGTCCCCGCCGCACGTCCGCCGAGCATCGCAGCCCCCCGTGCGGAGGCATTGGGGTTCTCCACGACAAACAGCGTCTTTCCCAACAAGTCACATAGGAGTTGGCGCCAGCTCTGATGGAGGCTGCCACCTCCTGCAAGATAGAGAGCAGCGGTGTCCACAAACTCTGGGAGCGCGTCGGCTGCCTCGGCAATCGAGAACGCGACTCCTTCAAAGACAGCGCGGAGCATGTCTGCTCGGCCATGGCGTAGGTCGAGACCAAGGAATCCGGCCTGAGCCGAGGTGTTCATCGAGGGCGACCGGGCCCCGGCGAGATGAGGTATGAACAGTGGCGGGCTGAGGCTGTCACTGGGTGCGCTATCAAGCACTTCGTAGGCCTCCTCCCACGTTGCGTTGAAGGCACCGAGTGCCCAGGACAGCGCAACCCCAGCAACCTGTACCGCTGCCATCGCATACCAGCGGCCCGGGAGGGCAGTCGCGAACACGTGATAGCGGAGGTCGGGATCGGGATCGGGTTGCGTCCGAAGGGTAACTACTTGTGCCGCGGATCCCACGGTGAGCTGGATGGGCCCGACCTCAAGCAATCCGGTTCCAACAAGGGCGGCCGCAGTATCCGCAGAACCGAAGGCAACGGGAATGCCGCTGGGTAGCCCAAGCTCACGGGCGATGGGGCCATCCAATCCGCCGGCCACCGCGTCGGAAGCTCCGAGCGGAGCTAGAAGACGCGCCGGAAGCCCGAGAGCCTCGATGACCGGGAGAGCCCAGGTGTTCTCGAATATGTCGAAAAGGAGGGTTCCCGACGCATCACTCGGTTCGCTGCCACCTCGCTTTACAAGGCGCAGGCGCAACCAGTCCTTCGGTTGAAGCGCCCACTCTGCATCTCGCAGGACGGATGGCTCGTGTGAGGACAGCCAATGGAGCATTGGTCCTGCCATCCCCGGTATGAGAGGGTTGCCTAGAACTGCGAGGGTATGTGGAGCAAGGCCGCGGTAGGCGCCGAGACTCGCCTCCGCCCGGCGATCCAACCAGAGCATCGCAGGCCGCGCCGAGGTTCCGTCCGAGCGCGCAAGAACCACCCCGTGCATCTGACCTGACAGACCAATTGCGCCAACCTCAGCTTGGCGAGCCGCGAGAACCCTCCCTACAGCGGTCTTCACGGACAACCACCAGTCCTCCGGGTCCGACTCCACCCAACCCGGACGTGGTCTGGACAGCTGAACCGGAACAGAAGCACTGCTCAGCTCCGCACCGGTGGCGTCGAGAAGAACCGCCTTGGTCGAGCTTGTTCCAAGGTCGATGCCCAGTACACAAGGGTCCCGCCACAGTTGCCCTCTCATCGAAGTGCCTCTGGAGCGCCAAGCCCGATCAACCCGACTGCCTGAGCGCCGGTTCGCGCCAAACCCGCCGAGATCGACTTATCCCCTCCAACGCCGTCTGGCGCCTCAAGATACTCGCGTCTCCAACTGGTCGACGCGGGTTGTCCTAGGAGTGTTGCCATTGGCTGCTCAGTCACTGTTCAACCTGATTGACACGAAGCACCCCAGCGGCCGGTAATGGTAGGCCAGAGCTGGTCGGCGTACGCGCCGAGCAACGCAAGCATGGATTCAAAGCCGTCACGACCCTGAATGCGCCAGTCTCGATGGACCAAGCCCAGAATGATCGCGCAGATACCGATGAGGAGCCGCGGGCGCAGGTCGCTGTCCAGGTCGACTCCTTCCCGCTCGGCCAGCACTCGGGCAGCCTTGTCGCTGTTGTCATAGAGGTGCCGAGGGCTTGGCGCGAGCAACGTTGGAGTGGAGTCAATGAGACTGATGACCGCCAAGTATCTGGGTTCACCGTCGCGGATGTTGTCATCGGCCTGAGTTTGCTCGAGTGAGCGACGAAAGGCGTTGCGGACAGCGATAAGAGGCCCTTCGCCTGCGGGCCGCACGGCGAGCGTCTCGACGAACGCGTCCATCTCCCGTGCGACAAAGAAAAGGGCGACGTCTTCCTTGCTGGCGAATAGCGGAAGAAGGTCCGCGCGGAAACTTCGACGGCGTCGGTGATTTCGTGAACGGCGGTTCGCTCATGCGGACCCGCACCCCGACCGGATTGTCGGGAGCAAGCTGGGCAATGCGGGCGAGCAGCGCGGAGGTCTCGATCCGGTCGACCTCTGCAAAGGTCCGGACCAGCTCGTCCAGGCTCGCGGAGCCTTCGTCCCGAGAAGCGGTCCGGTCGAGGGGACTGCGCAAATGGGGATCCAGCGCGGCCAAGAAGACAGATGCCTCGGCCAGCAAGTCGAGGGGTTCGATGGTGGCTAGGCGGCTCCGCACCTCGGCCAGCAAGTCCGGCTCGCCCGCTCGGATCAACCGCGCCCAACGCCTGTCGCGACCATCTGCGCGATGTGGAGTTCCCTTCGGAGTCACTCTGCCCCCAGGAACGTGCCGGGAGCGCTTCTTCACGGCAGACAACACTACGCGGTCCGGCGATCGGTCAGCCTGGTCAGGAGACGATGGTCGCCGGGTAACGGTATCCGGGAGCGGCAGGACCCGGCAGGCACTCGGGAACACTCAGTGAACCGGACCCACCTCGCGCCGAGTGGTTTGAGAACCTCGTCGGCCATCTTCCGCCGCACAAACAATCGTTGCCAACCAATCGCGGAGCCGGCTCTCCAACGAGGTGACAGACCGACTTGCAAGTCGGGCGTGAAGTGGGATCCCGATGATGAGGTTGAGCGGCCGCGTGGCACCTTCGTGGCAACACGGTCGTCCTGGCCATTACTTTCGGTCATGTTCGTCAGCTCGACCAGGTGACCGCAGAGACCTTGCGGCGAGCCTGGGCACTGGGGGCCGGGCCAAAGGACCGTCTCGTCCTCGACGTCGACTCGACGATCTGTCAGGTCGAAGGCAACAACAAGCAAGGTGCCAGCTACGGCTACACCAAGGTCCTCGGTTACCATCCGCTGCTTGCAACGCGGGCCGATACCGGCGAGGTGTTTCATGCTCGCATGCGCAAAGGCTCGGCCAACACCGCCTGTGGGGCGAGACGCTTTGTCGAAGAGCTCGTCGCACGGTGCCTCAGGGCCTGGGCGACAGGCGAGATCGTGCTGAGGGTAGCCTCGGGGTTCTGGTCCAACGACACGATCAAGACCCTCGCGCGTCTCGGTGATTGCTACACGATGGCGGTGCGAACGGGAAACAGGGCAATCGCAACGGCGATCGCCGAGATCGACGAGGAAGCATGGGTGGGTATCGACTACACGAAAGACGGCATCGCCGAGGTCGCCGAGACCACGTGATCCATGCCGGCACCTTCTTTCAGGTCTTTGATGGCGAGCACCACACGGGCGTGGTCCCGGTGGAAGGCGTCAAGCTCGACCGCAGTCCCGTCCAAGTCGGTGAGGAAACCGAAATGCAGCCAGTCGGGCCAGAGCTTCTCTTGGGCTCCGACCGGACTTCGGCGGCTCAACTGGACGATTCGGAGCTCTCACGCCTTTGACCTGGGCGAGCTGTGGATAAAGTCGGGTTTTGCAGGTTGACTGTAGGGACAAATAGGTCATAGACAACGGAACTACAGTGGTGTAATATGCGGCCTGTGTATGTCAAAGTGAGCACAGTGCGTAGCGGCAAGAAGACCTACCGCTATCTCACCTTGGCCGAGTCGTTCCGCAACGAGGACGGCCAGCCCCGGAGCCGGATCGTCGCCCGCTTGGGCGAGGTTTCGGAGATGACCACCTCGGGCGAGCTCGAGAGGATTGTCGAGGCCCTTTCTGCCCAGTTGGGTCGGGGTTCTTCGCCACAGCTCACTGCCGAGTCAGCACCGTCTTATGGGGCGATGGCCGCTTGTGACGCCTACTTCTCCCGGCTGTTGTTGGACGAGCTGTTCGAGAGCATCGGTCGGCGTCGGCGCTCGAGCGGACTTAGCGACGCGGTCTTCGCCATGGTCGCCAACCGGTTGTCGGATCCTTCCTCCAAGCGCCGGTGTGTCAACGACTGGCTCGGGGCCGACGCGGCCTTGCCCGAAGCTCGACGCGCCCCGTCGCTCGACCGGCTCTATCGAGGCCTCGACGCCGTCGCAGACGCAAAAGACGAGATCGAGGCCCATCTGTTCGCCGAGCTGTGCAATCTTACGAACCTCGATCTGCGCCTTGTCTGTTATGACCTCACCTCCACCTACTTCGAAGGCGAAGAAAGGACCTCGGAGCGCTTTCCCGCAAAGGCCTTCGGCTACAGCCGCGATCACCGCGGGGACCGCCCCCAGATCGTGATCGGACTGCTCGTCACCTCCGACGGCATCCCGATCGCCCACCATGTCTTTTCCGGCAACACCGCGGATCGCTCAACCTTGCCCGAGGTGATGGCCGATCTCCAGGCACGCTTCGGGGTCGGGCGCATCGCCCTTGTCGCCGACAGAGGCCTCATCTCAGAAGAGAACCTCGTCCTTGTCCAAGCCAACGGCTTTGACCACGTGCTGGCGACGCGCCTTCACCGGGAACCGGCCGTCGCCGCGGTCTTGGAGGCCGCCGCCAACGAACAGGCCGTCTTCGTGCCCGTCGGAGACGACGGGACCAAAGCGACCGAGGTCGTCTATGAATCACGCCGCTATGTCGTGGTCGATTCCCCCCGCCGCCACGTTCGAGACGACGCCTGGCGCCAAGAGCTCCTCGCCGCGACCGAAGACGGACTCATCGCCCTGTCAGAACGCGTGCGCAAGGGCCGCCTCGTCGACCCGGCCAAGATCGGTGCCGCAGCCGACAGGATCCTCAGGGGCTCGGGGGTCAGCCGGTGCTTTTCGACCAAGATCACCCACGGGGTGTTCACCTGGGACTACGACGAGAAGGCCATGGACTACGAGGAGAAACTCCTCGCCGGCCGTTATGTGATCACGACCTCGCTCGACAACAAGACCGCCTCGACCGCCCAGGTCGTCGCTCACTACAAGAGTCTTCAGTCAGTCGAACGGCGCTTTCGCGTGCTGAAGGACTTCTTAGGGTTGACTCAATAATAA